>JBDTLS010000011.1:0-23725 GCA_039934655.1 Sphingobium sp.
AGCATCTGTTCTTCGTCCAGCCCTTTGAGCCGCGCGGGGCGATCTAGGGCGAGCAAGACATGCCCGCCATCGCCATCGGGCTGAAACCATAACGAACCGAACAGCGATTCTTCCGGCGGCGTCACGGACATCAGGGTGCGCATAAGGTGCTGCATCATCCGCTCGCCCTTAACCGGATCGAGCGAAACCGCTGGTAAAGAAGCTGCGGTGGTGATGTGGATACGCGGATAGTGCGGCCTCGTGCTCCCCCGTGGAGCATCATCACTATCGTTAAACAGGGACGTAACGTGCGCGATCAATGGCTCGATCTCTATTATCGACGCAGCCCGCGCATCGTTCACATCGCTGTCCGAATTGGCGCGCGAGGCCAGATCAAGATCATCGAACGCGCCGAGCAGGCGGCGCGCATCGACGAGAATATTGCCCGCCATTTCGCGATAATGCACGTCTGCCGGACCAAATAATTGCTGCTCGATAATCTCGGCGAATCCCAATATCGCGTTCAGCGGCGTGCGCAGCTCATGGATAAGCTGACGCATGGAATCGAGGGATATCGCCTCTCGCCGCTCGCGTTCCATGCGCGGGGCATGGGGCACCTCGTGCAAATGCGGGCGGCGCGCCTGCCCACGATAGCCTTGAAACCGTCCCGACTTCTGTTCAAAAAACGGGATGGCCGACAACCGCCACTCACCGCCATAGGGTCCATCACTGATCCACAGACGCCCGTGCTGGAAACTGCTGCGCCGTGTGAATGCGCCCGCGATATGTCCGTCGGCTCCCGATTCACCGGGCAGCGCAGGCTCCGCAATTGACAGACCGATCAGCGCGGTGCGCGATGCCTCACCCACCCAGATAATCGACCCGACCGCATCCGTCTCGAAGGTGAAGTGGCGCGGCGTCGGGGTGGCGTCCGACACCATAGTCGCCGGTTCCGGGGGAAGCGTTTTGGGCCTATTGCTGTTCGTATAGCGCTCAATCCGTTCGACCAGATCGCGGATCTGACTGCGGTTGGGGTCGGGGGTCGGGCCATCCGATTTGTGGAGCGCTTCTGCAAGCGACGCTGCTTTCGATGGCGCCACCGATGCCGCCTGCATGGCGTTGGTCAAGTCCATCACCGGATCAGCTTGAGCGGCAACCGAAGTCGATACCTCCTCGGCCCGTTCCATGCTCAACACTAGATCGCTTTTACCGAAACTTTCCAGCGCGCGCCGGGTAAGCGGCCCCATATCCCGTCGTCCGCGCAATACGCCGCGTGCGGTAGGAGTCAGTTGTGGCAAGATGGCGGGCCAAAATTCATCCGGCATGGTCGCGCGCGCCATCGCCGCCACGCACACAGACGGGCGATCATTGCTGAAAAAGGAAATCAGCGCAGGCGAACGCAGACGCGAGCCGAGTTCGACAACGCTGGCAATCCGCTGTGTCTCGCTCACGCTTTCACGCAATGATTCGAGGCGGACGATAAGTGCGACACAGTCTTCCGGCGTCAGCACCGTGCCGTCATGCCGGTCATATTGGGCAAGCATATCCACGCACTGCCGCCATAAAGTTATGGCGCCAATGCCCGTGCGCGCTTGAGCCGCCAGCACTGTCTGCATCAGGTCGTTAAAACGCACGGCACTCCTCGCGATGAAAATTAGCCTCCACACCCCACCTCCTCATAGCCGATCCTGTCCAAAGGAAAAGAGGGTGCGGCGGCCGTCATGGTTACCGTTGCATAGTGGGACGGTTGCCGGTACGTGAAATAATATTATGGGTGTTTCGCATAAAACGAAAGGATATTATCAAGTCATGGCAATATCGACACTCGATGCAACAGATCTGCATATTCTTTCCGAGCTTCAGAATGATGGGCGCATAACGAACGTCGAGCTGGCGCGAAAAATCGGGCTGACAGCGCCACCATGCCTACGGCGTGTGCGGGCTCTGGAAGAATCAGGCACCATCGAATCCTATCACGCCGTCGTCAATGCCGGTGCGCTCGGTTATACGATAACCGTTTTTGTGATGGTCAGCCTTAAAAGTCAGGCCGAATCCGATCTGGAAGCATTTGAGCGGCATGTGGCGATGCTCCCCGAAGTACGCGAATGTCATATGCTCAACGGAGAAATCGATTTTATGCTCAAGGTGGTCGCGAGCGATTTGCAGGCGTTTCAACAATTCCTCACCTCGAAGCTAACCCCGGCCCCCAATGTCGCGAGCGTCAAGACATCGCTGACGATTCGCACATCGAAGAACGCGCCGGGCGTACCGATTCCACGCTGATTACTGCCTTTTAGGTGCGCTCGCCCAGGCCGACCACAAGGTAGCGATGTCAGCCCATTTTCCGCCTGCCAGCGCGAACGCCGCCTGCGCGCCCGGCATATCTCCCGAACGGGCCAATGCGATACCCAGCCGTGTGTTGACGCGGTCCCGTTCGATCACACCGTCAGTGGCGGCCAAGGCCGAACGATATGCGGATACAGCTTCGCTATATTTGGCCACCGAGAGCAACTTGTCCCCATTCGTCGCAGCCGCCTGAGCCGGACTGGATTTAGCCGAACCGGATTTTCCGGCACCCGCCGTAGTCGCAGCCAGATATTGTTTCGCCTTGGGGCCGAGCTTGGCGAACATCGGCGCTGTCACCGCATCCTTGACGAGCAAATCCCCGCTGGAGCGTCCCGCTTCGATCACCGATTTGGCCTCGGCCGGGTAGTTCATTGACTCCGCCAGTTTTGCATAGCCTTGATAGTCACGCTCGCTCGCCAGCGCCGAAGTTGCATATTGCAGGCGCAACAGGTCTATCTGTGCTTCGTTGTCCGGGTTGGCGCCCGCGATATAAGTGATGATAGCGGTGCGCCAGTCGGCGGGTGTGCTATAAGTTAGCAGCTTGCGCGCCTGAAACCGGGCGAACAGGCTCCAGTCCTTCTGACCATATGCCAGCGCCGCGGCACGATCGAACCATGCCGCGGGCACGCTTTGTCCACCGGCCACCTGTTTATCGATCGTTTCGGAAAGCAGCTTGAGCGCGTCCCCCTGACGGCCGCGACGCACATAGGCATCAACCAGCATCAGCGAGAGTTGCGGCTTATCATATCCTTGGGTGCGCGCGGACGAAAACTGACCAATCGCGTCATCGAACGCGCCGCCCTGCATCGCCATATAGCCAGACAGGTAATGGAGATAGGCCTCCTGCCCCGTAGGCACAGCCCCGCTGCCGAGGATATCGGTGATCGCGCTGCGTTGAGCGCGCGCATCGTTCTGGCGGACCGCAAGGTCGAGCCGCAGCGAAGCCACCATATATTTTTCGATAGGCGATGATGGCTGGAGCGTTGCCAAAGTGCCAGTCGCGGTAGCGGTGTCCCCCGCATCAAGGCTTGCCTTAACGCGCGCTATGGCCTCGCGAAATTTCGGCGATGCCGATAATGCGCTGATATCCTCTTTCGCTGCTACCGGCGCGCTTGCGGCCATCGCAGTGCCCATAAGCGTCAGCGCAGTGATAAAGAAAGCTCTGCCGGTAAAGCCCCGGGAAAACGCGCGTTTAATTGGCACCCTCAACCTCCTGTAATCGCGCGTCGCCCGACAGGCGATGAAGCCACCTCCATCGCCTGCTTTTCGCTGGGCTATCTTGGTCGTTACGCAGCCGTTTTATGGGCCAACCACGTGAGCCAGTAACGCGCGATGTCACCGCGCGTTCCGGTCGTCACTTTCGAAAACGCCGCCTTGGCGCCTTCCGTATCACCCGACAATGCCAGAGCGATGCCCAGCCGTGTATTGGCTTCGGCAATATCCGCACCACCCTTACTTATCGCAAGCTGGTAAAACGTCACCGCTTTTGCATAGTCGCCATAGCCAAGATAGGCGTCGGCAGCAGCCGAAGCGATTTTTCCGGTCGCAGACTTGCGCGCATCGACTTCGCTCGCGGGAAGCGACGCCTTGTCGCCCGCAACTTTTTGCGACGCCAGCGCATAGAGATCGGCTGAATCGGTGCTCGTCATCTTGCCTCCCGCCCGGCCTTTATCGATGGCCGATTTGGTTTCACCCAGCACGCCGCCCTTGAACGCCATTTCGGCATATTCCGCAAAATCGCCCTTCACGGCAAGGCCGCCCGACGCGCTCATCAAGCGCATCACATCGAGGTTTTCGCGATTCGTAATGGCCGGATTGGCACGTTGATAGACGCGGAGCAGCGTGCGCAGGTTCACCCCGTTCGGTTCAGCCTCATAGGCCATCTGCGCCCAATCCTTGATCTCCGGCAGATTGGCAGCGTCGGCACGGCTTACCCCAACGGCATACCATTGTGCAGGCACAGCCTGCCCCGCAGCCTTCGAAGCGTCAATCGCCAGCCGGAACGCCTTCAGACCGTTGACAATCGCGGTACGACCCGGCTCAACCGCCGGATTCCCGCCTTCGGCTTTGCCAAAATAGGCTTGGGCGATAGTCAGATTGGCTTCATCTGCCTTATAGCCTGCGGCCAGGGCAGCCTGAGCACGGGCGAGCGCCGAATCATATTTCTTGGCTGTCAAATCGCCTTGCGCAGCGAACATATTAAACTGGCCAACCTGAGCCTGCGGCACAAGGCCGGTATCCAGCAGTCCCGTCAGCGCACGCTGTTGCAGGGCAGTGTCCTTGGTAAGGATGCTCAGGTTAAGTCGCTCGGAGTTGAGCATATATAATTCATCAGGCGTTTTCGCCAAAGGTTCCGCTTCCGCGATGGCTGCTGCTGCCGCGGCCGTATCCTTCTTGGCCAACGCCTGCTCGGTCTTGATAATGGGCGCCTTGAAGGCGTCGCTCAGCTTAAGTTTAGGCGCTTCGGCGGCCTTCTCCTTCGCCGTCGCCACAGGCACCGATACACCGAGCGACATCGTGGTCAAACCCAGCACCAAACCCAGGGTAACAGGGGAAACAAAACGCATAATCGATCTCCTTATGGGACCGGCGAACCGGTACGCCTTAATATTTTGCGATCCGACGGATAGAAGGAAGCGCGTGAACAACTGTTGAACGCGGCTATACAGCGACCGGCATCGCTTGTCATGACCGCTCGTCTGCGGTCAAAGATTTCACGACGACCCGTCCGCTACACGCGACAGACCGAAACAGCCGCTCGCACCTTCAACTCGCACCTTCAAGCAGTTTGCACGCACGCTTACACGCGGGCGCGCGTGGGGTGACAGCGGCAACTGAGTAAGCTAGAGAGTGTCTCCGTTCTGTAACCAGCCCAACACCGAAAAGAGAAACGCATTGACCGACGAGATTCTGCTCGCCGACCCTTCGGACATCAGCCCGATCAACATCGTCGACGAAATGAAGACGAGCTACCTCGATTACGCGATGTCGGTCATCGTTAGCCGCGCGCTTCCCGATGTGCGCGATGGCCTGAAACCTGTGCATCGCCGCATTCTCTTTGGCGCGCATGAAGCAGGTTTCGTTGCGGGCAAACCTTATCGCAAGTCGGCGCGTCTGGTCGGTGATGTCATGGGTAAATATCACCCGCATGGTGACAGCTCGATCTACGACGCGCTTGCCCGCATGACGCAAGACTGGTCGATGCGGGTGCCGCTGATCGACGGCCAGGGCAACTTCGGATCGATGGACCCGGACAGCCCGGCGGCGATGCGCTATACCGAAGCGCGCCTCGCCAAAGTCGCCAATGCGCTGCTCGACGATCTCGACAAGGATACCGTCGATTTCACGCCGAACTATGACGGGTCGGAGAGCGAGCCGCAGGTGCTGCCCGCTCGCTTCCCGAACCTGCTCGTCAACGGCGCAGGCGGCATCGCGGTTGGCATGGCGACCAATATCCCGCCGCATAACCTTGGCGAAGTGCTGCGCGCCTGCTTGGCCTACATTGAAAACCCGGACATCACGATTGACGAACTGATCGAGATCGTTCCTGGTCCCGATTTCCCGACCAGCCCGCTGATCCTTGGCCAATCGGGTGCACGCAGCGCCTATCACACCGGGCGCGGGTCGATCATGATGCGCTCGCGCCATATCATTGAAGAAGGACGCGGAGATCGTCGTTCGATCGTGCTGACCGCCATCCCGTTTCAGACCGGCAAGAACGGACTGGTCGAGAAAATCGCCGATGCTGCCAAGGAAAAGCGGATTGAGGGGATCAGCGACATCCGTGACGAATCGAGCCGTGAGGGCGTGCGGATCGTCATCGACCTCAAGCGCGATGCGACGCCCGAAGTCGTGCTCAACCAGTTGTGGCGCCACACCCCGGCGCAATCGAGCTTCCCGGCCAATATGCTCGCCATTCGTGGCGGACGCCCGGAACTGCTCAACCTGCGTGAAATCATCGAAGCCTTCGTCCAATTCCGTGAAGAGGTTATCACGCGGCGCACCAAGTTCGAACTGAACAAGGCCCGTGAACGCGCGCATCTGTTGCTTGGCCTCGTCATCGCTGTATCCAACCTCGATGAAGTCGTGCGCATCATCCGCGGCGCGGCCAGCCCGGTCGAGGCACGCGAAAAATTGCTCGCCCGCGAATGGCCGGTTGCGGAAATCGCGCCCTATATCAAACTGGTCGAGGCGATCGAAACCGAGATCAGCGGCGACACCTATCGCATGTCAGAGCTGCAGGTCCGTGCGATCCTCGACCTGCGCCTGCATCGCCTGACCGCGATTGGCCGCGACGAAATCGGCAGTGAACTGGCCGAACTGGCCACTGCCATCGCCGGTTATCTCGAAATCCTCGGCGACCGGGTCAAGCTCTACGCCGTGATGCGGGAAGAGTTTGAAGCGATCGAGAGCGAATTCGCCACCCCGCGCAAGTCGATCATCGCCCCCGCCGCCGACGGCATCGACGACGAAGACCTGATCGAGCGTGAGGACATGGTCGTCACCGTGACCTTGCAGGGCTACATCAAGCGCACCCCGCTAGACAGCTTCCGCGCGCAGGCACGGGGCGGCAAGGGCCGCGCGGGCATGGCGACCAAGGATGAGGACGCGATCACCGAATTGTTCGTTACCTCCACCCACACGCCGGTGCTGTTCTTCTCCACCCACGGCAAGGTGTATCGCATGAAGGTGTGGCGCCTGCCCGAGGGTAGCCCGGCCACACGCGGACGGCCGATGGTCAACCTGCTCCCGCTCGCCGCAGGTGAGACGATCCAGACCGTGTTGCCGCTGCCCGAAGATGAGGAAAGCTGGGCCGATCTGCACGTCATGTTCGCGACCGCCAATGGCACGGTGCGGCGCAACTCGATGGATGCGTTCACCAATATTCCCGGCAACGGCAAGATCGCGATGCGCTTTGATGATGAAGCGAATGACCGCCTCGTCGGCGTGCGCTTGCTCACCGAAAGCGACGATGTGCTGCTCGCCACGCGGCAAGGCAAGGCGATCCGCTTTGCCGCGACTGACGTGCGCGAATTCCAGAGCCGCACTTCAGTGGGCGTGCGCGGCATGAGCCTGAAGGATGGCGATGAGGTCATTTCTGTCTCCATCCTTACTGGCTTCGACGCCAGTACGGACGAGCGCGACGAATATCTGCGCGCCGCCGCGTGGAAGGAAAACGAGAACGCCCCCACCCTTTCCCCCGAACGCATGGCGCAGTTTGCGGAGACGGAGCAGTTCATCCTGACCGTGTGCGCCAATGGCTATGGCAAGCTGTCATCCGCCTATGAATATCGCCGCACGGGTCGCGGTGGTCAGGGCATTACCAATATCGACAACATCGCCCGCAACGGCCTCGTCGTCGCCAGCTTCCCAACCGTGAAGGACGATCATCTGATGCTCGTTACCGATCAGGCGAAGCTGATCCGCATGGGCCTCTCGTCGATGCGCGTCATCGGGCGCAATTCGGCGGGCGTGCGCCTGTTCAATGTCGCCGAACAGGAACATGTCGTCTCCGCCGCCCGGATCGAGGAAAGCGGTGAGGACGAAGCGGAAATAGCGGAGGCTGGCAGCGAGGCCAGTCCCCAAAGCCCCGTTTCGGAGTGAAGAGGCCACACCTTATCCCGTTCGTGCTGAGTAAGGACTGAGCAAAGTCGAAATACCGTATCGAAGGATTGGGCATAGACAATCCGGCTAAATCCTGTTCGTCATTGCGAGCGCAGCGAAGCAATCCACTGTCCCGCCGCTGGATTGCTTCGCTACGCTCGCAAAGACGACATGAAGAATCGAAACGCGCCAGACTCTTGCACCAGCGCCCGTGCCACGGCATAGGGCGACCATGCACGATATACGCTTCATCCGGGAAAACCCGACCGCCTTCGACGCCGCCCTGAAAAAGCGCGGGTTGGAGGCGATGAGTCCGCAGATTTTGGCGATTGATGAACAGCGTCGCGCGGCGATGACCGCAGCACAGGCAGGGCAGGCACGTCGCAAAGAGCTGTCCGCTCTATTTGGTCAGGCCAAGGCCAAGGGGCTGCAACCCGATGAAGCAGTCGTTGCCGAACTGGAAGCGCTCAAGACTTCAATGCCTGCGTCAGAGGCCGAAGAGGCGCAAGCCGCCAAGGCGCTCGATGATTTGCTCGCGGCCATTCCTAACCTTCCTGCCGATGATGTGCCTGAAGGCGCAGATGAGCACGCCAATGTCGAAATGTCACGCTGGGGCACGCCGCACACTCTTGACTTCCCCCCGCAGGATCACGCCGATTTCGGCCCGGCGCTTGGCATGGATTTCGAAGCCGCCGCCGCGATGTCCGGCGCGCGTTTTACCGCACTGCGGGGCGGCATGGCACGCCTACATCGTGCACTCGCACAATTCATGCTCGACAAGCAAACCGATGAAAATGGCTATGAAGAGGTCAATCCTCCGCTATTGGTGCGCGATCATGCGCTTTACGGCACCGGACAATTGCCGAAGTTCAAAGAAGATCTCTTCCAAACCTCAAAGTCGTACGATCGAGCTCGGATGTGGGAACTGATAGATGATTTACCTGACAATAGCCCAGAGCTTGGTGAACTGGTAGAAGATCTCTTTTCACAACTTATTCCAGGCAATGAAGAGCGATCACGCCTTTGGCTGATCCCCACCGCCGAAGTCTCCCTCACCAACCTAGTACGCGATCAAATCGTCCCCAGCACCACCCTCCCTCTGCGCTTCACCGCCCTGACCCCCTGCTTCCGCTCCGAAGCCGGCTCTGCGGGGCGTGACACGCGCGGGTTTATTCGCCAGCATCAGTTTGAGAAGGTCGAGCTGGTCGCGATCTGCCGCCCGGAAGAGTCCGAAACCGAGCATGAACGCATGGTGAAATGCGCCGAGGGGATATTGGAGGCGCTGGAGCTGCCCTATCGCAAGATGCTGCTGTGCACCGGCGACATGGGCTTTGGCGCGCGCAAGACGTTTGATCTGGAAGTGTGGCTGCCCAGCCAGAACACCTATCGCGAGATCAGCTCGATCTCCAACTGCGGTGATTTTCAGGCGCGACGCATGAACGCCCGCTACAAGCCCGAAGGCGAGAAGCAGACGCGTTTCCTCCATACGCTAAACGGTTCCGGCCTCGCGGTCGGGCGCACACTCGTCGCGGTGCTGGAAAATTATCAACAAGCCGATGGCTCTGTCATCATTCCCGCCGCGCTCGCTCCCTATATGGGTGGACTAGAGAAACTGGAACCTCGCTAATGCGCATATTGCTGACCAACGACGACGGCGTACATGCGCCAGGCCTGAAAGTGCTGGAGACAATCGCGCGTACGCTATCCGACGACGTCTGGATTGTCGCGCCGTCCGAGGAGCAATCGGGCGCGGGTCACAGCCTGACGCTCACCCGACCATTACGCCTGCGTAAACATGGCGCGCAACATTTCAGCGTCACCGGCACGCCAACCGACGCGGTGATGATGGCGATCAGCCATTTGATGAAGGATTGTCCGCCGGATCTGGTGCTGTCCGGGGTCAACCGTAGTGCCAATCTTGCCGAGCATGTCACCTATTCCGGCACCGTATCCGCAGCGATGGAGGGCGCAATTTCGGGCATCCGCTCAATCGCGCTCAGTCAGGTATATTCCCGCAAAGGCATGGGTGATGATGTTCCCTACGCCTGTGCGGAAGCATGGGGCGAGAGAGTTTTGCGCCCGCTCATCGCCCTACCCCACGATCATAGAATGCTGTTCAACGTCAACTTTCCAGCCGTGAACCCAGAAGCCGTGCAGGGCATCAAGGTGGTGCGGCAGGGTTTTCACGACATTTCGCATACGCAAATCGTCAAGGGCACCGACCCACGCGGATACAATTATTACTGGTTCGGAATCGCAACGACCGATTCAGCGCCCGAGGGCACTGACCTTACCGCGATTCGGCAGGATTATATCACCGTTACGCCGTTGCATTACGACCTGACACATGATGCATCGATGGAATCAGTGGCGCAGGCTTTCGCCTAACTGGCGCGAAAATCAAGCCGCGCGGCGTGACTTAGTCAGTTTCTTGAGCAGCATGTCGCGCTTCACGCGTGAGAGGTGATCAATGAACAATATCCCTTCGAGGTGGTCCATCTCATGCTGCAAACATGTCGCCAGCAAGCCATCGATCCGTTCTTCGTGAATACGTCCATCACGATCCATCCAACTGACCCGAATGGTCGCGGGGCGTTCCACCTCGGCATATTGTTCGGGGACCGACAGGCAGCCCTCGCTGTAAATCGAGAGTTCTTCTGATCCATCAAGGATTTGCGGATTAATGAACACGCGCGGGCTTCTAACCGGCGGCGCATCCTCGGCATCCGATTCTGGTTCCTGCAAATCGATCACCAGCAGGCGCTTCGGCACACCCACCTGCACGGCCGCAAGGCCGATACCGGGCGCATCATACATGGTTTCGAACATGTCATCGATCAGCGTCTGGAGATCGGCGTCAATCGCCTCCACAGGAGTAGAGATCGTCCGCAAAATCGGATCGGGCGTTTCAATGATAGGAAGTATGGCCATAATACCCTAAAATATGTGCGAACTCTGCGGATTTCAAGCGGAACAATGGAGTTGCTACAACGCTATCATGGCTTAAGGGTACGCCGATCCTCGGCGGCACGCAGCACGTCATAGGCCGCCTGTATTGCCTGAAACCGGCTCGCCGCTGCCGAGTCCCCCGGTTTCACATCTGGATGATTTTCTTTCGCCAGACGCCGCCAGCTTTTGCGCACTGCTTCAAAATCGGCGTCGCTTTCCAATTCCAGCAGTTCTAGCGCGCGCATTTCATCGCGGGAACGCGTTCCGTCCCCCGCCGCACCCCAGCCGTAAAAGCTCGATCCATTAAATCCGCCCGCGTCGCGCCGCTCGTCATATTCCCGCTTGGCGCGCTCTTCCTCGTCCAGCCCCTGAAAATAATCCCAGCCGCGGTTATATTCGCCGGCGTGCTGTTGACAGAAATACCAGCGTTCCGCGCTATTGGGGGACTTTGGCGCCGGGCAATCACCGGGCGACTCGCAGCCGTGGCGGTCGCACATGCGCACCTGCTGCGCGGTGCGCTCGCTGCCATAGCTGCCCCAACGGGGAAAGCCCCAGTTATCCGTTCGCCCTACACGTGCCATATCGTCAATCTACTTAACCGGGTGGTCGTGGGAAAGGCCCAGACCCAAAAATAATTACCAGAAGGCCTGTAAGCCGGGTTCTGTCCACCACCCCAAAGGGCGGATGGGCGACCATTCATCTAGGACCGGGATCGCTCCCGGCCTCAAGCGACCAACCCGGACGGTCGGGCCGAAACTTGCCCTGAGAAACCGAAGTCCCTCGTGCCATCCCTATTCGGTCTTGCTCCCGGTGGGGTTTTCCATGCCATCCACCGTTGCCGGGGACGCGGTGCGCTCTTACCGCACCCTTTCACTGTTCACCTGGCCGAAGCCTTAGAGAAAACTCTGGGCGACCTGCTCTCTGTTGCACTTTCCCTGAAGTACCGGAGCACCGATACCCCGCCAGTCGTTAACTGGCACCGTTATTTCGTGGAGCCCGGACTTTCCTCGCCGAAGCATTGCCTCGCCGCGGCCGCCCGGCCTTCTGGTATAGGCACTTTAGCTTAATTCGTGTGCGGCGTCATCCCGTAAAGATGCAAGCTATCACTCGGGCTTGGGCAATAATAACGCCAGCAGGATCGCGCGGCATTCGCCATCAATAACGCCGTCCATCACCTCGGGGCGAAAGCGCCGTTGAAATGCGTGTACCGCGGCTTCCGGTTCGGCAATGTCATAACCGAAGCGTTCCAGTGCGAGCATGAAACCGCTGTCACTCCACAGCGGGTCCATCAGGTTGCGGGTCGGGCGCGGCAGTGCGAGCCGCAGCCGCGCCAGCGTAGCCCAAGGAAAAAGCTCTCCGGGATCCTGCTTGCGGGCGGGCGCAATATCGCTGTGGCCAACCACATTGCCGCGCGAAATGCCGTGGCGCTCCACAATATCGTGCACGAGCGGGATCAGGGCCTGAACCTGATCCTCCGTAAACGGACGATAGCCCCATTCATGGCCCGGATTGACAATCTCGATACCAATGCTGGCGGAATTAATGTCGCTCAGGCCGCGCCAATAGCTTTTGCCCGCGTGCCATGCGCGCTTCGCCTCGTCGACCATGCGGATGACCTGCCCGTCCTCAGTAACGACATAATGAGCCGACACTTTCGATTCAGGGTCTGCGAGCCACCGGATCGCGCTCGCCGCATCCGGCATTCCGGTGTAATGGAGCACCAGCATCGATATGGGCGATGACCGTTCGTCAAAGTTGGGTGACGGAGTTTCAATCACCGATCCGCCCTTCATCCCTGCAAAATCTTGCTCACATGCGTATTGCCGTGGAGAACATGGCGGACATCCGCTACGCGATCAAGCGAGGATATACATCACCCGTTGAAATCGGTGGAAAGAATGCCGCGTCAGAACCGCCCGGCCCCGCGCGCTGGCTGCGCTATTTGCGGGGCCGTTTCAACTGCGCCTTCCCTAACCCGCCCATAAATGCCGGGGAATTTGTGACTGGAAGAAAAGTCCGCCGTCTGATCGATAACGGTTTCGCCTGCCCCAAGCAGCAGAAAGCTGCCGGCATGGCTATGTCGTGCCAGTTCATCGAATACTTGGCGCCGCCGTTCCGCCGAAAAATACAGCAATACATTGCGGCACAATATCAGATCAAACTGACCGGCTGGCAGCTTGCTGTCGAATAAATTATCGACCCGGAAATCGATCATATGGCGCAATTCTGCGTTTATCCGCCAGTCGTCACCGGCCGGTTCAAACCACAATAACAAATCATTGATGGCAAGACCGCGCTGTACGTCGATCGAGGAGTATGTACCGGAACGCGCTTGCGCCACCGCTGCCGTGGACACATCGGTCGCCGCTATATGGATCCGCCAGCCCTTCCACGCTTCGGCGTTGTTCCGGATCGCCATAGCCAGCGAATAGGCTTCCTGACCGGTGGAACACCCTGCGCTCCATATGCGCAATGTGCGATCCTTGCGCCGCTCCGCGATGGCGGGTAGCAATTCCCGCGCGAGCATTTGGAAAACATGGTTATCGCGAAAGAAGCTACTCTCATTATTCAGCAGTGCATTGACGATATCCTCGGCCAAAGTCCCGGCCTTGTCGTCCGCCAGCAGCCGCCCCACCAGTTCTTCCAAAGTGACGAGGCCGTTGGCGCGCAGCACCGGCTTGAGCGACGTTTCCATGCGCCACATTCTGTTTTCCGCCAGCACCTGCCCCGTTCGCGCCTCCAGCAAGGCCGACAGCACCCGCATCGCGGCAGTCTGGGTTTCCGCAGTCATAGAGACACTCGCGTATATTGCTTAAGGAATCCGCACATCTGATGGGCAGGCAGAAGGGCCGAGGCCAACCCTGCCCGCGCAATCGATCCGGGCATACCCCATACGACGCTGCTCGCTTCATCCTGCGCGATCACGATTCCGCCGACGTGCACAATTTGCTGTGCGCCGATCGTGCCGTCGCGGCCCATGCCCGTCAAAATGGCCGCCGCCGCACCCGATCCATAGCATTCGGCCATCGCTTGCAACATCGGGTCAACCGCAGGCATCGGCTGAAGATCTACGATGGTGTTGGACAGGGTGATTTCGACGATATCCCGCCCGCGTCTGCGACACAGCATATTATTTTCGCCGGGTGCGACATAAATCATGTCGGGCATCAATCGCATCCCCTCGGCGCCAATATGCACCGGCATGGCTGTCATCCGCTCAAGCTGCTTGGCGAAATAAGGGATGAAGCTCGCGGGCAAATGTTGCGTGATGAGGATTGGCACGCCAAGCGGTTGTTTGATGCCGGAGAAGAATTCACCCAGCGCATGTATCCCGCCAGTGGAAGACCCCAGACCCAGGCACGTCATACGAAACTGTGGGCGAACGGGCCGCGCGACTGGCGTAATTTCACTACTGCTAAGGATGTTCTGCGGCAGCTTCAGCCGCGTCAGGCGTCGAATCAGGCCTTCCGAAAAGTCCTTGTTGTAATCATGGGCGCTCGGTTTGGTAATAACGTCGCTGGCGCCGAGCGCCAAAGCGCGTACCGCCGCTTCGCTTCCCTCGCTACAGTTGCCGGACAACATGACGATATACGCGCCCTGCGCCAACGCGATAAGCTCTGGCAGTGCCTCAATGCCCGTCTTTCCCGGCATTTCGTTATCGAGGAGAACGAAGTCGACCTTGTTTCCGCGCAGATAATCCAGCGCGGAAATAATGTTCGCTACCTTGGCGACCACTTCCATGTCGTCATAGCCGGATAGTATCTTGCCGAGAAAACTGCGTGCAACGACCGAGTCATCCACAATCAGAATCCGCGACGCCGGACGACTTATCTGCGCCCAACTACGCCAAGGCGAAATCGCGGACATTATTTTCTTACCCCGCTAAGCTGAAATAATTCGTGCGTAAATCAGGTCAGATTACGCCAACCAACTGTAGTTTGCTTTCCAGGGTATCGCGATCGAACGGTTTCATGACATATTCGTCGGCGCCGGCATCTAGCGCAGCTTTGATGTGGCCAAGGCCATTTTCAGTGGTGCAAAAAATAACTTTGGGGCGCGCATCGCCCTGGGCCGATGATAGTTGCTGCAAGAACTCAATACCGTTCATGACTGGCATGTTCCAGTCGAGCAGGACAACGTCATGGGTCGCGCTTTCGCACTGGTTCAGTGCATCACGACCGTCGCAGGCTTCGGAAACGGAAATATTAAGCGATTCCAGAATATGGCGCGCCACTTTGCGGATCACTTTCGAATCATCGACCACCAGACAATTTTTCATTTTTCCGTTCCCTTGCAGATTTCTAAGCTGTTACTGCGGTGTTAGCCCTGCTCTGATTTTCCTATGATAGAACCCAAGTCTGATTGAATGGTAAACGTGCCCATTATGCAGCCAGTCCAATTGCAGAATTTTCAATGAAATTTCTGAGGGATACGAGGAGATGTGCCTCTCCGTCGTTTTCAATCACACCCTCGGCGTAATGCGCCCACGCGGCATCCGTTTTGCCATGCAGCGGGAGCGCCGGTTCAGATACAGCGCGGATGTCGCTCACCTTATCGACTAACATCCCGTAAATGTGGCCGCTGATATCGCATACGATCGCATAGGAACGATTCTCGGCGTCTGCGAGTTTGGGATCGATCAACGCCGCGACATCGATCACGGTCAACACCCTGCTCCGCAGTGCGGCAAGTCCTGCGACTTGTACCGGCACCGCCGGAACGGGCGATATTTCGGATATTTTGACAACCGCCTGCACCTCATCGGTGCGGACAGCGACTGGCGTTCCCGCAATATGCGCGAAAAGATAGAGTTCGCTCATGCTGACTTCCTGCCCTTCGAGACCGTGGCGATAGCTTGAAGAAGCCCGGCACGATCGTAGCGGTAGATACTATTGTCGCCAACGCCAGTGGGCTTACTATTCGGACGCAAACGAACGAGGGGAATCTGGGGATCTATGGCAATTGGAGGATCGTTTTTGTCGCTGCCCATACGCAAGACTATATCGTTTTGAGTTGGTGTCGCCCCGATCGCCACATCATAACCTGCCTGGGCAAGCAGTGGCATCAGAATCTCGCGATTCCAGTTATCGTCACCATCCACGATAACGCAGCGCATGGATTGCTCCGTCGTTATCTCGATATCGGGAATGCTGGCAAACAACGCAAAATTATCCACGACCTCAATCTGTCGTCCGTCAACAATAGCCAGCCCGGCAACATGGCCATTGGGCGCAGCCATGTCGAGATCATCGGAAATTTCAAAAATATCGCAGATTGTACGAACCGGGTAACAGACTTCTCTCAGCCCGTCGCGGATGCGCAGGCAGGTAATAGAGTCTTCCTGTCCCGCAATCTCTGGCGTTACACTATAGACGCACGGCAACAGGCGTCCTTCAATACGCGCGTAGGGTTGGCTGGCGATACATCCAAAGGCATCGATCGGCACGTCCTCGACCCGTTCGACCAGCGAAAGACGGATAAGGCGTTCAATCCCGGACAGCTCGATAAACTGCAACGCGCTATGCCGCTCCCCGCGATCTGCCTCCGAACCCAGATCATTGGCGGCGAGGTTTTCCCGGCGCGTCTGGTCCAGTGGCAACTGGGCAGCCTGAGCGATACCGCCAGCATCCAGCAGCAACATCGGTTGGCCATTGTCGGGCAAAGTCATGCCGGCAAAAATGCCCGATGACATAATGATAGGAGCGGCCGGACGTATAACCAGTTCTTCATGATTCTCGACGTTAGAAACAGCTAATGCATAAGGCATGCCCGAAACCGAGCGCACCACCATGATGGTGCGCGGCGTAGATTGCACCGCTTTCTCAAGTCCAATCACAGTTTCAAGATCGACCATCGAATGCCGCACCCCACGAATCGTGGCAACGTCAGCGCCGCCGAGGCGCGAGATGTCGATCGTGGAATTATTATCATGCAGAATTTCAATCACTGAGGAACGCGGGATCGCGAACAATTGCCCGCCCGCGCGCAATATCAGGCCGGGAATGATCGTCAGCGTCAACGGCACGCGCATGGTAATGGTTAAACCCTGTCCCGGTTCGTTGGTCAGGGTGATGATGCCGCCTACCCTTTCCACGTTTGCACGGACGACGTCCATGCCGACGCCCCGACCGGAAATGGATGTGACCTGCTGCGCAGTGGAAAGACCCGGCGAAAAAATAAGGTCGAGCCGTTCCTGCTCGCTCAGCCGGGCGACCTCCTGCTCGGTCATGACGCCGGTAGAAATAATTTTGCGAACGACCGCATCCACATTGATACCACGTCCGTCATCGACGACTTCGATCAAAATATGGCTGCCGGACTGGCGCGCGGAAAGGCGGAGATGCCCCGTCTCACTCTTGCCCGCTGCTATGCGGTCCGTCGGCATTTCAATCCCATGATCGATGCTGTTGCGCACGATGTGGGTCAGCGGATCGACCACCATCTCCACCATTTCGCGGTCCATTTCGACGTCGCCGCCTTCCAGCGTCAATTCGATATTTTTGCCCAGATCGCGACTAAGGTCACGGACCATGCGTGGGATAGCCATGAACAGGCGCTCGACACGCTGCATTCGCGTTTTGGAAATGGTGTCGCGCATGTCTGCAATGCAGCTCGACAGGCGTTCAAACGCGATCTCCAATTCAGGATCGCTTTCCCGATCACGCAATTTACGCGAGAGTTCATTGCGCGAGAGCACCATGTCAGACACGCCGTTCATAAGCTGGTCGATCAAACTGAGCGGCAAACGAATCGTGCGCGGGCCAGCAGTGGCTTTGCCCTTTTGATCGGCGACCGCAGCGGGGTTTGACACCTCCGCCTCGCTTTCGGCCTGCCCTTCCGGCGTTTGACTGTGACGAAGCGCCTCGATCAGAAAATCGTCGTTTTCCAAGGGCGGCGTCGTACCCGCAGCGAGAGCCGAACACAGCTCGGCGATGCGATCCATCACTGACAAGACCGCGCTGATGGTAGCGGGATTGGGCGTTAAATTGCCTTCGCGAACTTTCGACAACACGTCCTCGGCGGCATGGCTAAGGCGTTCGAATCGTGGCAGGTTGAGGAACCCACAACTGCCCTTTACCGTGTGAAAAAACCGAAATACCGAATCCAGCCTGTCCCGGTCACATGGATCAGCCTCCCAAGCAACGATTATGCTCGAAAGTGCCTCCAGCGTTTCCTGGGTCTCAGCAATAAATTCGCCTAATAATTCGTCCATAGGTCCCGCCTGCAGTGCTTGCACAAGCGTATCATCTACGGGTTACAGTTAATTCCGCGTTAAGAGGCGGGGATAAAAGACATTTTCAGTCTCAAGCCGAGCCGAACTTTCGTTTAACTCAACGGGATATTCGCACCAAACAACAGCGCGGGTTCACCTTCGGCAGAAAGCATGACTTCCCCGCCGAACTGGTCGATCAGCGTGCGTACCATCCAGGCCGCTGCACTACGCGATGTGACGGCTGCGGGCACCAGCTGCCCGGTCAAGGCGGCGCGCAGCTCTGCGTCGAGGATGATGCGTTGCCCCTGCGCGCGCACAACGATTTCAATCAGACCATCACGACGTTCTGCGCCGACATCAAGCTGCCCGCCGCGCACCAGCGCATCACCCGCGATCAATGCGAGATTGAGCAGCACCTTGGTAGCCGTCTTGCCGAGTTGCTCTTCCCCCACAAGCCACCCCAATTTTACACGACCGGACGCGGCAAACATCCCTTCAATCGCGACGCGGGCCTCATGCGAGGGTACAGCATCGCCGAAACCGCCCGCCGACCCGAACGCGAGCCGGAAGAACTTTAGCTTGTTGGCGGATGTCCGTGCGCTTTCGGCCAACAGATCCATACACCGGGCGCGCATTTCCGGGTCGGTCTCGTCCGCCATAAGCTCCAGACCGTTGTTGAATGCCCCAACCGGGCTCAACAAGTCATGACACAGCCGCGAACACAACAGCGCGGCGAAATCGAGACTGGGTTGGGTGGATAGCTCGGTCATCAAATCGTCCTGCTCGTCAAAATGGTCGGAGGCACCGCTCGCACCAGTCCTCGCCCGCCCAATCCTCTTGCCGTTATGACGTGCGCGATGCAAGGGCGTCCTGATCGTGATGAAGCAAACCCCTGATATTCTCGGGGTAGAAGCGGCCATGTAACCCGCCATCAGCAACGCGCCACAGCGCATAAGCGGGTGGAGCGACGATCAGCCATAGCGCGCCGTCGTCATGCGCCATTCGTGCATCCCATGCCGATGGCTCGACCGAGCCCGATGGGTGCGAATGATAATGCCCCACTATCTCCGGCCCGCCCGCCCGCGCATGTCGGTGCGCCGCCAACAGCACAGCCGGGTCCAACTCAAACCTCCGCGTAGGGTCAGGCGCGACATTGGCGGCCGGGAGTATAGCCTCGACCCGCTCCTGCCCTCCATCCTTCCGTCCGAGCAATAGGCCGCAAACTTCTGCATCCCGGCTTACCTCGGCAAGCGCGAGGATTTGCCCGATCATTTCGCTTGATATGTCCACCGCCATGCTTTCAAGCATAGCCAATGGAGCATGGGAACACCACAATCGAAACGACAATCGACGAAGCGAATAGCGGTTCGCGTCTCGACCGCGCGCTAGCCAGTCTTGTCACCGATCTCTCGCGCGAACGGATCAAAGCGCTGATTATCGCGGGACAGATCGTCACCGGATCGGGGCGGGTTGTGACTGATCCGGCGCTTAAGGTGCAGACCGGCCAACGCTTCACGCTGACGTTACCGCCCCCCATTTCTGCTCACGCCGAAGCACAGGATATTGCGCTCAATGTCATGTATGAAGACGATGACCTGATCGTCGTCGATAAGCCCGCCGGGCTGGTCGTGCATCCGGCGGTGGGCAACCTTGATGGCACATTGGTCAACGCGCTGCTGCACCGTTGCCAGGGCAGCCTGTCGGGTATCGGTGGTGTCGTGCGCCCCGGTATCGTCCATCGCATCGACAAGGATACCTCCGGCCTGCTGGTCGTCGCCAAGCATGATCGCGCGCATGAGGGGCTGGCGCAGCAGTTCAAGGCCCATACGATCAACCGCCGTTATGCCGCCATCACCGGAGGAATTCCGGTGCCGCCGACTGGCACCATCGACACATGGATTGGCCGATCCGACCACAATCGCATAAAAATGGCAGTTCAGCGCGAAGGGCGCGGCAAACACGCTGTGACCCATTATACCATGCGGGAGCGTCTCAACGGAGCCGCGTTGGTTGAATGTCGGCTGGAAACCGGGCGCACGCATCAGGTGCGGGTGCATATGGCGCATATCGGCCATGCGCTGCTCGGTGACCCGCTTTACGGGCGCCCAAAAAAAGGTTTCAAAACGATACTGGATATGCTAATGTTCAATCGTCAGGCATTGCACGCCGAGCAATTGGGGTTTATTCATCCTATAACGGGGAAAAAGCTGCAGTTTGAAAGCGCAATGCCTGAAGATATGCAGGAACTGTTAATGCAGCTTCGCGTATAAACATGTGAGACATTGAATATGCCTTCGTTGTTCTTATTTGAGCAGCGACGGGCGTGGAAAGGATCAGGGGTATCATGGCCAAATCAAGCAATACACCGGCGACTGTCCCGGCGCTTGGCAGTGATGCAAGCCTCAATCGTTATTTGAGCGAAATTCGCAAATTCCCGATGCTCAAGCCCGAGCAGGAATATATGCTCGCCAAACGGTATCAGGAACATCAGGATCCCGAAGCAGCCGCACAACTCGTCACGTCGCATCTGCGGCTCGTCGCGAAAATCGCGATGGGCTATCGCGGCTATGGCTTGCCAGTTAGCGAACTGATTTCCGAGGGAAATATCGGCTTGATGCAGGGCGTCAAGAAGTTCGAGCCTGATCGCGGTTTCCGCCTCGCTACCTATGCGATGTGGTGGATTCGCGCATCGATACAGGAATTCATCCTGCGAAGCTGGAGCCTTGTCAAAATCGGCACCACCGCCGCGCAAAAGAAGCTGTTCTTCAACCTGCGTCGCATGAAAAACAACATTGAAGCGTTCGAGGACGGCGATCTACGCCCTGAGGACGTGACCAAGATCGCAACCGATCTGGGCGTAACCGAGGACGAGGTTGTTTCGATGAATCGCCGCATGGCGATGGGCGGGGATACCTCGCTCAACGTGCCAATGCGTGAAGATGGCGATGGCCAATGGCAGGATTGGCTGGCGGATGACGGGCCGTTGCAAGACGAGCGAGTTGCCGAGGCACAGGAACATGAACTCCGCCATGAACTGCTCGCCGAGGCAATGGTCTCCCTCAATCCCCGCGAAATGCACATATTGACGGAGCGGCGCCTCGCCGAAGAGCCCAAGACACTGGAAGAGTTGAGCCAGGTCTACGGCGTCTCCCGCGAGCGTGTCCGCCAGATCGAGGTCCGCGCGTTCGAGAAGTTGCAAAAGGCAATGATGCGCATCGCCGGGGAAAAACGCCTGCTGCCTGCATAAAATTCGGCAGATATGCTTTCTTAGCGTGATAACGAGGGATCAAACCTGTCCGTCATTGCGAGCATATAAAAAGCCATCACATCTAACCAAAACAGGCCCGGCGGCCTTTATAGAAAGTTCGCCGGGCCAGGGGATGAGTATCGACGAGCGGGTCGTCACTCATCGGGTCGCATTGCCGTTCTCACGCGCGATCGCTGACAATTCGTAACGCAATCCGTGTAACAGATATTTAACTATGCTGGCGACGGTGGTTTGATCGGAGAATGTTGCCGACAAATCATGTGGATTATGAATTTTTGCATCCGCCAGCCTTAGGCCCTATATCGAACCTATGCCGATTTTTCCCCGTCCTGCTTCTCCTCGTGGTGCAGCCAGCGATCTCCTGAGTTATCTTACCCAGAACCGCGCCCACAAATGGCCGCTGCTCGGGCTGTCAGCCGCCATCACCTGGGTGATTGTCTGGGCGTTTATCGTCGATGCCAACACTAATACCATGCCGCGCCGCGACCAAATCATTTACATTGAGAACTGGGCCGCCAAACGCAATGACGTGGCGATCATTCTGCAACAGAAGAAAGAACTGATGGAGCAGGAAGCGATGTTCCATGCCCAGCAGCAAAAAATGCAGCGTTTCGCAGATGCCTTTGGGGTCGAGTGGCGCGCCGATGCCAAACGCAACGCGGTTAAACGGGCCGAAGCGATCCGGCGGATCAATGCCGCGCTCGACGCTCGCCTCGCCGAAGCGGAGAGCAAGGTGGAGGCCCAATCTGCGTCCACGCCGCGGCCTGCGGCAGCAACGCCAGCCCTCGCATCCCCAATCTTTTCCTCCCCAACCCTCTCATCCACGGCGCCCTGATGCAGCCAAACGATATGCGGTTTATGCACGCCGCCATTGCGCTGTCGGATCGGGGGAAAGGCCGCACCGCGCCGAATCCTAATGTCGGATGCCTGATCGTGCGCGACGGCGTGATCGTCGGTCGCGGCTGGACCCAGCCGGGCGGGCGCCCCCATGCCGAGGCGCGCGCGTTGCAACAGGCCGCCGATCTGGCGCGCGGAGCCTGTGCCTATGTCACGCTCGAACCATGCTTCCATTTCTCGCCACGTGGTCCGCGCTGCGTCGATTTACTGGTGCAATCCGGCGTCAAGCGCGTCGTCATCGCCGCGCGCGATCCCGATCCGCGTACCGATGGCCAAAGCATCACCTTTTTGCGTGCGCATGGCATCACGGTGGATACCGGCGTGCTGGAGGATGAGGCAAAGCGGCAAATGGCGGGGTTTTTCCTGCGACAAACCCGTGGCCGCCCATTTGTTACGTTGAAGTTGGGCCTGTCACTCGACGGGTGCATCGCGATGGCGGACGGATCGAGCCGTTGGATCACAGGCCCCGCCGCCCGCGCCCACGCTCACCTGGAACGCTCCCGTCATGAGGCGATACTGGTCGGACGCGGAACATGGCTGGCGGACGCCCCCGCACTCGATATCCGCCTTGCGGGCCTAGAACAACATGCGCCCCAGCGGTTTCTCCTGGGCCACGGCGAGGGAGCACCCGCAGGCTGGACAAGGCTGTCGGCACCTGATGATATCGCCCACATCCCGAACGTCGCATACATCATGGTGGAAGGCGGCGCACAAACCGCCGCTGCATTCCTGCGCGCCGATCTGGTCGACAGGTTGCTGTTCTATCGCGCGCCGGTGTTGATGGGCGGCGGCCGCCCCGCGCTTGGCGATATCGGTCTGGAATCGCTTGCACAATCACATGGCCGTTGGCGCCTGTCGGATAACCGCATGTTCGGCGATGACAGGATGGAGGTTTACCTGCGCAAACGAGCCGGTTAGGTAAGAGAGCATGTTCACAGGCATCATCACCGACATCGGCACGATCCGTTCCATCACACAACTGGGCGATACCCGCCTGACGATAGCGTGCGATTACGATATGGATACGGTCGCGATTGGGGCATCTATCGCCTGTTCCGGTGTGTGCCTGACTGTGGTGGACAAGGGCACGGATGCCGGTGGCACGAACTGGTTCAGCGTCGATGCCTCGGCAGAAACGCTGCGCCGCAGTGCTACGGGCATGTGGACTGCCGGACACCGCATTAATCTGGAGCGCGCGCTCAAGGTGGGTGACGAACTGGGCGGCCATATCGTGACCGGCCATGTTGACGGTGTCGGCGAAGTCATCGATATTTGCGGCGAAGGCGATTCGCACAAGGTTGGCATCCGTATCGATGCCGCTCTCGCGCCTTATCTTTCCACCAAAGGATCGGTAACGGTTGATGGTGTGTCGCTGACGGTCAATGAGGTGCAGGATCAGAGCGACGGCAGCGCGCACTTCTCTCTCAATATCATTCCGCACACATGGCATGTGACAACGCTCGGCGACC
>JBDTLS010000012.1:0-23267 GCA_039934655.1 Sphingobium sp.
CGAGCAGCAGCGGCCCCATTTCCGTCACGGTGGTGCGGATCGGGTGGCCCTGCTCACCGTACAAATCCCAAAAGATCGCCGGGTTGTCCCCGTACGTGTAATTGGTAAGGCCGATCTCCGCCGCGCGCGCGACCAGCTTGTCGGCATTTTTGAAGGTCGGCGATCCGGCCATCGAGATGCCAGCGAGATCGCCCTTCACATCGGCGAGGAACACGGGAACGCCCTGCGCGGAGAAACTTTCGGCAATGCCCTGGAGCGTGACAGTCTTGCCGGTGCCGGTTGCCCCCGCGATCAGCCCGTGACGGTTGGCGCGGCGCAGGTTGAGATACTGGGGCTGGCCGCCCGCCGAGCCAAGAAAAATCCCGTCCGTCATCTGCTTTACTCCCCGGTCACGGCTTTCATGACTAGCCTCACCGAGCCGACATGAAAAGCCGTGAATAAGGCGCGAAGCGTTTTACTTCCCGCGCAGGCGCACCGCGATGAACGCAGCGGGCTGGCCGCGACGCAAGACCTGCAACAGCACGGCGGAGCGGCCCGCAGTGGTTACTTCCTTGACGGCGGCGGTCAGGGCGGCTTCCGTCGTCGTGGGGCGGTTGTTCGCGGTCAAAATGACATCGCCGCGTTGTAAGCCCTTGGAAGCGGCATCGCTCGAATCATCCACCGCCGTCACGACGATCCCGCGCGTGGCGGGATCAATGCTGAGCTGGCGCACGATATTCGGTGTCAGGGCCGTCACGGCCAACCCCAGTGCCTGTTGCGCGGCCTGCGCATTGCTCTTGTCGTCAGGCGTTGCGAAATCATTGTCGTCGGCGCTGCCGAATTTGGCCAGCTTGTCTTCGGACGGGCGCTCACCGACCACTGCGGATACCGTCGTGCGTTTGCCGTCGCGCAAAATTTCTATGGGGACGCGGCCCCCGATCGGCTGGGAAGCGACGATATAGGACAGGGTTTCGTCCGGCGTGACATCGCGGTTGTTGACCCGGACGATCACGTCACCAGCCTTAATCCCGGCCTTGGCGGCGCCCTGCGTTGGCTCGACGGCCTGCACGAATTCCCCGCGGTTGCGTGCCAGGCCCAGCGATTCGGCCATATCATCGGACAGGGGGCTGATCTGAATGCCGAGGTAGCCGCGCTTGACGCTCTGCCCCTTGCGCAGCGTGTCGATCACCGGAATGGCCTGTTCGGCGGGGATGGCGAAGCCAATGCCGACATTGCCGCCCGTGGGCGACAATATCTGCGAATTGATGCCGATCACATTGCCGTTCATGTCGAACATCGGGCCACCGGAATTGCCCTGATTGATCGACGCATCGGTCTGAATGAAGCGGTCATAGGTGCCGCCCGTTGCACGATGCACGGCGGAAATGATCCCGGCCGTAACGGTGCCGGAAAGCGCATAAGGATTGCCGATCGCGACCACCCAGTCGCCGACACGCGCCTTGGTGCTGTCGCCGAATTTTACGAACGGTAGCGGCTTGGTCGTTTCGATCTTCAGCAGGGCGAGGTCGGTCGCGGGGTCGCGCCCGATCAGCTTGGCGGGATATTCCTCGCGATTGGTGAACTTGACGGTGATGCTGTCGACACTCGCGCCTTCCGCACCGGCGGACACGACGTGATTGTTGGTGACGATATAACCATCCGCTGAAATCAGAAAGCCGGAACCGAGCGACTGCGCCTGGCGCGTGGTGGGCTTGCCGGCATCATCGCCGCCGAACATGTCGCTGAACGGTGTTCCGGCAAACGGGTTCTGGGCCTGCACCTTCACATGCTGCTTGGTGGAAATGTTAACCACCGCTGGTTGCAGACGCTCGACCATGTCGGCGAGGCTCATCGGTGCGCCACGTGGGGCGGCGGCGGACAGGCCTTCATTCTGGGCGGTTTGTGCAACCAACGGCTGGTTGGTGCTCAGTGCGATGGCGGTGCCGCCAAGCAGCAGGGCAGCGGTAAAAGCGTAAGCGTAGCGCACTTTGGAATGTCCTCTCATGTCATTGCGACTAAGATATCTCGAAGCAGAGCGGTAATTTCGGATGCCGCAGAGCGGTAATTTCGGATGCCTCATGCTTCCTGAACGCAGATTGAATATTTCTACCAGACCGCCGTCACTGCCCTTCGAACTGGCGAAGAAAATCATTGTCCTTCGACATTATAATGCTGGTTTGTCCGGCTGCCTGGGGCGAGAATGTCCGGCGATAGGCCTGCATGGCGCGATAGAAGTCATAAAACTGCGCATCCTTGCCAAAGCTGGCGGCATAGACCTGCGAGGCGGTGGCATCGGCATCGGCGCGAATAAGCTGAGCTCGTTTCTCGCCCTGTGCACGAATCGTCAACGCTTCCTGCTCACGCGCGGTTCGCATCCGCTGGAATGCGCTTTGCAGGGGCGCGCCGTCGGGCAGGTCAGCCCGCTTGATGCGCACGTCAATGACCTCCGCACCATATTGCCGGGCCACATGATTGAGGCTGCGTGCGATATTGTTCATCACCTCGCCACGCTCGGGACTGAGCAACGATGCAAAATGGCGCTTGCCCAGTTCATTGCGCAGCGATGACCCCAATATCGGTCGCAGAGCATCGACAACCTTGTCCTCGCTACCCGCCGAGATGTACATCCGCAGCGGATCGACGATGCGGTAACGGGCAAAGGCATCGACCTGCAACCGCAGTTGGTCGGTGCTCAACACCTGTTGCCGGTCCATCTCGACCGACTGCACACGCTTGTCGATCCATACGATTTGCTCCGCGAAGGGAAAGCGGATGTTGATGCCAGCGCCTGTATGCCCAAACGTCTCGTTCGGTTTGTAGCGGTTGACGATTCGCACGGGCTCGCCAAAGCGCACAATCACGGCCTGACGCGTTTCGGGGACGATCGAGATCGTGCTGCCCAGCAGGATCAGAAAAGCAATGGCGACCAGCGCCAGAGTGACAGGATTACGAACGGCGTTCTGCATCATTCGCCTCCTGCTGCGGCAGGCTGGGCCGCCTGTGCGCGTTTCTTCATTTCCGGCAGCGGTAGATAGGGCATGACATTACCCGTTTCGACGATGGTCTTGTCAACACCGGGCAAGACAGCCTCCATAGTTTCATAATACATACGGCGGCGGGTAACTTCCGGCGCCAGACGATATTGCTCGTATACCTTTTCGAATGCGGCGGCTTCGCCCTGCGCCCGCGCACTCAATTGCTGGGCATAGGCGTTGGCTTCGTTGACGAAGGTTTGCGCGGCCTGCTGTGCGGCGGATACTTCCTTGAAAGCATCATTGACGGGGGCTGGCGGGTCCGCTTGTTTGATGGCGATGCCCTGCACCTTTATCCCTGCGCGATAGCTGTCGAGAATGTTCTGCATTTCGGTCTGGACCTGTTGCTCGATCATGGTGCGACCTGCGCCGATGGCCTCGTTCAGTGAAACCGTTGCGATGACCGAGCGCATCGCGGATTTGGCGACCTCCTCGATTGTAGTGTCGGGGTCGGCGATCTGGAATTCATACATTTCCGGGTTGCGTATATTCCATCGCACCGAATAGGCCAGATCGATGAGGTTCTGATCCTTGGTCAACATCAAGTTCTTGTCATCGCCGTCGACCGTACCGACATCGATGGCACGGATTTCCTCGACATCAATGACATCGACCGCCTCGAATGGAGCGGGTAGCGTGAGGCTGATACCCGGCGTCAAGGTGCGGCTATATTTGCCGAGCATCGTGACGACCCCGCGCTCCTGCGGGCCAATGCGATGGAACGATGTCAACGCCAGCCACAGCACTAGGACAATCGCCAGCGCGATCGGCCATAGCGCGCGGGCATCGGGGCCGCGTGGGATGCCACCCGAACCGTCCCCGCCCGTCAGGTTGTCGAAACTTTCACGGCCTCGCCGCATCAGGTCTTCCACCATCGAGGGGCGAGGTGCGTTTCCGCCCCCCTGGCGTGTGCCCTTCGGGCCGGACCCCGGCTGAGTCCAGGGATTGCGCGGCCCTTCCTGAGCGGGTTTGTCGTCGCCATTGTCTCCTGTATCGGAACTCGGAGGAGCGCCCTTGCCGCCATCTCCGCCGCCCCACGGCCCCTGCGCCATTGCATGAATCCATAATTTGGCCAGTTGCCGCGAAAACATCTTCTGCATCATTGTCATCTTGTCAGTATAGGAACCCGCCGCCCGGAAAAACAGTGCCTTTGCCATGAATATCTATTATGCGCCTGCACATGACCGATATTGATGCCATTTCCGCACGTCTTTCCGTGCTTTCCGCTGGCCGTGCGAGTGCGCCCCGGCTGCGGGAATCCATGCTTACGCTTGTCCTCGATGTGTCCGGCCTTGCAGTATCGGACCGTGACGCGATGGTTGCGGCCATCACAAACGAATTTGCAGGAACACCGGGGATCGCCGCCGTGCGGATCGCCCAAACCGCCGAAAAGCACCACTTGCGTATCATCGCTGTGGCATCGGGCAAGGGGGGGGTGGGCAAATCCACCGTGTCGGCGAATCTTGCGATTGCGCTTAAACGGATGGGCGTGCGGGTCGGCATGGTCGATGCCGATATCTATGGCCCCTCGCAGCCGCGATTGATGGCCACAGAGGGTCAGCGCCCACAAGCGAAGGACAAGCAAATGCTCCCGATCATGAGCGGTACGGGCATCCCGATGCTGTCGATGGGGCATCTCGTCGAACCGGGGCAGGCGGTGGCGTGGCGCGGGTCGATGGCGGTCAATGCGCTGGGCCAGATGATCGACGCCAAATGGGATGATGTCGATGTGCTGGTGGTCGATATGCCGCCGGGCACCGGCGATGTGCAGTTGACCATGATCCAGAAGCACAAGCCCGCTGGCGTCGTGATCGTCTCCACCCCGCAAGACCTCGCGCTGATGGATGCATCCCGCGCCGTGCATCTGTTTCGCCAGGTCAATGTGCCGATTATTGGCCTCATCGAGAATATGGCGGGCTATGCCTGTCCTCATTGCGGGGAAATATCCGATCCGTTTGGGCTGGGCGGTGCGCAGGCGGCAGCGGCTGAAATGGGTACGCCTTTTATGGGGCGCATTCCGCTCACTATCGGCATTCGCAGCGCGTCGGATGCGGGATTGCCACCGGCTGCTGGCGACGGGCCGGACAGCGCGGCCTTCATGGCGATTGGTCAGGCGGTCAAGGATTGGCTGGATCGCAACTAAGACCTGCACTGCGTCATATCCGTCATTGCGAGCGCAGCGAAGCAATCCAGTTCACCGCCGCTGGATTGCTTCGCTGCGCTCGCAATGACGAGGTCATAAAGTCATCGGCCTTCATATAAAGGCAGCGGTGGCATTGTGGGCGCGCGAAGAACCCCTATCTCTCAACCGAGGAGAACGTCCATGCCGCTTACCCGTGCTGAAGATATCGCTGCGCTGCTCAACACTACTCGCACCATCGCGCTGGTCGGGGCCTCGGCCAAACCTGATCGGGCGAGCAATGGCGTGATGGGCACGCTGATCGCGCATGGCTATCGCGTCATTCCGGTCAATCCCGGTCTGGCGGGCCAGCAGATTCATGGGCAGGACGTTGTCGCCACGCTTGCCGATGTGCCGGTGCCGGTCGATCTCGTCGATATATTCCGTAACAGTGAGGACGCGGGCGAGAGTGTTGATGAAGCCATTGCGATTGGTGCCAAGGCAGTATGGATGCAGCTTGGCGTCATCAACCGGGCCGCGGCCGCGCGAGCGGAAGCGGCGGGTCTGAAAGTGGTGATGGACCATTGTCCCGCGATCGAAATTCCGCGTCTGGGCCTTGCGCCGGTCACCGCATAACCTTTCGGCCAAAATAACCGCCAAAATAGCCGGGGCCCCAATACGCCTTTGCACTTTGCGCGCCGGTGACTATCAGGGTCAGGGTATGAGGCGCACGCGATTTGGTCCCGACGATAAGAAGCAGGGCTTTGCCTTAACGGACGGCGTGGATATCGACCGGCGCACGTTGATGATCGGCGGCGGGGCGGTTGCCGGATTGCTGGTAGCATGGGGCGTATGGCCGCGCCATTATCAGCCCAACGTCAATATTTCCGATAATGAACAGCTGTTCAATGCCTTCCTGAAAATTGATACCGCAGGCCAGATCATTGTCGTCGTGCCGCAACTGGAAATGGGGCAGGGCGTCAGCACATTGTTGCCGCAGATATTGGCGGATGAACTGGGTGCGGATTGGCGGACAGTCGCGGTGCAATCGGCGCCGATCAGCCCGCTTTATGCCAATACCCTGCTCGCGCGTGAATGGCTGGGCAGCGATTGGGCGGTACTCGCGGGTAACGTGGGTTCCTGGGCGCTCAGCCAATATGCGACGCGCAGCGCAATGATGCTGACCGGCGGCGCGACCTCGCTGCGGATGTTCGCGGCAAGCTATCGCGAGGCGGGCGCGGCCGCGCGGGTGTTGCTGTGCAAGGCAGCGGCGGCGCGCTGGGATGTCGCGTGGGAAAGTCTGGATATCGTCGCCGGGCAGGTGACGGACGGGCAGCGCAAACTGAAAATCGGGGAACTGGCCGCCGACGCCGTCAGCTTTGGATTGCCAGATATTTTGCCGTTGCGTCAGGGCCGCGAAGGGCGCCTGATCGGGCAGGACGTGCCGCGCCTTGATTTGCCGTCTAAGGTTGATGGCTCGCACAATTATGCGGCGGATGTTCGTTTGCCGGGGATATTGTTTGCCTCGATCCGGCAAGGGCCGATTGGGCGGGCTACCCTCAAAAGTTTCAACGAACCTGCCGCCAAAAAGATTGCGGGCTTCGTCCGCCTCGTCAAGCGCGAGAGCTGGGTGGCTGCATTGGCGACCAACTGGTGGGCGGCCAACCGCGCGCTCGATGCGCTCGATCCGATATTCGATGTGGCGGGCAAATTGCTGTCCAGCGACCAGATCGACGCCGCGCTCACCGCAGCATTTGACAGCGACAACGGCCGCCGCCTGCACGCGCAGGGCGACCTCGCGCCGATTTTCGACAAGGCGCTGGCGGTCAAGGCGGAATACAGTGTTGCACCCGCTTTGCATCTGGCCATCGAAACGCCCTGCGCCACCGCCCGCATCACCGACGGCAAGGCGGAAGTATGGGCGGCGAGTCAAGCGCCGACCTTCGCGCGCAAGGCGATTGCAGATGCGCTCGGCTTTGCCGAAACGGCGGTCACGCTATATCCCGTGTCGGCAGGGGGATCGTTCGGGCGGCGCATGGAGCATGACGTCGCGGTACAGGCCGCGTTGATCGCTCAGGAAGCCGGGCGTCCGGTGCAGCTTAGCTGGTCGCGGCTGGAGGAGACTATTCACGACCGTCCGCGCGCTCCGGCCAAAGCGCGCATGGCCGCCAAGCTGGGGCGTGGGGGCATGATTGAGGGCTGGTCCGCCAAAGTCGCCGCGCCTGCTGCGCTGGCGGAAACATGGGACCGTATTGCCGATGGCACATTGCCGCACGATGCCATGAACAATGCGGCGCGCGGTGCCCATCATCTTGCGATCAGCGGTATGCTGCCGCCCTATGCGCTGTCCGCGTTCGCGATCGATCATTACCCGGCAGACATCGGCCTGCCGACCGGGTGGTGGCGCAGCAATGCTGACAGCTACGCTGCGTTTTTCAACGAGAGCTTCATCGACGAGCTGGCACATCAAATCGATATGGAGCCGATGTCGTTCCGTATTCCCATGCTGGGCGGGCAGCCGCGCCTCGCGCATTGCCTGACGACTGCAGCGGCGATGGGCGGATGGCAGGGCGGCATCCCGGCAAGCGGGCAGGGGATCGCCTGTCACATGATGGATGGCGCCTATATCGCCGTGCTGGCGGAGGCTTCGCTCGACAACGGGCGATTGAAAGTCAGCCGCATTGTCGCCGCGGCCGATTGCGGGGATCATCCCCATCCAGACATCGCGCGGCAACAGATTGAGGGCGGGCTGGTATTCGGTCTGGCGATGGCGATGGGGGTGGCGGGCGAATATCATGCCGCCATGCCCAAACGCGCGCTGATGGGGCGTATGGGTCTGCCCCGATTGGCCGACATCGGCGACATAACGGTCGAACTGATCGGCAGCACCGCCGAACCGGGCGGTGTGGGCCAAATCGGCGTTCCCGCTGTTACGCCCGCCATCGCCAACGCGCTGTTCACCGTGACAGGGCGACGGCACCGCTCGCTGCCATTGGTGACACCCGCATGACCCTGCCGCCCGATCATCCCCCCGTCACCGCGCCGCGCGTCGGGGTGCTGCTCGTCAATCTCGGCACGCCGGATGGACCAGACCCCGCTTCGGTCAAACGCTACCTGCGCGAGTTTCTGTCCGACCGGCGCGTGGTCGAGCTGCCCGCGTTACTTTGGCAGCCGATACTGCGCGGCATCATCCTCAACACGCGCCCGCGCAAGTCCGCCCATGCCTATGCGCAGGTGTGGACGCCGCAAGGATCCCCGCTCGCCGTCCATACGCGCGCGGCGGCGCTGGCGTTGCAGGCGCGGCTGGGCGAGGCAGTGGCCGTGGATTGGGCGATGCGCTATGGCAATCCATCCATCGCCAGCCGGATAGCCGCGATGAAGGCGGCCGGGTGTGAACGCATATTATTTGCGCCGCTGTACCCGCAATATTGCGCGGCAACCACCGCGACGGCCAACGACGCGTTATTCGCGGCGCTCAATCGAATGCGCTGGCAACCGGCCGTCCGTACCCTGCCGCCCTATCATGATGATCCCGCCTATATTGCTGCGCTGGCGGACAGCGCACGGGCGCATCTGGGCGCGCTCGATCGCCCGGTCGATGCGTTGCTGCTAACTTTTCACGGTATGCCCGAACGCACGCTCCATCTTGGTGATCCCTATCATTGTCAGTGTCGCAAGACTGCGCGGCTGTTGGGGCAGGCGCTGGGCCGCCCGGTCGAGGTCAGCTTCCAGTCGCGTTTCGGCAAGGCGAAATGGCTGGAACCCGCGACGGACACCACGCTGGCAGAGCTTGCGCGTAGCGGGGTGAAATCGCTCGCAGTAATGGCGCCGGGTTTTTCCGCAGATTGTCTGGAAACGCTCGAAGAGATTGCGTTGCGCGGGCGCGAAATATTTTTGGCCCAGGGCGGCGAATATTTTAGTTATGTCCCTTGTTTGAATGCGTCATCGAACGCTATTAATTTCTACGAGGCTATGACTCGGCGTGAATTGAGCGGCTGGACTCCTCGTCAACCTAATCCAGGGGAAGGATTGTTTTAATGACCAGAGTAGCGATTGTGACCGGCGGCACACGCGGTATCGGCGAAGCTATCAGCATCGCGCTGAAAGATCTGGGTATGACGGTCGCGGCCAACTACGCTGGCAATGATGCCAGGGCGCAAGAGTTTTCGGCGCGCACGGGCATCAAAGTATATAAATGGGACGTTGGCGATCATCAGGCATGCCTCGATGGCTGTGCACAGGTGGCGGCGGACCTTGGCCCGGTCGATGTGGTGGTGAACAATGCGGGTATTACGCGCGACGGTGTGTTACAACGAATGAGCTTCGAGGATTGGAACGAAGTCATGCGGGTCAATCTTGGCGGTTGTTTCAATATGTCCAAAGCCTGTTTCGGGGGAATGCGCGAACGTGGCTGGGGCCGGATTGTCAACATCGGCTCGATCAATGGTCAGGCGGGCCAATATGGCCAGGTCAATTACGCTGCCGCCAAATCCGGCATCCACGGCTTCACCAAGGCGCTGGCGCAGGAAGGCGCAAAATATGGCGTGACTGTCAATGCGCTGGCCCCCGGCTATATTGACACGGACATGGTCGCTGCTGTGCCGCCGCCCGTGCTGGAAAAGATTATCGCCAAAATCCCTGTGGGCCGCCTTGGCCATGCCGAGGAAATCGCGCGCGGCGTGGCTTTCCTGTGCGGTGAGGATGCGGGCTTCGTTACGGGGTCCACATTGTCGCTCAACGGCGGGCAGCATATGTATTGACGCCGATCTGGCCGGACCCGCCGCATAGGGATCAGTAATGGATAAACCCGTGATCTATGCGGCGCCGGTCAAACACAGCGTCACCATTGCCGGACATCAAACCTCTATCAGCCTGGAACCTGTGTTCTGGGCTGCTTTGCGCCGCGCCGCCGTGGCGGAAGACATGGCGCTTAATGCGCTGATTGCGCATATCGACACGATCAGAATCGCCAGCTTGCGGGACGGCAACGGTAAGGATGGGGGCGGGGAAAGGGGCCATTTCGCCGCTGCCCCCAACCTAGCTAGTGCAATCCGCTGCTGGCTCTGGATAAAATACTGCGAATAATTCGCAATAATGTTTGACTCTGCGAATAATTCGCAATAGCACGCCCCTCATCGAACTTGATGAGGGATTTTTTAGTGTCCGTATTTAATCATGCTACGCTCCGTCCTGCCACAGTCAGGCCTCGCGCTAGCCAGGCTTCCTTGCTGGGGGCGGCCACGCTTGCCGCGCTTTTCATGCCGGGTGCGGCCCACGCCAGTACACCCGACGATGCGTCTGACGCGGAACGGAACCCAACGATATATGTGACTGCCCCGCTAGCCGATCAGGCGAACCCGAACGCCAATCCTGAGGCGCCCTATAAGGTCGAGCGGTCCACCAACGACAAGTTCACCGAGCCGCTGCGCGATACGCCCAAGACCGTCATCGCCATCCCCAAGGAAGTGATCGCGGACATCGGCGCGAGCAGCTTCCGCGAGGTCGTCCGCTCGACGCCGGGTGTCACGCTGGGCACCGGCGAAGGCGGCAACGCATTTGGCGACCGTATCTTCATTCGCGGGTTTGAAGCGCGCAATGATGTGTACATTGACGGAATGCGCGATCCCGGCGTCACCAGCCGCGAAGTTTTTGCCGTGGAACAGATCGAGGTGATCAAGGGGCCATCGGGCAGCTTCGGCGGGCGTGGCACGACCGGCGGCCTTGTCAGCCTGCAATCGAAGCAGCCGGAAATCGGCAAGAGCTTTGCGGTGGTCGAAGGCGGGATCGGCACCGAGAACTTCTATCGCGGCACAGTCGATGCCAATGTTGCGCTTGGCCAGACGTTCGCGCTGCGCGTGAACGGATTATATCATAACGCCGACACGCCGGGGCGCGATTATGTCGGCGCGGAACGCTATGGCGTGGCGGCATCCGCACTGTGGAAACCGACCGACGAGTTGAGCATATCGGCGGATTATTATGGCTTCCGCCTCAACGGCATGTCCGATTATGGTCACCCGTTTGAAAACGCGAACTATAATGACGGGACCATCAACCAGCCCGCCAAGGTCAATGCCGATAATTTCTACGGCGTGGTCGGCCGCGATTTCCTGAACAACGGATCGGATATCGGCACGCTGACCGTGCGCTATGCGCCCAGCGACAAGATCGCGCTGCGATCGACGGTTCGCTATGGCCAGACGTGGAATTATTATGTGGTCAGCGTCCCGCGTGCCCCCCGCGTGGTCGCCAGCACGCCAAGCGCCAGCGATGCCGCCAATGGCTTCACCGCCGGGCAACTCGTCGTGGATACCGGCACACCGCAGCGGCATGGTGACAATGATACCTTCGCGATCATGAACGATGCGACCGTGCATCTCGACACCGGGAGCATCGGCCACACGATCGTCGCGGGCTTTGAAATGGCGCATGAAAAGGTCACCAACCGCCGCTATGCGTTCGCGACCACGGTAGAGGACAGCGGCGGCAATATCATCGCCACTCCGGGCAGCTTTACCCGCGACCTGTTCAACCCCAATCCGGTGTTGGGCTATCATATTCCGGCGGTGCTCGACCCCAATGTCGCGCCGACGATCATCAAGGTCGAAAGCATGTCCGCCTATCTGATCGATACGATCAAATTCTCGCCGCAGTGGGAAGTGCTGCTCGGCGCGCGTTATGATACGTTCGACATCGCCGCGAGCGGACCACAGGGCGCGACAACATTCAATCGCCGCGCCTCGCTCGATTTCATGAACTATCAGGCCAGCCTGATCTACAAACCCGTCACCCCGCTCAGCATCTATGCGTCTTACAGCACCTCATCCAACCCGTCGGGCGAGCAGCTTGACAGCATCGGCGCGGATTATGGCGGGCTGGCGCTGGGAACGGAAACGCTGGAGCCGGAGCGTAATCGCAGCATCGAGTTGGGCACGAAATATGAAATCAACCCCCATCTCCTGTTCACCGCGGCACTGTTTCAGACCACCAAAGCCAACGCGCGGGAACAGATTTCGCCGAACAATTTTGCACTGGTCGGCAAGCTGCGCTCGCGCGGCGTGGAACTGGGCGTCAGCGGCAATATCACCCCGCGTCTCGCGCTGTTCGGCGGCTTCACCTATATCGATGCGACGATCACCCGGTCCAACACTGCTGCCAATGTTGGCGCGAGATTCGCCAACATTCCCAAATATAACGCTTCGCTGCTCGCCACTTATGCGCTCAACAGTCGCCTGACGGTCGGCGGACAGGCTTATTACCAAAGCAACCTGCACGGCGGCACTTATGCACCGACCGTCACGACCCTGGGCCTCCAAACAACTGTGCCGGGATATTGGCGCTTTGATGCGGTCGCACGCTTCAAGCCGACCAAGGCGACCGAGCTGCGCCTGAACGTGCTGAACCTCACCGACAAGCGCTATTACGACGCGATCTACCGATCGGGCACGCCATTCGCCTATGTCGCGCCGGGCCGTTCCGCGACGCTCACCGGCAGCATCCGCTTCTGATGCCGTAATCCCCAGACGTGATGCGCCCCCAAAGGCGCATTGCGGCGGCCCGCCCGTCGATGCCATTTCTCCCCGTAAGAAAAATGGCGCTGGCGGGCGGGCCGTACCGAGAGGGTGACGGTCATTCCCGATGTAGTAAGGCGAGCGGCAGCAACGGAAAAACGCCAGAGACAGCGCCGTAGCACACGATGCAAATCACTTTGCTTTCCATTGAGCGGCGAAAGCATGAGCCCCTTCAACAAGCGCAGTTTCGATCAGCCGAGACGAACGGCGCGGGTCGGTGCCGTCTATGGTTAAAGCAATTTTCGTAACGAAGGACTGTGGACTTCGATTATCCCTGCCGGAAACAATCCAACGCAAACTAATCTGTCCCTTACCTTTGGATTTCCCGACGCCTGCAATGCCCGGTATGCAAAGATGCAAAGCGATCTCGTCCACACTTACCCGCAATTCCCGATTGGTATTTGCAACATCGGTTGAAAAAACTCCGTCCTGAATCAAAGCATTTTCAATGATTGCTGAGGCGGCGGCATCACTCGGAATGCGCATGTCATCCCATTTGAGTTTGCCGTTGGGCAGGCACAACATGCCAGCGCGCACCGGCCCGATTACGGCATCGCCATCGATTGCATCGCTGAAACGGATATTCGGATTTCTCGGTAAACCCGCTTCGGCCGGTGCCGCTGATACTGGCAAAACCAAAAATTGGGCAATTACTCCCAATGCAAAAACGTTGCCCCACCGCATGCAATTTTTCAATTAATCGAAAAATCGAAGATACGCGCTGTCATCGCGCCTGCCTGCCCACTGCCCGCAACGGACGAAATAAAACCATATTCGCCCACACTCAATTCGCGTTCTGGCGTGACTTTGAAAACGCCGGATCTCACCATTTCATAAGCGAACGCAATCCGATCCTTGTCCATAACGCCCGTCTTGGCGCCGCCAATATTCATGCTGCCCACACGCGTCTCGCGCCTTCCTTGTTTCTGAGCGAGATGAATGAGCGTAAACTCACTCGGGGAGGACACTATGCTGCTGGCACCCGATAGCCAGCTGCTTGATGCAGAGTACTGAGGGTTGGCTTCATCAAAGAAAAAATAGAATACAGGCTTTTTGATCAACGCCTTGGTGCGCGCGGTTTCGTTTTGAATAGAAGCCTTTACACTTAGCGATGCCAATCCGCCGGTCAGCGCATAGCCCAATAGACCGCCGGTCTTTGCCTGATTGGTAACCGTCGAATCTATGCGCGCCATACGCGGCGTTTCGCTCCAGCTATTCAGTAAATATACGCCCGATGGGTGCGCCGTCATTGGGTCTGGGGAGTCCATCGAAAGTTGCGGGCGATCTGTCGCTTCAGCTTTTTTGGGTGCCGTCCGATCCACCATAGCTGTTATGACCGCGCCACTCACACCGGCCTTTTTGAGTGCGATCAGTTGGTCGATCGACAGAGCGAATTGTTGGTCGGATGCATTTATCTTGGCAACGATAGCACTGTCGTCCAGCCCCGCTTTGACGAGCATGATAATCGTGTCATTGGTAAGTGTTTCTGCCGCAGCCGGAACATTGATGCTGGCTGTGCACATCGCCACAGCAATTACAGTTGCAAATCTTTTCATCATGTAATCCCCCCCCAAATATTTACGCCAGCGCCTTCTTCAGCAACTCGTTGACCACTTGCGGATTGGCCTTGCCCTGCATCGCTTTCATCGTTTGCCCCACGAAAAATCCGAACAGCGCTTCCTTGCCGCCGCGATATTGTTCCACCTTGTCGGCGTTATCGGCGAGGATCTTGGCGATGGCGGCTTCGATCGCACCGGTGTCTGACGTCTGTTTCAGGCCGCGTTCCTCGACGATTTTTGCCGCGCCGCCGCCGGTTTCCAGCATGATTTCGAACACCTGCTTGGCGATGGTGCCGGATATGGTGCCATCGGCGACCAGCGCGAGCAATTCCGCGCCCTGTGCCGGGCTGACGGGGGAGGATTCCAGCGTTTTGCCGAGCCGGTTCAACGCGCCGAACAGTTCGGAGAGCAGCCAGTTGGCCGCTGCCTTGGCGATCTCTGCTTGGCCCTTGCCCGCGATGCGCGCGCTTTGCTCGGCCAGCGCCTCGAACCAGCGCGCCGTTTCGGCCTCGGCGGTCAGCACCGCGGCGTTGTAGGCGGACAGGCCCAGCTCGCTTTCATAGCGTTTGCGCTTGGCGTCGGGCAATTCGGGCAGCGACGCGCGGCATTCGTCAAGGAACGCGGTGTCGAGTTCCAATGGCAACAGGTCCGGGTCCGGGAAATAGCGGTAATCATGCGCGTCTTCCTTGGAGCGCATCGAGCGGGTTTCCATTTTGTCCGGGTCGAACAGGCGGGTTTCCTGCACGATCTTGCCGCCGCCTTCGATCACGTCGACCTGGCGGCTGGCCTCCAGTTCGATAGTCGCCATGACGAAGCGCACCGAATTGACGTTCTTGGTTTCCGTCCGCGTGCCAAGTTCGCCGCCGGGCTTGCGCACCGAGACGTTGACGTCGGCGCGCATCGATCCTTCCTCCATATTGCCGTCGCAACTGCCGACATAGCGGAGAATGGCTCGCAGCTTTCGCAGATAAGCCCCTGCTTCGGCAGGAGAACGCATATCGGGACGCGAGACGATTTCCATCAGCGCGACGCCGGAACGGTTGAGGTCGACATAGGAGCGCGTCGGGTGCTGATCGTGCATCAGCTTGCCCGCGTCCTGCTCGACATGCAGGCGCTCGATGCCGATGGTCTTGGTCGCGCTGTCCGGGTCTTTCTCGTCCATCGTAACGGTGATTTCGCCTTCACCGACGATCGGGTGATAAAGCTGGCTGATCTGGTAGCCCTGCGGCAGATCGGCGTAGAAATAATTCTTGCGGTCAAAGCGTGAGTAAGCGTTGATCTGCGCATTGAGCGCCATGCCGGTGCGCACTGCCTGACGGATGCACTCACGGTTGGGCACAGGCAACATGCCGGGCATCGCGGCATCGACAAGGCTGACCTGACTGTTGGGTTCCGCGCCGAACGTCGTCGATGCACCGGAAAACAGCTTGGCATGGGTGGTGATCTGCGCATGGACCTCCAGGCCGATCACGACCTCCCATTCGCCAGTGGCGCCCTGTATGCGGTAGGATGTTTCAGTCATTACTTACCATTCTCAAAATATTCGACTGTTAAACGAAATTCAGTCTGCAATATTTGCTTACTGTCACCATTTACATAGGGTATCGCCTCTTTGCAGAAGCGAATAATAAGCTCGCTGTATTCTGGATACTGTCGAAGCTCATAGACAGCCGCCGCCTTCGCAGCCAGCGACCCTCCCGTTTCCCCGATCTTGTCCATGACGCGGAAAAAATTGTCAAAACGCTGACGTTTTTCTTCGCGTTTCTGTATCATCACATACTGCCATGCTGCCCACGCCAATGCCATTAGGGGCAACACAAGCGCCCCCCACGTCAGCCAGTCCACCGCGTTTGTGAGGTTCATTTTACCACCACTTCTCCGGCCTTGCGCTGAACCCGGCGCGTTCTTCGAGGGCCAGTGCGGCGTTGAGCACGCCCTGCTCATCCAGCGCCTTGCCGATGATTTGCAACCCCAGCGGCAACCCATCCGACGAAAGCCCGCCCGGCACCGACATCGCGGGCAGGCCAGCGAGCGATGCAGGCACGGTGAACACATCATTCAAATACATCGCCAGCGGATCATCCTGATTCACGCCCAGCGCAAACGCCGCCGATGGCGCGGTCGGGGTCAGCAGGAAGTCACACTTCGCGAACGCCGCATCGAAATCGCGGGAGATCAGCGTGCGGACCTTGCAAGCCTGTGTGAAGTACGCATCATAAAAGCCTGCAGATAAAACATAAGTGCCGATCATGATGCGGCGCTTGACCTCGTCGCCGAACCCGGCAGCGCGGGTCGCGGCATACATATCCTGCAACCCTGCGCCTTCGGGTAAATCACGCAACCCATAACGCACGCCGTCATAGCGGGCGAGGTTGGACGACGCTTCGGCGGGCGCGATGATATAATAGGTCGGCAGCGCATATTTGGTATGGGGCAGGGAGACTTCCACCACCTTGGCACCCGCATCCTTGAGATAGGCAATGCCCTGATCCCACAATTTCTCGATGTCGGGGTCCAGGCCGTCCGGGCGATATTCCTTGGGGATACCAACGGTTTTTCCCGCGAGGTTCGAGGACAATTCAGCCTCCCACGCGGGCACGGGCACATCGAGCGAGGTTGAGTCCTTCGCGTCAAACCCGGCCATCGCCTCAAGCAATATCGCGTTGTCGCGCACCGTGCGCGCCATCGCGCCGGGCTGGTCGAGCGAACTAGCGAACGCCACCACACCCCAGCGTGAACAGCGGCCATAGGTCGGCTTGATGCCCGATATGCCGGTGAAGCTCGCGGGCTGGCGAATCGATCCGCCGGTGTCGGTGCCAGTCGCGGCGGGGCAGAGACGCGCCGAGATGGCTGCGGACGATCCACCCGATGACCCGCCGGGGGTCAGCGCCTTGCCGTCCGCGCGCTTCCACGGCGAAATGACATCGCCGAACGCGCTGGTTTCGTTGGATGATCCCATCGCGAACTGGTCGAGGTTGAGCTTACCGAGCATTCCCGCGCCCGCCGCCCATAATTTGCCCGAAACGGTGGACTCATACTGCGGCACGAAGCCTTCGAGGATGTGGCTGGCGGCGGTGGTCTGCACATTATTGGTGCAGAACAGGTCTTTCATGCCAATCGGCACGCCCGACAAAGGCTTGAGTGTCCCCGCCGCGCGGTCGGCATCGGCAGCGTCCGCAGCGGCCAGCGCCGCATCGGGCGTTTCGACGATATAGGCGTTGAGCGCCCGGCCACCCTCGACCGCGGCGTTGAACGCGGTTGCCACTTCGCGCGCGGAAAAGCTGGCGTTCGCCACCCCATCGCGGATTTCCGCGACGGTAAGATCGGTGAGATTGCTCATTATTCAATCACCTTCGGCACGGCGAAGAAGCCATGTTCTGCCTGTGGGGCATTGGCGAGCACCTTGTCCCGCACATTGCCATCGGTCACGATGTCGGCGCGCAGGCGCAGATGATTGGGGATCACGGCGGTCATCGGCTCGACCCCGGTGACGTCAACCTCGCCCAATTGCTCGACCCACTTAAGGATGTTGTTGAGTTCTGGCACCAGTGCCTGCGCCTCCGCATCGGTGACGAGGATGCGCGACAGGCTGGCGACCTTCTTGACGGTGTGAATATCTACTGACATGGCTCAGCGCGCTAGCATTGGCGGCGGGGCGCTTCAAGGCCGTTTGCGATGCCGAAGCACCGGGATGTATAAAACGCATCGCGCGGGTGTTGAAGTTGCACTTGCGTCCGGGCGTCTTATATGTTGCACTGCACAATATGGAGTATCCATGCTTGCCCGTAAGTTTTTATATATCATCGCGGGGCTTATCGTGCTGACGCTCTCGTCGTCGTTCGCCTATCGCATGTGGGGGCAGCATTTGCTCAACGCTGTCATGGTGCCACGCGCGTCCTTCACCGCGCCGAGCGCCCGTACGGCGGAAGATTATGCGCGGCGCGAATTATGGTTCGCGCGGCCTGACATCACGCAGGGCAATGGCGCGCTGTGGCTGCCCAAGGGCGCGTGGCAACCCAAGGTGAAGGGCAAGGCAGCAATATTTTTCGTGCATCCCACCACCTATTTCGCGCCGTTCAACACTGCCCGCTGGAACGCTCCACTGGAGGATGAGGAAAGCAAGGCGATGGCGAGCCGCTTCGTCCAGAGTCAGGCGAGCGCGTTTTCGGCGACGGGCACTGTGTGGGCACCGCGCTATGCCCAAGCGCATCTGGGCGCGTTCGTCAGTGACAGCGCCAATGCGACCAAGGCAATCGACGCAGCCTATAGCGATGTCGCGGCAGCGTTTACGGCGTTTCTGACCGCCAACCCCGACGGGCCGATTATCCTTGCCGGGCATAGCCAAGGCTCGATGCTGCTGATGCGGCTGATGAAGGAGCATGTCGCGGGCAGCCCGGTCGCCCAGCGAATTGCCGCCGCCTATCTGGTCGGTTGGCCGGTGTCGCTGACAGCGGATATTCCCGCGCTTGGCCTGCCCGCATGTGCGACGGCGGGGCAGGGTGGTTGCATCATTAGTTGGCAGAGCTTCGCCGAACCGGCCGACCCGAGCGCAATTCTCGATGCCTATGCACGTTTTCCGGGCGCCACCGGGCAGCCCCGCTCCGGTACGCCGATGCTGTGCGTCAATCCGCTGACCGGCACGCCCGATAGCGCCGCCGATAAAGCCGCGAACAAAGGCACGTTACTGATGCCGGGTGCACCGGAGCAAGCCGAACTTATCAAGGGGTCGATCCCGGCGCGCTGCGTTACCAGTGGCGCGGCGCACGGTTTTCTGCTCGTCGGCGATCCGCCCCAGCTTGGCCCCTTTATGCTTCCGGGCAACAACTATCATGTATATGACTATGCGATGTTCTGGGCGAATATCCGCCTTGATGCTGTCAAAAGGCTGACGTCATTTCTTTCGCACTGATTACCGGGGATCGCCATGTTTTTGCTCAAGCCCTGCCTGATGGCGGGCGGCTGATCGGGCTGGACGTGGGGACCAAGACGATCGGCTTGGCACTGTGCGATGCAGGATGGACGATTGCCAGTCCGGCTCACACGATTGCGCGCACGAAATTCACTAAAGACAAAGGCTTGCTGGTGGATTTTATGATACAGCAACAGGTTAAGGGTGTGGTGATCGGCCTGCCGATTAATCTAGACGGCAGCGCCAGTCCGCGTTCGCAGGCGTCGCACAGTTTCGCGCGCAATATCGCCGATCTGGGGTTGCCGATTTTTCTGTGGGACGAACGCTGGTCGACGCAGGCGGTGACACGCATGATGATCGACGCCGACACCAGCCGCGCGCGCCGCGAGGAACTGGTCGACAAGCTGGCCGCAAGCTACATATTACAGGGCGCCATCGATGGGTTGCGCGCATGATGGGGCCTTTGCATCATCGACTGGCGCTGGCCTGTATGTTGGGGAGCATCGCCCTGCTGTCGGGCTGCGGTGAAGAGAGCGGAGCGGGGGTGCGCAGCGTTGCGCCGCCGCCCGTCATGCCGATGGCCAGCCAATATGGCCGTGCGCAGGGGCTGATCGGTGTGGATGCGCGCCATCTGGTTGATCGGCTCGGTCAGCCGCGCCTCGACATCAAGGATCGCACCGTGCGCAAGATGCAATTTGCCAGCGGCCGCTGCGTGATCGATGCCTATCTTTATGCCCCGGCGCAGGGGCGCGAACCGCTCGTGACCTATATCGACACCCGCCTGCCGACCGGCGCGGATATCGATATCGCTGTGTGTGGCCTAGCGACCCAGCCCGTCCCCGTCCCCGTTCCCGCGCCCGTTCCCAAGGCAGTCGAGCGCCCATAGGGCGGCCTCACGAACCACCTCGTCCACATCGTTGACAAGCGTGCTGAGTGCGGGGATCAGGCGGGTTGCCCCGCTGTTACCAGCCGCGATGGCGGCGTTGCGCACCATGCGGTCGCGCCCGATGCGCTTGATCGGCGATCCGGCAAACATCGCCCGAAACCCGGCATCATCGAGCGCGAGCAAGTCACCCAGCGAAGGTGCGGCCAGCTCCGCCCGCCCCACAAATGCGCGATTGGCCTGTGCGGCGTCGGCGAATTTGTTCCACGGACACACGGCAAGGCAATCATCGCAGCCATAGATATGGTTGCCGATCCCGGCGCGCAGATCATGCGGTATCGGTCCCTTATGCTCGATCGTCAGGTAAGAAATGCACCGCCGCGCGTCGAGCTGATAGGGCGCGGGAAAGGCGCCCGTGGGGCACACATCCTGACACGCCGAGCAACTGCCGCAATGATCCTTTTCGGGCGTATCGGGCGCGAGTGGCGCGCTGGCATATATCGCGCCGAGAAACAGCCAACTGCCGTGCGTACGGCTGACAAGGTTGGTGTGCTTGCCTTGCCACCCGAGACCAGCGGCGGCGGCGAGCGGCTTTTCCATCACCGGAGCGGTATCGACGAACACCTTCAGTTCACCCGACCCGTTATCGACCATCCAGCGGGCAAGTGCTTTCAGTGCTTTTTTGATAACGTCATGATAATCGCGCCCCTGCGCATAGACCGAAATACGCCCCACCTCAGGGGCGTCGGCCAGCGCCATCGGATCATCCGCCGGGGCATAGCTCATGCCCAGCATGATGACCGAGCGGACATCGCTCCACAGCACATGGGGCGTGCCGCGCTGATCGGCGCGGTTCTCCATCCAGATCATCTCGCCGTGGCGCCCGGCCTCTAACCACTCGCTCAGCCGTCTGGCGGTTTGCGGGGTCGCATCGGCGCTCGCGATACCGCATGTGACGAAACCCAGCTCATGGGCTTTCGTCTTCAGGCGCTGTTCAAAGTCCGGTGGTATTTTTGTCATCGTCGCATGTTTAGCATATACGCCTTCAAGACCGGACGCGAGAGGAACCGTCAATGACCATTTCACGCAGGAAGATGCTGAGCAGTGCCGCAATGATAGCGGCGGGTGTGGCGCTGGGCGGGTTGCCGTGGCGCGGTGACGAAGCCGATGCGCGCAGTTTTCCCCTTACGTTGACCGATGCGCAATGGCGCGCGCGCCTGACCGCCGATCAATATGCCATCCTGCGCAAGCATGCGACGGAACGGCCGTTTTCCCACCCGCTCAATCATGAAAAACGCAAGGGCACGTTCGTTTGCGCGGGCTGCGCCCTGCCGCTGTTTTCGTCCTCCACCAAATTCGACAGCGGCACCGGCTGGCCAAGTTTCTGGCAACCCTTGCCCAAGGCGGTGGAGACACAAACCGATGTGGACCTTGGTTTTCCACGCACGGAAGTCCATTGCGCGCGGTGCGGTGGGCATTTGGGCCATGTGTTCGATGATGGCCCGCGCCCGACCGGCAAGCGTTACTGCATGAACGGCGGTGCTATGGCGTTTGTCGCGGCGTGATCTTAATTATGCCTGTCATTGCGAGCGCAGCGAAGCAATCCAGCGGCGAGAAAGTGGATTGCTTCGCTGCGCTCGCAATGACGATTCAATGTCAGTGGGCTATGGGTTCCGGGCGGATGACCCGATAAACACGCGCGAATTTCAGGCCGTCGATTTTCACAGGCACCAGCCATGCCGGAATATGCCCGGACATCAACTGCGACATCAGACCCGTTTTCGACGCTTTCACATAATGTCCGGTCTCGCCCTGTTCGGGTACGATGAGCACATAGCTGGATGGTGTGGAAAGAATGATTTCCCGCGCCTTGGCCGGTGGTGCCAGAAATCCTTCCAGCACGAGCTTGATCCCGGCGATATTGCGATGATGGCCGGTGCCGATCACCGAATGCTTCGTGCGCAACAAAATATCTGGCCCCACGTCAAGCGACGCGAACATGACCGAAGGCGGCAACACCGAGAGCTTCGCCAACTCGCGCGCGCCCAGATTTTTAGGGGGCTGTGCGGGGGTGTCGCTGGAGTCGCCGGGGGTTAGCTGGGCTGCGACCACCGCAATACCTGCCGGGCTGGGAAGGCACAGCAGCAAGGTGCCCGCGACCCGCGCAGGCATATTGGGCAGTACGCGCACACGCTGATACACCTGCGCTATGCCATAAGCGATGCCGGGCAACGCAAACAGATGCGCGGTGCCCATGCTCCGCAGCACCGTCATCGCTACCAGTAGCCCGCCGCTCGTCAGCATCAACAACGAGAGCCAATTGACGCGGCGGTCGGCATCCGTTTCGCGGAAATACGCGAAACTCAGCCCCGCCATGCCGGTCAGTGACACCGCGAGCATGATCGTTTGCGTCAAGGCGGCTTGACGCCAGATCGGTTGCCCCTCCATCACGCCGGTCAGCCAGAAACGATAGACCAGCGGGTCCATCGTCGCGAACGGTCCGGCAAGACACGCTCCGCCGACCTTGCTGAAGGTCAGGCTGGCAGCGCACAGCGCCATCGCAAACGGGATCGCGCGGCGCGCGAAATTGCCCGATCCGCATATTATACGCCCCGCGACAAGCACCGGCACCATCGCCGTTAATGTCAGCAAATATACCGGCGACATCGAATCGCAGTGGTTTATCAGGCTGGCAGCGACGCCGTGGGTGATGAGCAGCAGAAGCACCGATCCCGCCACCAGCGTCCCGAAATACGCGATCAGTCGCGGCCATTCCTGCGCGCGCAATACGTAGCGCACGCCGAGCACGCCGCCCACCATCGCGGCGGCCGGCAGTCCCTCGCTGGAGATATGCAACCACATCGCCATCGCGAGGCCCGCGATAACGCCGCCCTTGCGCGGATTATCATGGATGATCCCGCCGCTGATGATGGCCGCCATCAGGATTTGCCATGCATGGTGATCGATCCGCAGCGGTGGCGTTTGCGCGAGTATCGCAAAGCAGGTGACGAGCAGAGCAACGGTGAACACCGCTACACCGGTTCCCATAAACCGGCGCAACGCCCACAGATAGGCGATGCACATTAGGCCGAGCGTAAGTATCGGCACAGTCACACATGAGACGACCTCGGCCCAATGCGCCCCGATGAAGGGGCGCAGCAGCACGATTATTCCCGCAATCGGCAAGTCAACGAGTCGCGACCAGTGCATCGGCA
>JBDTLS010000013.1:0-23118 GCA_039934655.1 Sphingobium sp.
ATCGGTGCCAGCCGCGTACAGGTGGTGTTCCACCATGTGCTTCCCCTTGCGCTGCCCGGTATTTTGACCGGCACGATTATCGGCATGGCGCGCGCGCTCGGCGAAACGGCGCCGCTGCTGATGATCGGGATGCGCGCGTTCGTTGCCACCCCGCCAGAGGGATTGAGCGACCCCGCCACTGTGCTGCCGGTGCAGATATTCCTGTGGTCCGACGAGGTTGACCGGGCGTTTGTGGAAAAGACGTCGGCGGCCATCATCGTGCTGCTCGTGGTTTTGCTGGCGATGAATAGCCTCGCGATTTACCTTCGCAACCGCTTCGAGCAACGCTGGTAAAAACAGGAGCTATTCGCAGGATCAGGCGTCGGCCTTTTCCTGTGCTGCGGCGATCAGGGCATTGTCGATCGACTTCGCCTTGATATGGGCCGGGCGCGCCGTGAGGCCTTCGGTGTAAGCGGTGAATGCGGGCCGGGGTTGCAACATACCGAACCCGGTCATGAACGCGATCATCGAGCCGACGTACACATCGGCGGCGCTAAAGCGATTGCCCGCGATGTAGGTTTTGCCTGCAACAGCCTTTTCCAGTGTTTCGACGGTCAGATCGAAATTGCCATAGCCCATCATACCCTGTTTATCGTCGGGTGGGATGAAGCCAGCGGCCTGATTGCCAAAAGCCGCTTCGACTGGTCCGGCTGCAAAAAACATCCAGCGATAATAATCGGCGCGGCCTTCCGGGGTGGGGCCAAGATTGGCCGCGGGAAACGCATCCGCCAGATAGGCACAGATCGCCGCCGCTTCGGTCACGACCTTGCCGTCGTGGACGATGGCGGGAACTTTCCCCATCGGATTGAGGGCGAGATAGCCCGCGCCCTTCATGGTGGTGCTGTAATCGAGCGGCACCGTTTCATAAGGGGCGCCCACCTCTTCCAGCATCCAGCGGACAATCTGCCCGCGCGACATGGGATTGGTGTAGAATGTCAGCTTGTCGGACATTGCCGATCCCCTTTATTCTTGATGACCTTGGATTGTACGAAAGCCGATTCAAAGCCGCCGCGACCCAGTTGACATGAGCATGTCATGATCGGAGCACTTATCAAGCGATATTTGGCAATGCGCCCCATGCAAACGCTCGCACGAAAAAGGGCGAACCTTGCGGCCCGCCCTTTCTGTTTCAACAACGAAACGCCGCCTTTATTTGGCCTTTGACGGGCCAGTCGCTTTCTTGCCCTTGGCCGGATTTGTGGCCTCCGGTGCCGCAGTGACACTATCCGCTTTGGGCGTCTTCGCACCGCGCTTTGCCTTGGGCGCCGCAGGTGTGACCTCGAAGTTCAGTGCATTATCCTTTAAGCGGACTGCGACTTCGCCGCCGTGCACCAGCTTGCCGAACAACAGTTCCTCGGCCAGCGGCTGCTTGATCTTTTCCTGCACCAGGCGGCCCATCGGACGCGCTCCGTAGAGCTTGTCGTAACCGCGCTCGGTCAGCCAGGCGCGGGCCTCGTCGTCGAGGTCGATGTGGACGTTGCGGTCGGCCAGCTGGAGCTCAAGCTGGAGGATGAACTTGTCGACGACCCGCGCGACCACTGCCGGCGGCAGGTAGGAGAAGGGCACGATCGCATCCAGCCGGTTGCGGAACTCGGGCGTGAACATCTTCTTGACCGCATCCTCCTGCATGTCCTCGCGGCTCGATGCGCCGAAGCCGATGCCTTCGCGCGCCATGTCGGCTGCGCCCGCATTGGTCGTCATGATGAGGATGCAGTTACGGAAATCGACCGTCTTGCCGTGATGGTCGGTGAGCTTGCCGTGATCCATGACCTGCAGAAGAATGTTGAACAGGTCCGGGTGCGCTTTCTCGATCTCGTCGAGCAGGAGCACGCTGTGCGGATGCTGGTCGACGGCGTCGGTCAGCAGACCGCCCTGGTCGTAGCCGACATAGCCCGGAGGAGCGCCAATCAGCCGGCTGACCGCGTGCCGCTCCATGTATTCGGACATGTCGAAGCGCTGCAGCGGAATGCCCATGATAGAGGCGAGCTGCCGCGCGACCTCGGTCTTGCCGACGCCGGTGGGGCCCGAGAACAGATAATTGCCGATCGGCTTGTCGGGATCGCGGAGGCCCGCGCGCGACAGCTTCATGGCCGAGGCGAGCTTCTCGATCGCGAGGTCCTGACCGAACACGACGCGCTTCAAATCCGCATCAAGATGTTCGAGCACCTGCTTGTCATCGGCCGAAACCGACTTGGGCGGAATCCGCGCCATGGTCGCAACCACGGCCTCGATTTCCTTCGGCGTAATCACCTTCTTGCGCCGTGAAGGAGGCACCAGCATCTGCATCGCGCCAACCTCGTCGATCACGTCGATCGCCTTGTCGGGCAGCTTGCGGTCGTTGATGTAGCGCGCGGACAGCTCCACCGCCGCCTTGATCGCGTCGGACGTATAACGGACATGGTGATGTCCCTCAAACGCGGAGCGCAAGCCAGCGAGGATCTTGATCGTATCTTCGATTGTGGGTTCGTTCACATCGATCTTCTGGAACCGTCGCAGCAGGGCACGATCCTTCTCGAAGTGGTTGCGAAACTCCTTGTAGGTCGTGGAGCCGATGCAGCGGATCGCGCCGCTCGACAACGCGGGCTTGAGCAGGTTCGATGCATCCATCGCGCCGCCGCTGGTGGCGCCAGCGCCGATCACGGTGTGGATTTCATCAATGAACAAGACCGCGTCGGGCATTTTTTCCAGTTCGTTGACGACCGCCTTCAACCGCTCCTCAAAGTCACCGCGATAGCGGGTGCCAGCGAGCAGCGCGCCCATATCGAGCGAGTAGATGACGGCATCACGCAGCACTTCGGGCACCTGTCCCTCGACAATTTTGCGCGCCAGACCTTCGGCGATGGCGGTTTTGCCAACGCCGGGATCGCCGACATACAGCGGGTTGTTTTTCGAACGGCGGCACAGGATCTGGATCGTGCGATCAACCTCGGCTGCTCTGCCGATCAGCGGATCAACCTTGCCTTCCTTGGCCTTCTCATTGAGGTTGACGGTGAACTGATCGAGCGCGCTGTCCTTCTTGTTCTTGTCCGCCATTTTCTTGTCTTCCTCGGTCGCCTTGGTCTCACGAACTTCGGGCTGGGGAGTGCCCTTGCCGACGCCGTGGCTCAGGAAGCTGACGGCATCGAGGCGGCTCATGTCCTGCTGCTGCAAGAAATAGACGGCATAGCTTTCACGTTCGGAGAACAGCGCAACCAGCACATTGGCGCCGGTCACCTCATCCTTGCCGGAGGATTGGACATGCAAAATAGCGCGCTGCACAACGCGTTGAAACCCGCTGGTGGGGGAGGGGTCGGTGTCCCCTTCCACTTTAAGGCTGTCGAGTTCGGTGTCGAGATACTGGGTCACGGCATCGCTCAACTCGCCGATATCGACGCCGCACGCCTGCATCACCTTGGAGGCATGTTCGTCATCAATCAGCGCCAGCAGCAAATGCTCCAGCGTCGCATATTCATGGTGACGCTCCGACGCATGGGTCAGCGCGTGATGGAGGGTGCTTTCAAGAGCGGAGGCAAAAGAGGGCATTATGCATTCTCCCGATATCCCCTACGGATATCCTTGTTAGAGCCTATGTCGCAATCGCACTCCGCAGGATCAAGGGGTGCGCCACCGGTCATTTTCTGAATAGCGCGTCGGCGCTTGCCTTATGGTTAACGGATTGCGTCATTTTTTGACGGGTGCGCGCAACCTCGCCTTCCAGAAGTGCGGCGCGTTCCGCCAGTTCGGCAACGGAAAAGGGGTCGAGATCTTGGCTGAGCAGTAAAGCCAGCGGGTTGTCCGCCTTGCGGGGAAGATTTTCTTCCATGTCCATAGGCGAAATGTTGACCCTGTGGGCCAGTGTGTCAATATGCTTGGCGTGACTTTGGGTAATTTTGTGCGCCGCAACATGTTGGGTAAGCGGTTTCACGATACAGGATGGGGCAAAATGTGGGGACTGATGTAAAGGCCGCAAAGCAAGCAATAGCGCCAGAAATGATGGCCATCGGCATCAGCGAACCGGGCGGGCCTCAGGTGTTGCGTCCCGTTCAGATGGCGACCCCGATTGCGGGCGAAGGCGAGGTGCTGATCCGCGTTGCGGCCGCAGGCGTGAACCGTCCCGATGTTCTGCAACGTCTGGGGCGTTATCCGGTGCCGCCGGGTGCATCAGATATTCCTGGGCTGGAGGTGTCCGGCGAAATTGTCGCGGTTGGTTCTGGCGTGGAGAGCGCGCTGATCGGCCAGCGGGTCTGCGCACTGCTTGCCGGAGGCGGCTATGCGCAATATGCGGTCGCGCCCGCCGGGCAATGCCTGCCGGTGCCCGATGGCTATGACATGGCCGAAGCCGCGGCCCTTCCCGAAACGCTCTTCACGGTGTGGATCAACTTGTTTGAGCGCGCCTATGTCGGGGATGGCGACACGGTATTGGTGCATGGCGGCACCAGCGGCATCGGCACGATGGCGATCAGCCTGTGCAAGCTGTTCGACGTCAACATCATCGTCACCTGCGGGTCCGATGAAAAATGCGATGCGGCCAGGCAATGGGGCGCGACCCATGCCATCAATTACCGCGCGCAGGATTATGCGGCAGAGGTCATGCGCATTACCGAAGGGCGCGGGTGTCAGGCGGTGCTGGATATGGTGGGCGGCGACTATTTGCCGCGCAACCTGAAATGCCTTGCGATGGACGGGCGTCATGTGTCGATAGCGATGCTGGGCGGGGCCAAGTCACTGATTACCATCCCGGAAATAATGGCGCGGCGGCTGACGATAACCGGCTCCACGCTGCGCCCGCGCTCGGTTGCGTTCAAAAGCGTGGTGGCCGATGAAATCGCCCGTCTGGTGTGGCCGTTCGTCGAAAAGGGCGAGCTGCGCCCCGCGATGGATCGGCGCTTTCCGCTTGCCAACGCCGCGGATGCCCACGCCCGGATGGAGGCTGGCGATCATATTGGCAAAATTGTCTTGATGGTCGAATAAGGCCTGAAACGGGACGGAAGTGACTGATTCACGTCACAATGAAAATCAAATTGTCATATTGCGCGGCTATCGACGGGTTCCGGGGAAAACCTTGGGGTAGCATTTATGAATTACGTGACCCGGTTGCCATTTGCCGCCGATATGGATGGGCACGACGTGCCCGATTTCCATATCCCGGAACGCAGCGAGAGTAGCCGCCGCAAATATCGCACGATCTGGATTTCGGACATCCACCTCGGCACGCGCGGATGCAACGCCGAAATGCTGATCGATTTCCTCGATACTACCGACAGTGATAATCTGTATCTCGTGGGTGACATTATCGATGGATGGCGGCTGAAGCGCAAATTTTACTGGCCAGCGACTCACAACGACATCGTCTGGCGGATCATGAAGCGAGCCAAGCGCGGCACCTGTGTTGTCTATATCCCCGGCAATCATGACGAGATGTTTCGTCAGTTTACCGGCATGAACTTCGGCGGTGTCGCGATCCGGCGCAAGGCGATCCACGAAACCGCCGACGGCGCCAAGCTGCTGGTGATGCATGGCGATGAATTCGACACGATCATGCTCGCGCATCGCTGGCTCGCGTTCGTCGGGGATACCGCCTACGAAATTTTGATGCGCCTCAACCGCTGGGTCAATCTCGTGCGGCAGGGTTTGGGGTTGCCCTATTGGTCGCTGTCCAAAATGGCCAAGCACAAGGTCAAGAACGCGGTCGCATTCATATCCCGCTACGAAGAAGTGGTTGCGCACGAAGCGGCGCTGTGCGGTGTCGATGGCGTGGTGTGCGGGCATATCCACAACGCCGAGATGCGCGAGATTGCGGGCATCGCCTATTATAACGATGGCGACTGGGTCGAGGGATGCACCGCACTGGTCGAGCATTTCGACGGCCGGATGGAGCTGCTGCACTGGGCCGATGAAATGGCGGCACGTCAGGTGACGCCCATCGCCCGATCAAAAGCGGCCTGAGCGGTTGCGCATCGCAATCGTCACCGATGCTTGGGCGCCCCAGGTCAACGGCGTAGTGCGGACGCTGTGCGCGCTGCGCGATGAGCTGACTGCGATGGGGAATCAGGTAAAGATTATTTCGCCCGACCAGTTTGCGTCCTTGCCATGCCCGACCTATCCCGAAATACGGCTGGCGTTCGCGCGGTCGCGCACTCTGGGGAGGATGATAGCGGATTTCATGCCGGACGCCGTGCATCTTGCGACCGAAGGGCCGTTGTGCCTGTCCACGCGTCGCTGGTGTTTGCGTAATGATTTGGCGTTTTCCACCGCCTATCATACGCAGTTCCCCGAATATCTCGCCCAGCGTTCCGGGCTGCCCGCATCATGGTTCTGGCGCTATATTCGTTGGTTTCACGGACCGGCGCAGGCGGTGCTGGTATCGACGCGGACGGTGCGCCAACAATTACGGATGCACGGTTTGCAGCAGGTCCGGCGATGGGGCCGGGGCGTCGATCTTACAACCTTCACCCCGGATGCGCCGCCGCCGCCGCGCTTCGCCAACCTGCCGCGCCCCATCCAGCTTTATGTCGGGCGGATCGCGATTGAAAAGAATATCGAGGCGTTTTTGTCCTCCACCTATCCGGGCACAAAAATTGTGGTGGGTGACGGCCCGGCGCGCCCCGCGATGGAACAGGCTTATCCGAACGCCATTTTCCTCGGCGCGCTGTTGGGGCGAGATCTGGCGGGAGCCTATGCCAACGCCGATATATTCGTATTCCCCAGCCGGACGGACACGTTCGGGCTGGTGATGATTGAGGCGATGGCGTGCGGTACGCCGGTCGCGGCCTATCCCGTCACCGGGCCACTGGATGTCGTTACATCGGCAAGCGGCGCGTTGGCGGAATGTCTCGATACCGCGATAGCGATGGGCCTGACCCGCGACCGCGCAGAGTGCGCCGCGCATGGACGCAGCTTTTCGTGGGCGACGAGCGCGCGGGAGTTCCTTGCCGGGTTGCATCCGCTCCGGGCTGGCGAGCGCGCCCGGATGATGTGAGCTGGGCGGGCGGGATACGCGGGATACGCTTTTTCTTGCCCTGTTGCCCGTTTTGCCCTATCGGCCTCCTTTCAAGCGGCCACCCTGATCGGTGGCCCTTATCATTTCCAATGACCGGAGCGCCCCAACGTGTCTCAGCCGTTAATGCCCCATGCGACCGCCTGCTGGCTCATCGATAACACAGCCTTGAGCTTCTCGCAGATCGCCGAGTTTTGCGGCCTGCACATCCTTGAGGTGCAGGCGATCGCGGATGACACCGCCAGTATCAAATATACCGCGCGCGATCCCGTCCGCGCGCACGAACTGACCATCGAAGAAATTCACAAGGGCGAGGCGAACCCGGACCATGTGCTCAAGATTATGGCCGGAACCGAGCCGGTGCGTCGCACCAAGGGGCCGCGCTATACGCCTGTCAGCAAGCGGCAGGACAAGCCCGATGGCATCGCGTGGATATTGCGCAACCACCCGGAAATTTCTGATGGCGCGATTGGCAAGCTGATCGGCACCACCCGCACCACCATCGCCGCCATCCGTGACCGGAGCCATTGGAATATTTCCAATATCACCCCCAAGGATCCGGTAACGCTGGGATTATGTTCGCAGCGTGAGCTGGATGCGCTCGTCGCCAAGGCTGCCAAAAAGGCTGGGCTGGAAGCGCCGACCGATTCACGGCTTGATGGCGCGCGCGAAGCGTTGATCGTTGAATTGCGCCGGGAGCGCGATGACGCCGCGCGGCGCATCGACGAAGCTGCCCAGGAGAGCGAAACGCCGCTGTCGGACGTAGACCGTCTGTTTGGTACGAGCGGCGCCTCCCAACCGAACTGAGCATTGCAAGTCGACGAGCGTGGCCGCATTGACATTGTGCAATGCGGCGTCGATGTTTGTCGCTTCTCGCGCGGGAGGCTGAACTGAAAATTGCCGTTATCGACGAAAGCGCGGCGCGTGCCGAAGTGATCGCCGAGGGCCTGCGGGAAGCTGGTCTCGACGACATTCATCTGTGCACGGAGCGTCACGGGCTGGTGGCGGTGCTGAACGAACTGGCGCCGGACGTGGTGCTGATGAACCTCGAAAATCCTGGGCGCGACATGCTGGAGGAGAGCTTTGCCATCTCGCGTGCGGTATCGCGCCCCATTGCGATGTTCGTGGACCAGTCCGACGAGCGGGCCATTGCCGAGGCAGTGGATGCGGGCATTTCGGCCTATGTCGTCGATGGGTTGAAGAAGGAGCGTATTCGTTCCGTCCTGCAACTCGCCGTGCGCCGGTTTCAAGCGTTTTCGCGGTTGCAGGATGAATTGACCGAAGCCAAATCCGCGCTGGCCGAACGCAAGCTGATCGACCGTGCCAAGGCACTGTTGATGAAACGCCGCAAGATCGATGAGCCGTCTGCTTACGCATTATTGCGCAAGCAGGCGATGGACAGCGGGCGCCGTATCGCTGATGTCGCCGACGCATTGATTACGGCTGACACTTTGCTAGGGGGCGGGCAGTAATGACCCAGTTTCGCATAGGTTTTCTACCGCTTGTCGATGCAGCCCTGCCGATTATTGCGCATGAAATGGGTCTGGCACAGCAACAGGGGGTAGGCATCACGCTGGTGCGTGACCCGAGTTGGGCCACAGTTCGCGATCGCCTGATCTATGGCCAAACGGATGCGGCCCATATGCTCGCGCCCCTGGCGATTGCAACTTCGCTTGGGCTGGATCGGCCAGCTGTGCCGATGGTGGCGCCGTTCATGCTCGGCCTGAACGGCAACGGAATTACCATCACGCCAGCCATTGCCGCGCAGATTGCGGATGAAACAGGTGTCACAGAGGCGGGACTGGCCTTTGCTGCGATTGCGCGGCAACGACGCGACGCGGGCAAAAAGCTGCGGCTCGCGGTCGTGCACCGCTTTTCGAGCCATAATTATATGCTGCGGTATTGGTTGGCGGCGTCGGGATGCAACCCGGATCGCGATGTTGAAATAGTGACGGTGCCGCCGCCGTTTGTCACAGAATCGCTGCTGGCGGGGGAGATCGATGGATCTTGTGTTGGTGAACCCTGGAACAGCGTGGCAGTCGAACGTGGCGCGGGCGTCATCATTACCACAACCAGCCAGATATGGAGCCGCGGCGTCGAAAAACTGCTCGCGTTTCGCCAGTCGCTTGTCGAGGAGCGTCGCGAAGAGGTGGAGGCGCTGCTGCGTGCCCTGCACGAAGCGGGCAAGCTGATAGAGCAACCGGATAGAATTGCAGACATTGCGTCTCTGCTGGCCCGCAGTGAATATGTCGATCAGCCCGAAGAGTTGATTGCGCGGGCGCTGAGCAATCGCTTGGTGCGGCGGCGGGACGAAGCGCCGCAGAAAATGAATGACTATCTGGTCGTGCATCGCGAAGCGGCGAATTTTCCGTGGCGCAGCCAAGCGATGTGGCTTTATTCGCAAATGATCAGATGGGGTCATGCTCCGCTTGACGAGGCAGGATTTGCTGCTGCTGCACAGGTCTTTCGCCCTGATATCTACCGCGCCGCAATGGTCGGAACCGATGCCGTTATCCCTGCCGCCAGCACCAAAGTAGAGGGTGCAATCGAACATCCGATCGGCGCGGGTAGCGTCACCGGACGGCTGATTTTGGGACCGGATCGTTTCTTTGATGGTATGATATTCGATCCCGATGAACCGCTGGAATATCTGCGCCGGACGGGCATGTAGGGCGAGTGAAATTTGTGCACCGCAAAAACCCTCTTGCCATAATGGCGAATCGGTGACACTGTAAGGGAAGAGGAGCAGCACGGTTCCTGATGATTTTCCTTGAGCGGCCAGCACGGACGTTCAGGGTGTGGCCCCGTCGAAGGGGCTGCGATCGAGTGGCAATGGCGCCGCCTGAACACACCGAAGGGTGTTGGTTCTGGCGGCTTTTTTGTGTCTTTTTTCAGGGCCTTATTGGCCCGTGGCGGGGGGTTTATGGGTCAAGAACGGAAAATTTCGGGACTGTTACTGGTCGCTTCGGCTTTGGCATTGAGTGCCTGTGGTGGTGCGCCTTCCGGCAATGCCGGTGATGCTGCTGCCGGTTCGGCGAATTCGGTCGAGAAGCCTTCACTCAAGCTGGGCTTCATCAAGTTGACCGATATGGCGCCGCTCGCAATTGCGAAAGAAAAGGGATTCTTCGCGGAGGAGGGTCTGAATGTCACGCTGGAGCCGCAGGCGAACTGGAAGGTTTTGCTCGATGGGGTTATCGGTGGCCAACTCGACGGGGCGCATATGCTTGCGGGTCAGCCGATTGCCGCGACCATCGGCCTTGGTACCAAGGCTGATTTGATCGCGCCGATGAGCCTTGACATGAACGGCAATGCCATCACGATTTCAAACAAGCTGTGGGCGCAAATCGAAGGCGCGCTGCCCAAGGGGCCGGACGGGAAGCCGGTCCATCCGATTTCGGCGTCCGCACTCAAGCCTGTGATCGCCTCGTTCAAAGCGCAGGGCAAGCCGCTCAAGTTCGGCATGGTGTTCCCGGTCAGCACCCATAATTATGAACTGCGTTACTGGCTGGCTGCGGGTGGCATTAATCCGGGCTATTATCTCCCCGGTGACGTTGCGGGCACCACCAAAGCCGACATTCAACTGTCCGTGACGCCGCCGCCGCAGATGCCCGCGACTATGGAAGCGGGCACGATCGAAGGCTATTGCGTTGGCGAACCTTGGAACCAGGCCGCAGTAAAGAAAAAGATCGGGGTGCCGGTGATTACCGACGAGCAAATCTGGAAGAACAATCCCGAAAAGGTGCTTGGTCTGCGCAAGGATTTTGCCGATAAGAACCCCAAGACGGTGCAGGCGCTGGTGCGCGCGATCATCAAGGCGCAGCAATGGCTGGACGCCGACAATGGCAAGAACCGGGCGGAAGCGGTCAAGATATTGTCCCAGCCGAACTATGTCGGCGCTGACCCGGGTGTCATCGCGGCGTCGATGACCGGCAAGTTCACCTATGCTCCCGGCGACACCCGCGAGGCACCTAACTTCAATGTTTTCTTCAAGAACAACGCTGGCTATCCTTATTATTCAGATGCGATCTGGTACATGACGCAGATGCGTCGATGGGGCCAGATTGCTGAAGAAAAGCCCGATCAGTGGTTTTTCGATATGGCCAAGGCGGTATATCGTCCGGACATCTACGCTGCCGCTGCCAAATCGTTGGTCGACAAGGGAGTTATCCCGGCCGCATCGGTGCCTACGACTGACGGATATAAGGCCGCCGACAGCACTTTCATCGATGGCAAGACCTATGATGGTCACAAGCCCAACGCCTATCTCGCCCAATTCTCCATTGGCCTGAAAGGCAAGGCGAAGGTGACTGCGGCTGGCGTTAGCGACTGACCCGCACTAGCTAGACGGAGGCTCCTGCCATGACCAATGTTACTGCGCTCAAAAGCACCAGCTCGGAGGATAGGGCGACCATGCCACATGAAGGCGCTTCCGTTATCAGCCCGTCGCGGGTCACTGCGGCGACGGCGGAGGAGAAAGCTCCCGCGCAAGCGGCTCCTCCGGCCTGGCTGGCAAAATGCTTGCCATCCTCAGCCGTGATCGCGAAATGGGCCAAGGGCATGGTGGCCCCGATGATGGGTATTGTCGTTTTCGTTGCGTTGTGGGCGGTGCTCGCGCCGCAAGTGCATACGTCGCTGGGCGCACTGCCGGGGCCGGTTCAGGTCGCGTCGCAGGGCGGGGCGCTGTATGATGAATTTCGCGCGAACAAACAGGCCAAGGCGCAGTTTTATGCCGATCAGTCAGCCCGTAACGCCGCGTTGGAGGCATCCGGGCAGGGCGCTCAGGCCCAGGATTTTGCCTATACCGGATCGCCGACATTCGTGGATCAGATATTCACTTCACTGGAAACGGTTGGGCTGGGGTTTCTTCTTGCGACACTGGTGGCTGTGCCCTTGGGCCTGATTTGCGGCCTTTCCAAGCGGGTGAACGCAGCGATCAATCCCCTGGTGCAAATCTTCAAACCGGTCAGTCCGCTGGCGTGGCTGCCGATTGTGACGATGGTGGTGTCGGCGACGATCACCAGCGCTGATCCCATGCTGGACAAGAGCTTCGTGATCTCGGCGATCGTCGTGATGCTGTGCTCGTTGTGGCCGACGCTCATCAATACCGCGGTGGGGACGGCGTCGATCGACAAGGACTTGCTCAATGTTGGTAAGGTGTTGCGGCTCGGTTGGTTTGCGCAATTGACCAAGCTCGTGCTGCCCTCGTCGCTGCCCTATATTTTCACCGGAATGCGACTTTCGCTGGGCGTGGGCTGGATGGTGCTGATCGCGGCGGAAATGCTCGCGCAAAACCCGGGGCTTGGCAAATTCGTCTGGGATGAATTCCAGAACGGATCGGAACAATCACTGGCCCGCATCATGTTTGCTGTGTTGGTGATCGGCTTCATCGGCTTCGCGCTTGATCGGGTGATGGGTGCTATGCAAGCCTTCGCCAGCCGCAACCACCGGATTTGAGGAGGGCACACCCATGAGCGATCCAATCCTCTCCCTGCGCGGTGTCACCAAAAGCTATGTCGGTGGGTCTGGCGAAGTCACCCATGTGCTGGGCGGGATTGACCTCGATGTTGCGGAAGGTGAATTTGTTGCGATCCTTGGCTTTTCAGGTGCTGGCAAAACCACGTTGATCTCGGCCATCGCTGGCTTGATCGAACCCGACAGCGGCGAAATACGCGTCAAGGGGGTGCCGTGCAAAGGGCCGGGTGCTGACCGGGGATTGGTGTTTCAGAGCTATTCATTATTCCCGTGGCTGACGGTCGAGGGCAATGTCCGGCTTGCTGTCGAAGCGGTGCACAAGGATATGCCCAAGGCCGAGCAGGCGAAGCTGGTTCGCGAAAAGATCACGCTGGTCGGCCTTGGCCATGCCCTGGACCGCAAGCCTGCGCAGCTTTCCGGCGGGATGCGGCAGCGTGTTGCGGTGGCCCGCGCGCTGGCGATGCGACCGGAAATTCTGTTGCTCGATGAGCCGCTTTCGGCGCTTGACGCGTTGACCCGCGCAAAATTGCAGGACGAAATCGACCGGATCCGCGAGCAGGAAAAGCGCACCATCCTGCTGATCACAAACGACGTGGATGAGGCGTTGTTGCTAGCCGACCGCGTGGCGGTGCTGGAACCGGCACCCGCAGCCAAAATCGGCAAGATTTTCGATGTGACCATCGCCCGGCCGCGTGAACGCACTGCGATGAACCATGACGAGGGCTTCAAGACGCTGCGTAATCGCATCGTCGGCTATCTGGGCAGTCTGAATGCCGGGCAAAAGGCGCTGGCCGCGGAAACAGGTGTCGCGGTGCTGCCCAATGTCACGCCGCTCAGCCTGCTCGCGCCACCCAAAGCGTATCGCGACGCAACCAAGACCAACTTGAACACTCGTTATCTCGAATTTTTTAACCTGAAAAAAACCTATCCGACTCCCACAGGTCCACTGACGGTCGTGACCGATTTCAACCTGTTGATGGACAGGGGCAATTTCATTTCGCTGATCGGCCATTCGGGCTGCGGCAAGTCAACAGTGCTGTCGATGACCGCTGGGCTGAACAGCATCAGCGGCGGCGGTATCATTCTCGACGGCCATGAAATCGACGTTGCTGGGCCAGATAAAGCGGTGGTGTTTCAGGCGCCATCGCTGATGCCGTGGCTGACTGCGCGCCAGAATGTCGAGGTCGGCGTTGACCGGGTCTATCCGCACACGTCGGCGGCCGAACGCCGTGACATCGTCGAATATTATCTCAGCCGTGTTGGCTTGGGCGACGCTATGGAAAAGCTCGCCGCCGATATGTCCAACGGGATGCGCCAGCGTGTGGGTATCGCGCGCGCTTTCGCGCTTTCGCCCAAATTATTGTTGCTCGATGAACCGTTCGGGATGCTCGACAGCCTGACGCGGTGGGATTTGCAGGATGTGCTGATGGAGGTGTGGGAACGCACTAAGGTCACGGCAGTATGCGTCACCCATGACGTCGATGAGGCAATTTTGCTCGCAGACAAGGTCGTGATGATGACGAATGGTCCCAACGCGACGATTGGCAAGATATTGGACGTCGACCTGCCGCGCCCGCGTGATCGCAAGGCGCTGCTCGATCATCCGAAATTTTACGCATACCGCGAGGAGGTTCTGCAGTTCCTTGCCGATTATGAACATGGATCACACGCGCAGGCTGCATAGACGGGCTGGCGGGGAGGGGATGCTCTGGGAACGGAGCATTACAAAGGGGAAAAACATGAAGAAATATTTGATGGGCGTCGGCCTGCTGGCCGTCGCGGGGACAAGTGTGGCTCGCGCAGATGAGGTGAAGCTGAAACCGCTGCTCGACGTGCGGCTGCGTTATGAATCGGTTGATCAGGCAGGGCCTGCGCCGGTCGTCCAGGATGCCGAAGCTGTTACAGTGCGTGCGCGCAGCGGTTTCGAAGCGACGGCAGGCAAGTTCGTGTTTCTCGCCGAGGCAGAAGCGACGCTCGCGATCAGCGAGAAATATAACAACGGCACGTCCATCACCAAGGGCATGTACCCGATCGTTGCCGACCCGGAGAACATCGAGCTGAACCGTATCCAGCTGCAATATAAAGGTATTGCCAAGACGCTCGTCACCGTCGGCCGCCAACGCATCAACCTTGATGACCAGCGGTTCGTCGGCTCGGTCGGCTGGCGTCAGAACGAACAGACGTTCGATGCTGTGCGCGTAGAATGGTCCGGCATCAAAAACCTCAAGGCCGATGTGACCTATAGCTGGAGCGACCGGACGATCTGGGGCATTGATGGCGGCAAATATGCGGCGACGCTGGTTCGTCCCCAAGCGATTTCGGGCGATAATTTCTTCGCTAACCTCTCCTATAAAACCACGCTCGGTACTTTGACCGGCTTTGCCTATCTGGTTGACGAAGATGAGCCTGTTGCGGCACTGCTTCGCAATTCGAGCCAGACATTCGGCGCGCGTTTTGCGGGCGCCTATCCGCTCTCGAAAAAGGTCAAGCTCAGCTATGCGGCGAGCTATGCGCGCCAGAGCGATTATCGCAACAATCCGGTAAATTATGCGGCGGATTATTATCTCGGCGAAGTGGGTGTCGAAGCGGCTGGCGTGAAGCTGCTCGGTGGATATGAAGTGCTCGGCGGCGACGGCACGGTGACGACCAAGGCCACAGGAGCGGCCTTTGCTCCCGGCTTCGCATTTCAGACGCCGTTCGCGACCCTGCACAAGTTCAATGGCTGGGCCGACAAATTCCTGACCACGCCTGCCAATGGTATCGAGGATATTTACGGCAGCATTGGTTACACGGTGCCCAAGCTCGGCAAAATGGGGTCGCTGGGGCTGACTGTCGTCTATCACCGGTTCAACAGCGACCGGCTGAGCCTGCATTATGGCGATGAGTGGAATGCGCAGGTGAGCCTGAAGCTGACCAAGCGCGTCGGGTTGATCGCGAAATATGCTGATTACACCGCCAAGACGTTTGGTACGGATACCAAGAAGTTCTGGCTGGAGCTGGATTACGCGCTTTAAGTAACAATCCGTTCGTCCTGAGGAGCCATTGAAGTCCTGAGCTTGTCGAAGCCTGTCTTGGGCGGCTGCTGCAAGCAGCCAGCCGAAGGGGATTTCAATGGCGTCTCGAAGGACTGTAAGCAGTGCGCAACCTTTCGAGACAGGACTTCGACTTCGCTCAGTCCCTCCTAAGGGCGAACGGTGGTGGCTTAATATCAATCGCGTCAAACGAAAAACCGCCCGGAGTTTGGCTCCGGGCGGTTTCTTGTATCTGGCAGTAGGCCGTCGATCAGGCTTCGGCGGTTTCGCCTTCGTCATCACCTTCGGCAGCTTCCACGGCGATTTCGCCGGGTTCTGCATTCGGATCATAATCTTCGGTGAAGCCCGCTTCGTCCTTTTCGAACATCGAAGCCATGACGTCGACTCCGTCCTTCTGAAGCTCGGCTTCTTCGGGTGAGCGCGCGACGTTGATCTTGATCGACACGGCAACTTCGGGGTGCAGCGACACGCGCACTTCGAACAGGCCGAGCGTCTTGATCGGGCGTTCGAGAACGATCATCGACTTGTTGACCGCATTGACGCCATCGGCGTGCAGGGCTTCAACAATATCGCGCACCGCGACCGAGCCATAAAGCTGGCCGGAGTTGGACGACTGACGGATCAGCACAACCTGATGACCGGCAACGCCCTTCGATGCGGTTTCGGCATCCGAACGACGCGATGCGTTGTCGGATTCGATCCTGGCGCGGTTGGCTTCGAATACCCTGCGGTTGGCGGTGTTGGACCGCAATGCCTTCTTGTTGGGCAACAGGAAGTTACGGGCGTACCCGTCCTTGACGGTGACGACGTCGCCGATTGCGCCCAGTTTCTCGATACGTTCGAGCAGAATGATTTCCATTGCTCAGCTCCTCACTTCACGATGTAGGGCAACAGGCCCAGATGGCGAGCGCGCTTGATCGCCTGGGCGAGTTCGCGCTGCTTCTTGGCACTGACGGCGGTAATGCGGCTCGGGACGATCTTGCCACGTTCAGAGACGAAACCCTGAAGCAGGCGGACATCCTTATAATCGATCTTCGGCGCATCCTTGGCGGCGAAGGGGCAGCTCTTGCGGCGGCGGAAAAATGGGCGTGCCATGTCTTATATCTCCTTATTCGCCGTCGAGACTGTCACGGTCGCGGCGCGGGCCACGATCCGGGCGGTCGCCACGATCGGGACGATCACCACGCTCAGGACGGTCGCCATCGCGGCCACCGCGGCGTTCACGGTCGCTCTTGCGCATCATGACCGACGGACCGTCTTCCAGCGTCTCGACCTTGATGGTCATGTAGCGGATGACGTCTTCGTTGATCTGCGTCTGGCGTTCCAGCTCGGCGACGACGCCGGCGGGCGCGTCGATGTTCAGCATCACGTAATGCGCCTTGCGGTTCTTGGCGATGCGATAGGCGATCGAACGCAGGCCCCAGTTTTCGACCTTGGTCACCTTGCCTTTATTGGCGGCGATAATGCTTGTGGCGTTTTCCGCCAGCGCGTCTACCTGGGCCTGGGCCAGGTCCTGACGCGCAAGAAATACATGCTCATACAGCGGCATGGTCTTGCTCTTTCACTTTGGCCGATCGCTGACGCCGCCCCATGCGAACGCCCCTCCGGCTGTCTTGTAATCGCGTCGGCTCCAATGCAGGAACCCGCGCGAAGCGGTGCCTATGGGGCAAGGCGAGCATAAATGCAAGTATATCCTCCGACAATTCGTGGCGACAATTGGGGCGGCGCATCATCCCACTCGCCAAGCGCCGCGCGCCTTGCTATCGCTCCCGCCCATGAGTGATTTTCGCGATCCGTTCGACAACATCAAAGATCACCCTTTCGATGCTGCCTTGTCCGAACGCTATCTTGTGTATGCGCTGTCGACGATCACGGCGCGATCGCTGCCGGATCTGCGCGATGGGTTGAAGCCTGTGCACCGTCGCCTGCTGTGGGCGATGCGGCTGTTGAAGCTCGAACCGAGCGGCGCGAACCCGGATGTGCTGATGGCCAATCCGGCGCGCAACGCGACCAGTTACAAGAAATGCGCGCGCGTGGTCGGCGATGTCATCGGCAAATATCATCCGCATGGCGACCAGTCGGTGTATGACGCTATGGTGCGACTGGCGCAGGATTTCATGCTGCGCACGCCGCTTGTTGATGGACAGGGCAACTTCGGCAATATCGACGGCGATAATGCGGCGGCCATGCGCTATACCGAGGCGCGGCTGACGCAGGCGGCGTCGGACCTGATGACAGGCCTAGACGAAGGCACGGTTGACTATCGTCCGACCTATAATGGGGAAGAAGAAGAGCCGGAAGTTTTCCCCGGCCTGTTCCCCAATCTGCTCGCCAATGGCGCCACCGGCATTGCGGTCGGCATGGCGACCAGCATCCCGCCGCACAATGTCGCCGAAGTGATCGATGCCGCTAGGCTGCTGATCGACAATCCCGACGCCGACCACGCGATGCTGATGGGCATCATGCGCGGTCCCGATATGCCGACCGGCGGCATTCTGGTCGACAGTGCGGGGACGATCTCCGACGCTTACGCCACCGGGCGCGGGTCGATGCGGGTGCGGGCGCGCTGGCACAAGGAAGACGAAGGGCGCGGCACATGGAATGCCGTCATCACCCAAATTCCCTATCAGGTCGCGAAATCGAAACTGATCGAACAGATCGCCGGGTTGATTACTGAAAAGAAACTGCCGATCCTCGCCGATGTGCGCGATGAGTCGGATGCCGACATCCGCATCGTCCTCGAACCGCGCAGCCGTACCGTCGATGTCGATGTGCTGATGGACAGCCTGTTTCGGCTGACCGATCTCGAAACCCGTTTCCCGCTCAACATGAACGTGCTGGATGCGAGCCGTGCGCCGCGCGTAATGGGCCTAAAACAATTGCTTACGGAGTGGCTTGCGCATCAGATCGAGGTTCTGGTGCGGCGCGCCAATCATCGGCTGGAGCGGATCGCGGCGCGTGTTGAGCTGCTCGATGGCTATATCATCGCCTATCTCAACCTCGACAGGATCATCGAGATTATCCGTACCGAGGACGAGCCGAAGCTGGTGATGATGGACGAGTTCCAGCTGAACGACCGGCAGGCCGAAGCCATCCTCAACATGCGGTTGCGTTCGCTGCGCAGGCTGGAGGAAATAGAGCTGCGCCGCGAACATGCGGAGTTGCTGAAAGAGCGCGATGAGTTGCAGGCGCTGATCGACAGCCCCGCGCGGCAACGCACCCGCCTGAAACGTGATCTTGCCGATTTGCGCAAACGCTATGCGCCCGAAACCGTCATCGGCGCGCGGCGGACCTTGGTGGAGGAGGCCGCTCCGGCCCGCGAAATTCCGCTGGAAGCGATGATCGAACGCGAGCCAATTACGGTTATCCTGTCGCAACGCGGCTGGATTCGGGCGATGAAGGGGCATGTCGATCTTGCCTCGGCCGAAACCATGAAGTTCAAGGAAGGCGACGGTCCCGCTTACGCCTTCCATGCGCAAACCACGGACAAGCTGCTGCTCGCCTGTGCCAATGGCCGGTTTTACACGCTGGCGTCCGATAAGTTGCCGGGCGGGCGCGGCTTTGGCGAGCCGGTTCGGTTGATGGTCGATCTCGAAAATGAAACCGAAATTCTTGCGTTGCTGGTGGCGCGACCGGGCACGAAGATATTGCTGGCGGCGAACGACGGGCGCGGCTTTATCGCATCTATGGCGGACATGATCGCCGAAACACGCAAGGGCAAGCAGATCGTCAATCTGCGGCCGGGCGCGCGACTTGCGGTGGTTCATCCGGTCAGCAACGGCGCGGATAGCGTCGCCGTGATCGGTGAAAATCGCAAGCTGGTGGTGTTCGCGCTGTCGGAATTACCGGAAATGGCGCGGGGGCAGGGGGTTGCGCTGCAACGCTATCGTGATGGCGGCTTGTCAGATGCCCTGGCCTTTACGCTGGCCGAGGGGTTAAGTTGGGCGATGGGCGGTGAAAGTGGGCGCACGCGCACCGAAACGGACCTGAGCTTGTGGCGTGCCGCGCGTGGCGCCGCCGGGCGGATGCCGCCATCTGGTTTCCCGCGCAACAACCGTTTCGGATAATTTTCCGTCAGCCACCGTTTCATTACGTGTGGAACCGCGCCCGGCGCATGGTGCTGTGACATCACCCGTTCACGGGGATCGGTATTTATCCCTGCCAGCGTATTAACCTTATGAAATAGCTCATCCTTGTATTATTTATGACGTTATGGGTCATCGCGCACCGGGAGCCAAAAAAATAGAGTGTGGAGCTTAAATCTGATCGCAATCGGACGTATCTAGAGCATATGGAACGCATATCGCCAAAACAATGGATAGCCGAGGAACCCTTGACGCTATCTTCCGGGCCAGTGTCCGTCGCTTTTGGCGATGTAATGAATGTGATACCCAGTTGGTTGATGGCGCTTCCTCACGCGGCAGCTCTGTTCCACATGATCGAGGGTCAGCCCTGTATCGAATTTGGAAATAAGCTGTTTCGCGACCTGTTCGGAAATGTGTTGCGGGAACCCAGTGGCCCCGAAACCGGCTGGGCCGACATATGCCGGAACATCATCAAAAATTTCGCCTCGTCCGGTCAGGATAAGCACATCTTCGAGATCGAGCGGGATTCCCCGATCGGCGTTGAGGCGTTTGCATGTTCGCTCGGTTGGGTGCGCGCCGCGCATTCGGCAGGTGACCGCATATTGCTGAACGTCGTCAACCGGACCGCCGACCGGCGCGTGGAAGAAAATCTGCGCCGCGAACTTGTTTCGGACACACTGACATCCTTGCCCAACCGCATAGGCTTTGGCGAGGCGGTGGAGGAAATTCTCGAACGTCCCCATCTCAGCCCCGATGCAGAGGTGATGGTCATGATCGTCGATTTGGTACGGTTCAGCAGGATCAACGAATCGCTGGGGTCGATGGCGGGCGACGAACTGATTTTGTCGGTGGCCAAGCGATTGAAAGAAGTGAAGGAGGGCGATCTTGCGCTGGCCCGTCTGGGCGGTGATGAATTCGCGCTGTGCATGGTGCTGACCAATGGCGTAACCACGGCGATAGCGTTGGCAGAGCGCATCAAGAAAGCGATTTCGGCGCCGGTGCGCCTCGCCAATTTTGAGTTGTCGATCGATTGCGCCATTGGCTGCACGATCTTGCGCGTGGCGGATGGCGAAGCGGATGAGATCATTCGTCAGGCGCAAATGGCGGTACGCACCGCCAAGCGGACCGATCGCCTCGAAATCTATCGTCCCGGCGTTCTCAAGGCTGCGCGGCAGCGTTTTTTGGTGGAAAGTCGTGTGCGCGACGCGCTGGCCAATGGCGAGCTGCATTTGCTCTATCAACCGCTGATCGAACTGGACACGCGCGAGATCATCGGTTTCGAAGCATTGGCCCGGTGGAATGATGCCGAACTCGGATTTGTCTCCCCCAATGATTTCATTCCCGTCGCGGAGGAGTCAGGGCTTATCGTGCAATTGGGTCGCTGGGCGCTGAACGAATCCATGCAGCAGCTTGCGCGCTGGGATGCCAAATATGGCGAGCGGGTGCCGTTGAAGATGAACGTCAACCTGTCGCCGATTCAAATCGCGCGGGACGAAGTGATATCCGTGGTGGTGGATGCGTTGCGGATGAGCGGCGTGGATGGCAGTCGCCTGACGGTGGAGCTGACCGAGAGCGCCATTGTCGGCGATACCGACAACTGCCGCAGCTTGCTGGCGGCGCTCAAGGGACTGAATGTGTCGGTAGCGATGGATGATTTCGGCACCGGCTTTTCCAATATGGCGAGCTTGCAAAGCCTGCCTATCGATGTGTTAAAAATCGATCAAAGTTTTGTATCCAATATGCTGATAGATAAAGATAAATATGCCATTATTTGCGCCATTCTGTCATTGGCGGAAGCATTGAAGCTGCGTACCACGGCAGAAGGTATCGAAACGCCGGAAGTCGCAGATGCCCTGCAAAAAATGGGCTGTTCGACAGGGCAAGGCTATCATTTCGCCCGTGCTCTCAGTGCAGACGACGCCTATGACTATTGGCTGAAACGCTGGAATTTTGAAGCAATCTGAGCCGCAATTTCATGGGTGCGCTCAGGGCCGGGAAATGCTTCGCTGATCCATTGTTCGCGGACCTCGTTGAGAGCCCGTGCAATGTCTGGCCCTTTGGATATGCCCAGCGCCATCATCACCGCACCTCCCACCGACAGATGAGGGGGTTGCCAGTCACGCAACTCGCATATCGCCGTTGCGTCGACGCTGGAGTCCAGCATGATCCTGTCCCGCGCTGTTTCGGCTCCGACCCGAAACGCCAATTCGTAAATGCTGCGATAGGCGGGCAAGGGATTCAATGCAGCCGAAATTCGCTTGCGCGCCTTGTTGGACAGCTTGAGCCGGGCGGCAATGCTATCGGCCAGCGCCGCATCGGGCGGGAGCAAGGCGCATAATCGTAATAGCGGGTCGGGCTTTACCGGGGCGGCCAGCTCTCGCGGGAGCAATGCCGCGAACCGGCCCACGCCCGCCGACGTGATTTCCGGAACTACCGGCACCAATATGGCGCCTTCGACCATCAACACCAGCGCCCGCACGGGGTCGGGCAAGGCGAGCAGCTTGAGCAACTCGTCGGCGATACGCTCGCGAGACAGCGCCATCAGGCTGTTGGCGTGCGCGACACATGCGGCATAGGCTTGCGCATCCGGGTCATCCTTGCCGAAGCGTGCGAAAAACCGGAAATAGCGTAATATGCGCAGATGGTCCTCGGCAATGCGGGTCGCGGGATCGCCGATAAAGCGCACGTTCCGCGTTCGCAGATCATCGAGTCCGCCGAAATAATCACTTATCTGACTGTCCAGCGGATGGGCATATAACGCGTTGATCGTAAAATCGCGCCGCGCGGCATCGGCGCGCCAGTCGTCGGTATAGGCGATGATGGCGCGCCGCCCGTCCGTGCTCGTGTCACAGCGCAAAGTGGTGATTTCGATCGGCTTCCCCGCGAGTACGGCAGTGATGGTGCCATGCGCGAGGCCGGTGGGTATCGCCTTGATGCCTGCCTGCGCAAGACGCTGCATCACGTCCTGAGGGGGGTGAATGGTAGCGATGTCGATGTCGCTGACCGGCATATCCAGCAAGCCGTCCCGAACCGCACCGCCCACAAAACGGGTTTCGTCCGCTTCCGCGCCCAGCACGAGTAGCAGCTTGTCTAGCCCCGGCCGATGCCGCCAGGGCGCGTCGGGTAAAGTCATATCAGACGTCATCAGCACTATAGCCCAGCCGCCGCGACAGGTTGACCAATATCGCCGCAGTCACCCCCCAAATGCGGTAGTCCTGCCAATTTATTTCGTAATAAGGGCGCACAGTCCCCTGAAATTCCATCGTTTTACGCGCCCGGTTACGCGGATGCATCGCGAAATCAAGCGGCAGCTCAAACACGGATTCCACCTCCTGCTCATGCGGCGCGAGTGACAGGTCGGGTGGAATAACGCCCACCACCGGCATGATGTCAAATCCGGTGAAGGTCTTGTAGGGATCCGATGTGCCGACCACCCGTACAAGTTCGCGGGGGAGGGCGATTTCCTCTTCCGCCTCGCGCAGCGCCGCGGCTATTGCATCGGCGTCGCCCGGAT
>JBDTLS010000014.1:0-22989 GCA_039934655.1 Sphingobium sp.
CGCACGGCCTGACCGACATCGAGAACAAAGATTTTGCCATCGCCGATGGCGCCGCTGTTGGCGGCTTGCTGCACGGCTTCCACAACGCGCGGAGCGAGACCATCGTCACAAACGACCTCGATCTTGATCTTGGGAACCATGTTGGTGCTGTATTCGGCACCGCGGTAGATTTCTGTCTGGCCTTTTTGGCGGCCAAAGCCTTTGACTTCGCTTACCGTCATGCCAGCGACGCCGAGCGAAGACAGTGCTTCGCGGACATCGTCCAGTTTGAACGGTTTAATGATTGCCATGATGAGTTTCATGTCGCCCCCTGTTTTTGGTGTGCAGGGGTTCTTACGCAAATGCCGTGCCAGTTTATTAAAGACGGGTTAATGCGGTTTGCGTGGGCGGCGACATAACGCGAGCGCCGATTCTTTGTGCAATGCGAAAAAACTGCTCAATTTTTGGGCAGGGAAATCAGCAGCGCCGCGCTGCTCAGGTCGCAGTGCCGCCCACCGTCAGGCCCTCGATCAACAAAGTCGGTTGGCCCACGCCCGCCGGAACGCTTTGCCCACCCTTGCCGCACATGCCGATGCCTTCATCCAGCGCCATGTCATTGCCGATACCCGCCACCTGGGTCAGCGCGGTCGGGCCATCGCCGATCAGGGTGGCGCCCTTGATGGGCTCGCCGATCTTGCCGTTGGTCACGCGATAGGCTTCGGTGCAGGAGAATACGAACTTGCCCGATACGATGTCGACCTGACCGCCACCGAAGCTCTTGGCGTAAATCCCGTCCTTGACGCGGGCGAGCAATTCTTGCGGGTCGTCATTGCCGCCGCGCATGAATGTGTTGGTCATGCGCGGCATCGGCGCATAGGCGTAGCTCTCACGCCGACCATTGCCGGTCGCTTCGACGCCCATCAAACGCGCGTTAAGCCGGTCCTGCATGTAACTTTTGAGGATGCCATCCTCGATCAATATATTCTCGCGGGTCGGCGTGCCTTCATCGTCAATAGAGAGCGACCCGCGACGCTGGTGCATCGATCCGTCATCGACGACCGTGACGCCTTTGGCTGCGACCTGCTGGCCGATGCGCCCGGAGAACGCCGAAGTGCCCTTGCGATTAAAGTCGCCCTCCAGCCCGTGACCGACCGCTTCATGCAGCAGCACGCCGGGCCAGCCGGGGCCGCACAACACGGTCATTTCGCCTGCCGGAGCCGAAACCGAGCGCAAATTGACCCGCGCCTGTGCGATTGCCTCGTCGATGGCGCGGTTCCATACATCCTCGCCCATCACGCCATCATAAAGATAGCGCCCGCCCAGACCGAACACGCCGGTCTCGCGCCGACCATTTTCTTCCATGATGACCGAAACATTGAGGCGAACGAGCGGACGGATGTCGGTTGCGACAAAACCATCGGGCCGGACAATCTCAATCACCGACCAGCTGCCTGCGAGATTGACCGACACCTGCGCAACGCGCGGATCACGCGCACGCGCAGCCGCATCGATCTTGGCGCACAGTTCCACCTTCTCGGCGAACGGCACCAGCTCCAGCGGGTTGGCGCCGGTATAGAGGTGGCGGTTGGTGCGCGCAGGCGGCGCGGCCGTCGCGGCGCTGGCTGGGTCGAGCAAGCTCAATGTGCGCGCCGCGCGGGCGATCGCCGCTTCCGAAATATCATTGGCATGGGCAAAGCCGGTCATCTCACCCGACACGCCGCGCAGGCCGAAGCCCTTGTCGGTCGAATAATCGGCGGTTTTCAAGCGACCATCGTCAAAGCCGAAACTCTCGCTGGCGCGATATTGCAGGTATAATTCGCCATCGTCGCAGCGCGCGAGGGCTTCGCGGGTCAGTCGCGCTGCGCCATCGGGATCGAGCAGGCCGTCCTGATACAGCAGGCCGCGCGCGTCGGTATAGCCAGCGGCGGAAAGGGACGATGGAGAGGTGTTTATATCGGTCATCTATCCGATATAGGCGCTTGCATCCGCCTTGCCAGCCTCATTATGCGCCGAGCCGTGCGATTCTCCGTCCGCCGGGCCGCCGATCAGCACAAAGCGACGGTCGCAATAGCCGCACGCGGCATAGCCCTTCTCGTCGATCTCGATAAAAACGCGCGGATGGCCGAGCGCCGCAGGGATGTCTCCCGACCCGTCGCAGGCTGTGCGGGAAGTGGTGACGCGGAGGATTTCGGGTGGCTGGATCATGCGCGGCATTTAGCATCAGCGCAGACGGGCCGCAATATGCCGATGCCCGAGTGTGTGCGCTGGCAATACGGGCGCTTTCCATGTCGGAATCGATGCTTTAAGAGAGCAGAAAATCACGGGGATTGACGTTGATAGAAATCATGACAGCCGTCGGCGGCCATATTCAGTTTGAAAATCTGGGGCTTGACCCGGTAGCCCTCAACCTCGGCTTTTTCGCGATCAAATGGTATTCGCTGGCGTATCTCGCGGGGATCATGCTCGGCTACTGGTATCTGCTCAAGCTGATTGCGCAGCCGGGCGCCCCGCTCGCGCGCCGCCACGCCGACGACATGATATTTTATGCGACCTTGGGCATCATTATCGGCGGGCGTCTCGCCTATGTGCTGTTTTACCAGCCCGATATTTTGCAACACCCGCTCGACATATTCAAATTGTGGAATGGCGGTATGTCGTTCCACGGCGGCGTCATTGGCGTGACGTGCGGAATCCTGTTTCTGTCATGGAAAGAAAAGCTCAACTGGCTGCGCGTACATGATTTCGTGGCGTGCTGCGTGCCGTTCGGGCTGTTCTTCGGGCGGCTGGCGAATTTCGTAAATGGCGAACTCTGGGGCAAGGCCGCCGATGTGCCGTGGGCCGTCGTTTTCCCCAGCGGTGGCCCGGTCGCGCGCCACCCGAGCCAGCTATACGAGGCCGCGCTGGAGGGCCTGTTGCTGTTCGCGGTCCTGTGGTTCGCATTCTGGCGCACCAGAGCGCGTTATGAACCGGGCAAGCTGGTGGGCATTTTCCTGCTGGGGTATGGCATGGCGCGATTCTTCGTCGAATTTTACCGCGAAGCCGACGCGCAATTGATGGACTTTGCCCAGCGCACCGGATTGCACATGGGCCAGTGGCTGACGCTGCCGATGATTTTCGGCGGACTCTATCTGATCGCCACCGCGAGGGCGCGCCGCGTGCGGGTCGAACCGATTGCGGGAAGCGCGAGTGTCAGTTGAGCCGCTCCACGCCGGACCGCTCACCCTCGCCCAGCGCCTGACACGGATGATATTGGCCAGTGGGCCAATATCCATCGCGCAGTATATCGCTGAGGCCAACGCGCATTATTACGCGACGCGCGATCCGTTGGGCAGCGCCGGGGATTTCACCACCGCGCCGGAAATCAGCCAGATGTTCGGTGAAATGGTCGGGCTTTGTCTGGCCGATGTGTGGATGCGGTCCGGGCGCAGGCCCAATCCTTATTATGTGGAGCTTGGGCCGGGGCGCGGCACATTGGCCAGCGATGCCTTGCGCGCGATGGAGCAGGCGCAGCTTGCGCCGCGTGTGCATTTTGTCGAAACCAGCCCGGTGCTACGCGAATGTCAGCAAGCGCGGCTCGCCCATGCCCGCTTTCATGATGATCTCGACACGGTGCCGGAAGATGGCCCGTTGTTGGTCGTCGCCAATGAATTTTTTGACGCGCTGCCGATCCGCCAGATTGAAAAAACGCAGGCTGGCTGGCGGGAGCGTGTGGTTGTGCCCCGCCCCGGACGGGAGGGCGAAGCATTTGTCGGAATGGCCGGCGAGCGGCCGATGGAAGCCGCCGTGCCCGCCGCGCTGCGTGATGCGCAAGACGGCGAGATATATGAATCGGGACCGGCCGGCGCAGCGGTTGGCTTTGCGCTGGCGCAGCGGATCGCGCGGCAGGGCGGCGCGGCACTCCTGATCGATTATGGCTATGAAGGTCCAGCATTGGGGGACACGCTACAGGCCGTGCGCGCCCATAAAATGACCGATCCGTTTGACGATGTCGGAGAAAGCGACCTGACCGCCCATGTCGATTTCACGATGTTGGGTAATGTCGCGCGGCAAGCGGGATTGCGCGTCTATGGTCCGATCGGGCAGGGTGCATTCCTGACGCGGCTGGGCATTGATGCGCGCGCGGACATGTTGGTCCGCACCTCGCCGGACCGCGCGGACGAGGTGCGAATAGCGCGCGACCGGCTGGTAAATACCGATCAGATGGGCGATCTGTTCCGGGTCATGGCCTTCACCCATCCCGACTGGGCCACGCCGGAGGGCTTCGCATGAGCATGACCGAAACGGGTGTCGAAAAATGGACCAGCGCCGCGCTGAGCGATGTGCCGCATGGCTTTTTGGGGCGGCGCGGCGGTGTTTCTACCGGGATCTATGCGGGTCTGAATGTCGGGCTGGGGTCGGACGATGATGGGCAAGCCATCGCCGAAAATCGCCGCCGCGCGGGGCAAGCCGTCCTGCCGGGCGCGCGGCTCGTCACCGTGCATCAGGTGCATTCGCCCGATGTGGTGGCGGTCGATGCGCCCTTTGCCGATGCCGCCCGCCCCCATGCCGATGCGCTGGTGACGGCGACGCCGGGGTTATTGCTCGGCATATTGACCGCCGATTGTGTGCCGGTGTTGTTTGCTGACGCGCAGGCCGGGGTCGTCGGTGCCGCTCATGCCGGGTGGCGAGGCGCGCTCCACGGCGTCACCGACCGCACGCTTGACGCCATGATTGCCCTGGGCGCGGATCGCGATCGCATCGCTTGCGCCGTCGGTCCGTGTATCGGCCGGATGTCCTATGAGGTCAGCGAGAGCTTCGTCGTAACCTTCACCGATGCCGACCCGGCCAACGAATGCTTTTTCGCCGATGGCCGCGCAGGGCACGCGATGTTCGATATTGAGGGCTATGTCGCGGCGCGGCTGGCGGCGGCGGGCGTTAACCGGGTCGATATGCTGGGACAGGATACGTGCAGCCAGCCCGACGCCTTCTTCAGCTATCGCCGGTCCTGCCTCCGCCGTGAGCCGGGCTATGGGCGGCAGATTTCGTTGATAGGGTTGGCCAACACAGGCGGATAAAGTTGCGCGGCGCAACTTTCCCACTCGCTATTTCCAGTCAACCCGTTTCCATCCCCGCTCCGCAGCCAGCTTTGCGAGCGGCGGGTGCGGATTGGTCGCCCATGCTTCATCGGCAAACGCCAACATCGGCTCATCGGAGACATGATCGGAATAAGCGCGGATATACAAATCGTCCCGCGACAGGCCTTGCACCCTTATCCACGCTTCAATCATGCGCAGCTTGGCGGCGTCGTAGCAATTCTCTCCCGCAATGCGCGCGCGCACATAATCGAGGTCTTGTCCCAAGTGGTCGGTAGCGATCACGGCATCGAAACCGAGCCGCTGGGCGATGGCGTCGACATAAAGCCGATAGGAGGCCGTCGCCATCACCAGCGTATAGCCTTCCGCGCGGTCGGCGGCGATCTGGTCGAGCGCCTCGCGATATACATTGCTCGCCAACACCTTGCGCGCATAGGAATCGATGTGGGGGGCCAGCCGATCCCGCCGCACATTGCCGCCGATCATCAACTGCTGGTTGATTTCTTTTAGCCGCTGCCGGGATATGATGCGCAATACATACAACAGCATCGCCAGCAGCGCGAGCGGCGCAAACACCAGCCGCCACGGCGCCATGTGCCGCGCAACATGCAACAGGAACGGGCTGTAGGTGCCGCGCACCGTAATCGTGCGATCCATGTCATAAAAGGCGAGTTTGTTGCGCATGTTGTTCAGGAACCTTCACCTTGCCCAATCATTCTATCGTGGCGATGATCCGTTTCGGCTTGCCGCGCAACCGATAATGGATCAGTAAAACCAACTTGATGGCCAACGCACCCCAATTTGCAATTGAAGAACGCGATGGCGGCCGGGTGCTGCGCCTGACGGGACCGCTCACGATTACGCGGCTTGGTACGTTCCCCGATGACCTCGCTGCGGTGGAGGGCGCGTTTTCCTCGATCGATATCGCGGGGGTGGAGCATATGGACACGGTCGGCGCATGGCTGGTCCACCACTTCGCGCAAGGCCACGACGCCCAGGTTATGGGTGCGGACGACGATCAGCAACGCCTCGTTGAAGCGGTCAGCGCCGGCGACGGCGTAACCGTTTCGCTGCGGGACGATAGCACGCCGCCGATGGAACGTGTGTTGGGCCAGATTGGCGAAGCCACGGTGATCGCGGGGCAGACGATGCTCGGCCTGCTCGGTTTTTTCGGATCGACGCTGATTACGGCGTGGATGCTGATCCGCAATCCCTCGCGCATACGCATCAACGCGGTCGTGCAGCGTTTTGAGGTGGTCGGCGTTTCCGCGCTCGCCATTATCGGCCTGATGAGCTTTCTGATCGGTATCGTCATTGCGCAGCAAGGGTCGGTGCAGTTGCGCGCGTTCGGTATGGAAGTGCTGACCGTCAATCTGGTCGGGCGGCTGACCTTTCGCGAGCTGGGCGTGTTGATGACGGCGATCATGGTGGCGGGACGGTCTGGTTCCGCGTTCGCCGCGCAGCTCGGCACGATGAAGCTGACCGAAGAGATCGATGCCATGCGCACGATCGGCGTGTCGCCGATGGAGGCGCTGGTGATGCCGCGCCTGATGGCCGCTATGTGCATGATGCCGCTGCTCGGCTTTTACGCATCGCTGATCGCGGTGATGGGCGGCGGGCTATTTTGTGCGGTGGCGCTCGATATTCCGCCAGTGACCTTTGTACAGCGACTGCGCGAGGTCGTGCCGATCACCGATCTGTATGTCGGGCTGGTCAAGGCGCCGGTGTTCGGCCTCATCATCGGTATGTCGGGCTGTTTTCAGGGCTTGCAGGTCAAGGCCAATGCCGAAGAAGTCGGCTTGCGCACCACTGCGGCGGTGGTGCAGGCGATTTTCATGGTGATCGTCATGGATGCCTTCTTCGCGGTGTTCTTTACGTGGATCGGCTGGAATTGACCGGCGAACCCGTCTTGACCGCGCCCGATGCGCCGCTGGACGACAACGGCGCAAGGAATGGCGACATTGCGATTTCGATCCGGGGCTTGCGCAACAGCTTTGGCGAGCAGGTCGTGCACGAAGGCCTCGACCTCGATGTGCGCAGGGGCGAGATTCTGGGCGTGGTCGGTGGCTCTGGCACGGGCAAGTCGGTGTTAATGCGCTCGATCATCGGTTTGCAAATCCCGGACGCAGGCGAAATCAGCGTCTTTGGTCAACTGCTGGAGGACCAGTCGATCGAGGATGCGCTGGCGCTGCGCAAACGGTGGGGCGTGCTGTTTCAGGGCGGCGCGCTGTTCTCGACCCTGACGGTGGCGGAAAATATCGCTGTCCCCTTACGTGAATTCTACCCCAATATCGGGTCGCAGTTGCGCGATGAGATCGCCGCGTACAAGATCAGGATGACTGGGCTGCCCGCCGATGCCGGTCCCAAATATCCTTCCGAACTTTCGGGCGGTATGCGCAAGCGCGCAGGTTTGGCGCGCGCGCTGGCGATCGACCCCGACTTGCTGTTTCTGGATGAACCGACGGCGGGGCTGGACCCGATTGGCGCGGCGGCGTTCGATGAACAAACGCGGCAATTGCAACAAATCCTCGGCTTGACGGTTTTCCTGATCACCCATGATCTTGATACGCTCTATTCGATATGCGACCGGGTCGCGGTGCTGGCGGACCAAAAGGTGATCGCTGTTGGCACAATTGACGAATTGCTGGCTACCGAGCATCCGTGGATTCAGGAATATTTTAATGGTCCGCGTGGCCGTGCGGCTCTATCGTCGCAAAACAGGACGGGGGTGCCACGCGCGCCAACGTCTGGGGGAGACGACGGCTAGTCATGGAAACAAAATCCAATCATGTTCTGGTCGGCAGCGTGGTACTGTTGCTTATCGCGGCGGTCATGGTCGTGGCCTTCTGGTTCTCGCGCATTTCCGATGGCCAGAACCAGCAATATGATGTTTTCTTCAGCACCTCCGTAGATGGTCTGGCCAAAGGATCGGGCGTCACGTTTTCCGGCGTGCCATCGGGACAGGTCAAGGAAATCCGGCTGTGGGAGCGTGATCCCAGTTTCGTGCGGGTACGGATCTCCGTAAAGGACGGCACCCCGGTGTTGCAAGGCACCACCGCGACGATCCGGGGTGTGGGTTTTACCGGCGTATCCGAAATCAGCCTGGATGGCGCGGTCAAGGGCGCGCCGCCGATTGCCTGCCCCGATCATAATCCCCAGGCGTCCTGCCCGGAAGGCGTGCCGATCATTCCGACCAAACCGGGCGCGCTGGGTGAGTTGCTCAACAATGCGCCGCAATTGCTGGAGCGGCTGACAACTTTGACCGAGCGTTTGACCGAAGTGTTGAACGACAAGAATCAGGCGCACATCGCGGGCATTCTTGCGAATGCCGATGCACTGTCCGGCGCACTGGCCAAACGCGGACCGGAAATTGCCGCAACGCTCGCCGAAACCCGCATCACGGTGCAAAAGGCGGGCGTCGCTATCGAGGAAATCGGCAAGCTGGCGGGCACCACCAACGCCATGCTCGATCAGGAAGGCCGTCCGATGATCGCGGACCTGCGCCTCACCATCCAGTCGGCGAAGCATAGCCTTGATACGCTGGACGCCACCATTGCCGATGCCCGGCCCGGTGTGCAGGCGTTCTCGAAACAGACGATGCCCGAGGTCGGACAACTGGTGCAGGATTTGCGCGAAATGTCGCGCAGTTTCCGCGCCATCTCCGAAAAGTTGGATCAGCAGGGCGCGGGATCGATTATCGGTGCACCCGCGCTGCCGGATTACAAAAAATGAGGAAGCAAATGGCCATGTCCCGATCCCTCAATGCTGCGCTGATGGCTTCGGTATTGCCGATGATCGCACTCGGCGGCTGTGTGTCCTTTGGGGCGAAGGCGCCGCCGCAGTTGCTGACATTGCGCGCGACGCAGGTTGTCGCTTCGAACGCGACCCTCAATAATCAGGGCGGCCCCACCCTTACCGTGATGCCACCCGATGCGCCGCATAAGCTCGATACGGTGCGCGTTCCCGTGCAGATCAACGCCACCAGCGTCGCTTACGTCAAGGACGCGCAATGGGCCGACACGCCGCGTCAGTTGTTCCAGAAATTATTGTCGGAAACGATCGCCGCCGATGGCAAGACTTTGGTGTTGCAGCCCGGCCAATATTGGGCCAGTCCGGGCCGCCGCCTGATGGGGGCGCTCGTTGAGTTTGGCGTGGATGCCGGTACGCATCAGGCCATCGTGACTTACGATGCTACGCTGACTGCAGTGGAGGGCGCGCGCATATTGCGCAAACGCTTCTCGGCCACCGCGCCCGCAGGCAAAATCACGGCGGACAGGGTTGCAGGTCCGATCAACACGGCCGCCAACCAGGTTGCGGCCGATGTAGCCGCCTGGGTCAAGGAAAACTGACGGGCCATTTTCGCGCTTCTACCTCGTAGAACAATAGGATCGAGCGGTCGAGCCGATGCAATCGGATCGCAAACCGCTTTAACGGGCGAGGAGCGCAAAAAAGGGGCCGACCCGGAAGGCCGACCCTTGAGAGTTTAGGAGAGGATGCCTGAAAGGCACCCCCTCAGTGGGCCGAATCGCACCATGCTGCAACTGCGAAATAGAGCGGGGCGATTGTGGTTTTTGCAACTCTACCAAAAAAGTTAGCTTTTTGGAGCGACGGGCGTGCTTGGTCCTGCGGTTTATTCCCCGATTTAGAGCGGTTTGCGATCCGATTGCATCGGCTCGACCGCTCTATCCTATTGTTTTACTGCGTGTTCCGAGTCGTCAGGTGATTCCACCTGACTGGAAAATGCGGTATTATGTAGCAAACGCACCAAGCAGTGTTCTGACTCCACAAAGCGGTGGAGATGGGGCATGAGGTGCTATGGGCGGGGCAAAAAAAGCAGAGGGTTTCTTTTCCGGTCTGGAATGGAAATGGTCGTTAGCCAACTTGCTGTGGGGTGTTCCGGCAGCAATAGCCAGTTTTGCTCTGCCCGCATGGGCGGTTCGGGCCAGCAAAGTGTTTGAGCAATACGCCCCTCTCTCTTGGGTGGTTGCTGGCTTTATGGGGATGGCAGCAGGCGCGATAATCTATTGTATAGCAGCTTGGGGCCGTGGGCGGTGGGTTAAAGCGCGCTATGACGCGAGAATGCTTGCGCAAGGTGGTGCAATCGATCCTCTTGAAAAGACATTTGAGAGGAAACGTATATATCTCAATGAATTTTGCCTTGCATCGCATCCTTTTGTTGAAAATAAAACATTCATTGATTGTGAAATTATTGGTCCGGCCAATATTATACTTCAGTCTGGAAATAACATTGGAGACCCAAGGTATCCTATGTCTGATGCCGTACTGATGGCTAGAGACGCAGCTCCATTTAATGGTTATATTTTCCGAGATTGCACTTTCAGAGGGTGTAATTTTTCCAGAATAACGTTCTTAGTGCCATTTTCCGAGTATTATATGTTCAAGACATTTGGATATACCAAGTGGATAACCGACTATCCTGATAAAGAGGATCAATTAAATTTTTATTCTATATCCGAACCATCTCAGCCCCCACCGCTTCTAAGCACTGAATCAGAAACACAGCCGTAAACTTTCCGCGCGATAGTTTGTTGCGCACGTTCGGCTCACTCTCCTGCACCCCTATGACCGCCAGCTTATCAACTAGCTGCGCATAAGATACATTCCTGCGTTTCAATTCGGCTTTCAGAAGCCCTTTGACGCGCGCTTCCCATTCGGCGCTATCGGCCATAGTATCTCCCATGATGTTAATGCATCATATATGATACTTTTGCCATTGACAACAGTGCAACAATGTCATTATATACAGTGCATAGGCACTATAAACGATGACACAACATTTCCTCCTCTCGGCCCAAGCCCGCACGATCAGCCTCAAGGCCGTATTCACGATGGGCGAAGATAAGGCTTACGAGACGTTCTGCCAGATGCGCTGGCCTGAGAACGATGGCGAGGCCGTGTGCCCACGCTGTGGCTGTGTGGAAGTATATAAGATCACCACGCGCCGCAAATTCAAGTGCGTAGCCTGCCATCATCAATTCTCGGTTACATCGGGAACGATCTTTGCCTCGCGCAAACTCTCGTTCACCGATCTGCTGGCCGCAATCGTCATTTTCGCGAACGGTGCGAAGGGCATTGCCGCGCTTCAACTGTCGCGCGATCTCGATTGCCAATATAAAACGGCGTTTGTTCTCACGCACAAGCTGCGCGAAGCGATGGCGGCTGAAAAGGCCATGCAGTTGAATGGCGTGGTCGAAATTGATGGCGCATATTTCGGCGGATATTCCAAGCCAGAGAACAACAAGGCTGATCGTAAGGATCGGCGTTTGGCTCTCAATCAGACTGGCAAGCGTCAATGCGTTGTCGTCATGCGGGAACGGGGTGGCCGGTCACTGACATTCATCGTGCGCAACGAAGGCGATGCTGTGCCTTATGTGCGCGATCATGTTGGCACACTGGCAACTATCCATGCCGACGAAGGAACGGGCTGGGATGCCCTTCACGCTGGCTGGGATACGCACCGCGTCAATCACTCTGTCCGCTTCATGGACGATGGCATTTGCACCAATCAGGCAGAGTCGTTCTTCTCGCGCCTGCGCCGTATGGAAGTTGGAACGCACCACCATATCGCAGGACCGTATATCGGTGCCTATGCGGGCGAAGCATCATGGCGTGAAGATCACCGCCGCGTATCGAACGGTACGCAGGCCGCGATGGTAACCGCGTCAGCTATGGTCTCGCGTGTCAGCCGCCAGTGGAAGGGGTATTGGCAGCGGGCGGCTTAAGTTAGGTTTTGAATAGCTAATGTCCGGTGACCCTCTGGCAGCAAATGGATCGGATTAGCCAGTGCTGTCATTACAACAGCCTTCATTGAGGGCGACATCGGCGAGGGGTTGCGCGCCGTAGCCAGTTCCATTGAGGAACCCGTCTTTAAGCCCGATAGATCAAGATGGCTATCGTGTTGCAGAGTCGGGCAAATGGTTGTGCTGAGAGCCACTTGGCCAATACCGTGCGGCTTTGGGTTGCTGTTGATCCAAAAAAAGAGCGGTCGATCGGGGCAGACGCACAGTGAAATTTTCTCGTGTGCAGGCTGAATGAAATTGAATGTGATCCAGTAAATATGCCCTGCGACAAAGGGCACTAGAGGACGCCGTGAGCAGCAAATTCCTTCGCATCGGCAAGGATCGCTTCCCGATGAGGATTGTCATCGTCAATGAACAATTCGTAGTCCATGGCGGAATTAGCGAAGGCCTCTGCCCAGGCGCGCTCTTGGTGGGTCAACTGCGAAAGATGGCCGAAACCTTTAGGCCGACAAAAGGCGATAGCATCGTCAATGCACTGAATGTCGCTCGCAGACAGGATGCCTGCCGCGCATTGCCGTTTTGCCTTTATGTTCGGATGGCTGGAGGTGTCAACGGCCCCGCGAAATCCTTCTGGATCACCTGAGTTTGCCAGATTACCTTTGATAAAATCGTAGAGCGTACTAGGCACTGGACCATTCGGCATGGCTATAAACGTATCAGCAACAATGGGCCGCCCATAAGCGTTCAAATGATTCTTTTCAGCAAAGAAAAGAACCTTTGACGCATAGAATATCGTGATGTTCGGCCACTTGGTGGCCATATAGGCCAACGCCTCAGTGCCCTTCCGCTCATCAAATTGGAAACGGAGTGCCATGCGGCCTACGTAACGGCAAAATATGAATCTGTCACTAACAAAACTATTGACAACCAAAAAAATCAGACGGAACGAGAGTCGTGCTGTCTCAGACTCCACCGACCCGGAACCGTACTGGTATCAAATACCACCGCGCCATCTTTCCGACGCGACAATGTACTGACAATCGTACAAGCCAGCATTTTCCGCGATTCTGATGTATCTTCCTTTTTCAGTTTCGCCAGTACGCGCCCTGCTATCTCGTTGGCTGTGAGTGGCGCTCCAGCCTCGCGCAATATACTCAAGGCATGACGACCACCTGAACTTTTCGGAACCCCAGCAGGATTCTTGGCAAAGCTACGTTTGGTAGCGATCTTGTCGATGTCGTAATTCGGTCGGAACATTTTGATGACCGCATCGACATGGGCTAGTTCCAGTTCAAGCCGCATAATCTGATAGCGGCGGGCCTGAATCTCGCCATCGATGCGACCGCGCTTATCCACCAACGCCGAAATTACATGTGTTTCTGCCATAGGATTCACATTAGCGCAGCGGGGTGTTAAAAGGGATTAGGCAGTTGGTGCGTTTGCTACATAATGCCGGGAAAATGCTCTAATGCGCAGCTTCCAGCGCGCGCTTAACACCGGATTCCGCAAGTTGCATATCGATCTGCGCCATCAGGCGATCAAGCCCCGCCTGATCCTTGGCTTCGGCGCGCGCGACCAGCACATCCTGCGTGTTCGACGCGCGCAGCAGCCACCAGCCATCGGGTGTCTTGACGCGCGCACCATCGGTATTGTTGACCTCCGCGCCGCTCGTCTTGAGGCGCGCCAGCACTTCGTCGATGACTGCAAACTTGCGGCTTTCATCCACCTGAAAGCGCAGTTCCGGTGTGTTGACCATCGCTGGCATATCACTGCGCAGCTCCGTGACGCTTTTGCCGAGTAACGTCGCCGCACGGATCAGGCGCACTGCTGCGTACAGCGCGTCGTCAAAACCATAATATTCATGCTTGAAAAAAATGTGCCCGCTCATTTCCCCGGCAAGTGGACTGTGCGTTTCCTTCATTTTGGATTTAATCAGGCTGTGCCCGGTTTTCCACATCATCGGCTTGCCGCCAAGCTCTGCGATCCGGTCATACAGCGCCTGACTCGCCTTCACATCGGCGATAATCGTCGCGCCGGGCAGCTCCTGTAGCACCGGCTCCGCAAAAATGGCGAGCAACTGGTCGCCCCAGATCACGCGGCCTGTGCCGTCGATCGCACCGATGCGGTCGCCATCGCCATCGAAAGCCACTCCGAAATCGAGCTTTTTTTCCGCGACAAGCGCCTTGAGATCGGCCAGATTCTTTTCTTCTGTGGGGTCGGGATGATGATTGGGAAAATTGCCGTCGACATCGGTGAACAACGTGTAATGCTCACCCGGCAGGAGCTTGACGAGCTTCTCCACAATCGGGCCAGCCGCGCCGTTCCCCGCGTCCCAGCCGATGCGATAGGCCGCGCCGTCGAATCCTTCGAGCAAACGCGCGACATAGCGGTCGGCGATGTCGACATGTTCGCTGCCCGCGCTACCTTCATCCCAATCGCCCGCCTGCGCCATCGTGCCGAGGGTAAGAATATCTTCGCCGAAAAAGGGGCGATGCTGAAACACCAGCTTGAAGCCATTATAATTGGCGGGATTATGACTGCCGGTTATCTGGATGCCGCCGTCCACTTCCAGCACGCATTCGGCATAATATAGCATCGGCGTCGGCCCCTCGCCGACACGCACCGCGAAAATTCCGCTGTCATTGAGGCCGCTGACCAGCGCCGCCTCCAGCACAGGCGAACTGACCCGCCCATCATAGCCCACGGCAACGCGGCTGCCGCCCGCTCGCGCGATCAACGTGCCAAAGCCGCGCCCGATCGCATAGGCATCGGCCTCGCCGAGCGTTTCGCCGATAATACCGCGGATGTCATATTCACGGAGCGAGGTGGCATGAAATTTATGGGTCATATCATTCCTGAGCAGGTCATAAGGTGGGGGGCGTATGCGCGCCTTTGCTGTCAACGGTGTGACGCAGCAAAATGTTTCGTGCTTCGTTGATTTTTTCCGCCAGTGCCTGTGTCCCGCCCGCATCGGGATGAGTGCGGGCGATCAGGCGGCGGTGGGCGGCACGAATCGCTGCTTCATCGGCGGTATCGTCCAGACCCAGCAGCGCCCGTGCGTCTGCGACGGCCTGGCTGTCGTGCGCTACTGGAACCGAACGCCTGCGCCGCGCGCTATAGCCTGCCGCGATCAGCAGCGGCACCGCGCCGACTATCGGCCGCCCGCGCGCCAGCATGACGGCGCCGATGATCGCCAGTCCCACCATAATGCCATCGATCGCGGTCATGCGCTGCAATCGGCCGGTCAGCAGCAGCCAGCCCAACACCGCAATCAGCAATACTCCCAATAAACCCATCAGGCGGCGCTTTGTTCTTTCATTTCGGTCATTTGGGGCAGGGCGAGACCCGACACCATTTCGCGCAATTCCTGACGCGCGGCGACATGGCTGAAGCCGAGATCGCCGAGATGCCCCTTGTCGAGCAAGGTCAGGCCGGAAGGGAACAGTTCGCGAAAGATCACCCGCTCTGACAGGCCGGGGATAACCCGAAAGCCGACCCGACGGCTCAGTTCGGTCAGGGCGTCGCCGACGCGCTTTTTGTTCTTTGCGTCATGATGCTGGACACGGTTGCGCAGCACCACCCAGTCGATTGTCACGCCATCGGCCTTGGCGCGGGCCTTGCGCGCTTCAAAGATCAGTTCGGAATAAAAGCTCAATCGCTTGACCTTGAATGTTTCGGGGTCGACCTGACCGATCAGGTCGAAATCGACGAAGCTGTCGTTCATCGGCGTGACCAGCGTGTTGGCGCGTGCGGCCATGAAGCGCGCGAATGGATCGTCGCGGCCCGGCGTGTCGACGACCAGAAATTCCTTGTCCTGCGCCATAGCGCGGGTCTGCTCTTCCAGCGCCGCTTCGCTATTGCCTTCGAACACGGCAAACTCGGGGACGGGCAGGGTGACGCCCCGCCGCCGCATGGTGTCGACGCGATTTTCCATATAGCGGGTGATGGTGCGTTGGCGCGGGTCGAGGTCGATCATGCCGACGCGGTGGCCCATCGCCGTCAGCGCCACAGCGGTATGCACGGCGGTGGTCGATTTGCCAGTTCCGCCTTTTTCATTGGCGAATATGATGTAATGCGCCCGATCGCTTGCCATTGCTGTTCCTGACCCCCCGGTTATATGTGGCGGCTCCGCGATCCGGTCAGGCATAAAAAACCTGTGTGGGTCAGAGCTTTCATTCCTGCCTTATCGGAGGGCGATTCAAGGTGCAAATCATCCGTGATAAAACTGCGCTGCGCCGAGCGATTGATACGCTGCGCGCGGACGGCGGCAACGTCGCGCTGGTGCCGACGATGGGCGCGCTGCATGACGGGCATATGGCGCTGGTTGCCCAGGCGCACCGCCAAGCCGCGCATGTCGTTGCCTCGATTTTCGTCAATCCGACCCAATTTGGTCCCCATGAGGATCTGGATGCCTATCCCCGGCGCGAGGTGGCCGATGCCGCGATGCTCGAAGCGCAAGATGTGGCGATCTTGTGGGTGCCGACGTTAAGCGAAATGTATCCGCAGGGCTTTGCCACCAGCATCAGCGTCAGCGGTATCAGTGAAGGATTGTGCGGCGCGGCGCGTCCCGGCCATTTCGATGGCGTTGCCACGGTTGTCGCAAAGCTGTTTCATCAGGTGCAACCCGATGTCGCGCTGTTCGGCGAGAAGGATTACCAGCAGCTCGCTGTGATTCGGCGGATGGCGCGTGACCTTGATCTGACCGTCGAGATTATCGGCGTGCCGACGCAGCGCGCGGCCGATGGCCTGGCGCTTTCCTCCCGCAATGCCTATCTGAGCGAGGCCGAGCGCGCCAATGCGCTCGCGCTGCCCCGTGCACTTGAAGCTGTGGCCATGCGCATTCGTGAAGGCGGGGATGTGGCGCAAGCCCTTGCCGAGGCTGTGCGCAGTCTGGAAGCGCACGGCTTTGGGCCGATCGATTATGTCGCCCTGTGCGATGCAGACACGCTGCAACCCGTAACGTCCCTCGAAAAGCCCGCACGTTTGCTTGCCGCCGCGCGGCTCGGCACCACGCGGCTCATCGATAATATTGCCGTTAATCCTTTGCTATGAACCTTGTTTTATATTCGCACAAAATGATCCTGCCGCATCGTTAACCATTTCTTAGTCATGATTCGTGAAGTTGCCTTCATGGAAATCCGTGAGGGGGGTTGAACGTGGCAAACAGTATCAAGAGTACACAGTTTCTTCTCGAAAGCCGATTGGCAGGGGCAGCACGCGGCGACCCTCATGCCTGTCTCGATCTCGGCATCGCCTATAGCTGCGGGTCGAGCGGTGTTGAAATCGATCTGATCGAGGCGCATAAATGGTTCAACCTCGCCGCATTGGCGGGCAGCGAGCAGGCGCAATCCCTGCGCGCCGAAATCTCCGAAGACATGACCGCCCGCGAAATTGTCGAGGCCCAGCGCGAGGCCCGCGCATGGCTCGCCGCAACCGCGCGCCGCGTCGCCTGATTTTCTACTCTCTGCGAAACGGCGCCCGTTCTTCGAGGAACGCGCGGTCCCGCGCCACTGCCTGACGTTCGACGCGCAGAAAATCGGCGACAGCGGATCTGAACCCCGGATCGGCGATATAATGCGCTGACCATGTGGCGACCGGCACATAGCCGCGCACCAGCTTATGCCCACCCTGCGCGCCAGCCTCGACCCGCGCCAGCCCGCGCGCGATCGCAAAATCAATCGCCTGATAATAGCATAATTCAAAATGCAGATTGGGCACGTCCTCAATGCAGCCCCAATAGCGGCCATAAAGCGTATCCGCGCCGATCAGGTTGAGCGCCCCGGCAATGGCTTGCCCGTCGCGCAAAGCCATTACCAGCAGCACCTTGTCCACCATCCGCTCGCCGAGCAGCGAGAAGAACGCGCGGGTCAGATAGGGCCGCCCCCATTTGCGCGCGCCGGTATCCTGATAAAATTCCCAGAAAGCATCCCAATGCGCTTCGGTCACCGCGTCGCCGGTCAGGTGGACGATTTCCAGCTCCTGTTGCGCTCTGGCGCGTTCTTTGCGAATCGTCTTGCGCTTGCCGCTCGACAGCGCGCCGAGGAAATCCGCAAAATCGCCATAGCCGTGATTTTCCCAGTGAAACTGGTTGTCCTCGCGGATCAGCCAGCCCGCTTGTTCGAACAGCGGCACCTGTCGTGGCGCAATGAACGTCGCATGGGCAGAGCTGAAACCATTTTGCGCGACGACCGCTTCTGCGGCCCCGATCAAGGCGCGGGCGAGCGTCGTATCGCCATCATCGCGCAGCAACAACCGCCGGCCCGGCACGGGCGAGAACGGCACGGCGATCTGGAGCTTGGGATAATATTTCCCGCCCGCCCGTTCAAAGGCATCGGCCCAGCTATGGTCGAACACATATTCGCCCTGACTGTGCCCCTTGGCATAGGCCGGAAGCGCCGCCGTGATCGCGCCGTCCGGCCCGTCGATCCTGATCGGGCAGGGTTGCCAGCCGGTGCCCGGTCCGACGCTGCCCGATTCTTCCAGCGCGCTTAAAAATGCATGGCTGGTAAAAGGGTCGGCCGGTCCCGCGCAGGCATCCCATTGGGCGGCGTCAAGCGATGCGACTCCGGGCGCCATGCGCGCCAATATGCGGTTGTCTTCATCCATCGGGGCCAGCGCCGTCAGCCGGAATTTCAAAAATAGGCGCGTCGGCTTCGGCTTCCGCGCATAGCCGTTGCGGGGGCGTGCGTACCGTCCATGTCAGCACCGGCACACCTCGCTTGCGGGCGCGGCGTGCGAAGCGGCTGGGCAAATCGCGAATGTCATAGGCCAGAAAATCGGGTCGCGCCCACCAGAATGCAAGGTTACGTCTGGTCTTACCCCGGATGCCACGCGCATTTTCTTCGGTGACGACGAGGCCACGGACCCGGCTCGGTGCATGGGAAGCAAACCACGCGCCGACCTGCGGGTTGAACGACATCACGGCGACCGGGCCATCATAATGCGCAAGGTCGCGTTCGACCGCGCGGCACAATGCCACGACGCCAGCGCGCGATGGCGCTTTCAGTTCGATCAGCAACGGCGTGCGCTCCGCCACCAACGTCAACAGTGCCGACAAGCGCGGGATTGGTGCCACCTCGCGTCGCAGCATCACCTGATCGAGCTGCGCGGCGGTGCGATTCGCGATGGGGCCATGTTCGCTCGTCAGCCGGTCGAGATCCGCGTCATGAAACACGAACGGAACGTCATCCCGGCTCAATTGCACATCGCATTCCATGCCATGTCCGCCAGCGATCGCCATCGCAAAGGCGCGCAAGCTATTCTCTTGGCTTCCGGCAGCGGAATGCAGCCCGCGATGGGCGAATCCATGTGATCTTAGGAAAGCAACGCGCGCCGCATCGGGCGCTGGCGCAAAAATACTATCGAGCCAGCCGATCAAGCGCCCTGCACAGCGACAATCGCGTCAATTTCGACCACCGCATTTAATGGCAACACCGGCACACCCACGGCGCTACGCGCGTGCTTGCCCGCGTCGCCGAACAGCGCGACCATCAGGTCGGATGCGCCATTGGCGACCTTGGGCTGGTCGGTAAAATTCGCGCTGCTGCTGATAAATGCGCCGAGCTTGACGATGCGTACCACCCGGTCCAGCGATCCCAGCGCCGCCTTCATCTGCGCCACCAGCATCACTGCACACATTTGCGCGGCCTTCTGACCATAATCGAGGTCGCGATCGTCGCCCAGCCGCCCGGTCATCAACTGCCCGTCGAGGAACGGCAATTGCCCGGAAATGTGTAGCAAGCCGCCCGCCTCCACGGCCGGAACATAGGATGCCACCGGGGCGGCAGGCTGGGGCAGGGTCAGGCCCAGTTCGGCGAGGCGCGTTTCGATACTCATATGTCTTCCTCAACATGATCCTGTGGGTCGGGTCAAGCGGATTGGGATGGCAAGTCCGCTCCCGTTGGCGGTACAGGCGCTGGCCCTTCGTCAAAGCGCGACCTGATCCATGCCTCTGCGGCGATCCAGTTGTCGATGCGATCATGGGCGAAGGCCGCAGGCGCGATGCCGCCCGCGATCAGTGGCTCGCCAACCATATGCAAGCGCCAGGTATGCGGGGCGTATCGGGTGACCGACTCATGATGCTGGGGCAAATCGTCGATGAACACCGTTACGCTCGGCCCACGATCTGCGATGATCTTCGCCAGCGGTGCACCCTTACCGCCCTGATTCCAGAAAATGGGATGCCGGACCCCCAAATGCGCAAGCTGCGTGATCCGGTTGTCGTGATGCACCTCGGCGATATTGGTCAGTACTGCGATGTCGGCAACTTGCGAGAGGCTTTGCAGCGCTTCGAATGCGCCGGTGATGGGATATTGCCGGTGCATTTCGGTCGCGAAAAACGCATTGAGCAATTCCCACACGCGCCCCTGTTCGAGCACGGTGTCGCACGCCTTTTGCCGCAACGCGTCGATGAAATTATGCTGATCGAGATTGAAGTGCACGTCATGCACCTCATCCAGCCAGTCGCGAAACGGCACGACCATATGCAGCAGCACTTCGTCGCAATCGGTAATCAGTAACGGACGGCTCATGAGTGTAATTCCCGGTGCGCGTTGACGATCATTTCCGGTGCCAGCCCCAGCGAATCGGCACATGCGACCAAATCCGGTTCGTGGGATTCGAGAAAACTGAGGATTGCCGCCAGTATCACGGGGTCGTCGGCTCGCTCTCGCAGCATCTCCGGCGACAATCCCGTCAGGTCGAGCAACCGCTGCGCCCGCCGTTCGTCTTGCAAAACCCACCCCAGAGCCATCAATGCGATAACCGCCGGGTCGGGAGTATTGCCAATCTTTTCACGCGCGCGCATGGGTAGCTCCCTGCTTGGGGGTAATCCATTTGTCCGATTATTCGGCATAATCCACCAGGTACATAGGCGGAGTGACTGGTGACAAAGCGCGTACTTGTTGTCGAGGACAATGAACTAAACCTCAAACTTTTTTGCGATTTGCTGCGTGCCCACGGTTACCAGACCCAACCCAGTCTCGATGGCCGCCAGGTCATCGATCAGGCGCACGAGTTCGCGCCTGACCTGATTATCATGGACATTCACCTTCCGCACGTCAGCGGGCTGGACCTGATCGTGGCGCTGAAGGCCGATCCGGCGCTGACGGCTGCACCGATTATGGCGGTGACGGCCTATGCCGGCAAAGGCGATGAGGAACGGATTCGCGCGGCGGGCGCCAACGCCTATGTATCCAAGCCGATCTCGGTCATGAAATTTATCGACACCGTCCGCGGCTTGATCGACTGAGGCCCAGCTGCCGCTACGCCCCGCCGCTCACCAGCAAACAGAAATGGCCCGAACCGAAATGCCGGTCGGGCCATTTTGTATTTACCTGCGCTACAGATAACCTGCGCGCGAATCACCTGCCAGAACCCCGGGCGGAACTCTGAAAATGTGATTACTTGATCTTGGCTTCCTTGAACTCGACATGCTTGCGCACGACGGGATCATATTTGCGAAAGCTGAACTTGTCCGTCGTGGTGCGGGGATTCTTCTTGGTAACGTAGAAGAATCCGGTGTCCGCGGTGCTGACGAGCCTGATCTTGACGGTGGCTGACTTTGCCATTGCCCAATCCTTGTAAAATTCGTGGAACGTAAAATTCGTTGAAAAAATAAGGCGGCCTGCACGCCGCCCCGTTTCAGCGGTCGCCCTTGCGGCACTTTAGCGCGGTTGTCAAGGCGCGCGCCCTGTTTCATCCTGTGATCGGTCCAGAAAGCGCGAAAGTCTCCGCTGTCCCAAACAAACTTCACCGGCTGTTAACCAACTGCGCGCATCCTGTCCACAGGGGCAGAAAACAGGGAGCGGGAGCGATGAAACATGACGCGATGTTGATGGCCCGGTCGACAATCATCGACCGGATCGACGCCATCACGGCGCAGCAGGGCACCCTCACCCTCGCGCGGGTATGCGAAGAAATCGACACGATACGGCACGACGCGCATCTCTATGGCCTGACGCCGGTCGAGCGTATGGCGTCGATGCTCGAATCGGCGCTGGCGTTTAACGGCCTCGGTCCTGTCATTCTCTCCTATCTTGATCTGATGCGCGAAGCCGTCGCGTGCGACGATGCTACGCCAGAGGCCAGCACCGCCTTTCTGGCCGCGCTGTCGCTGCGTATGGGCCGCTAGACCTTGTTCGATTTTGATGGAATCAAAATCGCGGCCTAGCTTATTTGTTTACCGTGATTTCCGAGCCGTGAAATGTTCCATTTCACTCGAAATCACTCTAGGGACACTCCCCCGGCATGGACGCACTGCTGATCGCCCTGATTGCCTGCATGTTGGCGGAAATGGGCGATCGCAGCCAGATATTGACGGCCGCGCTCGCCAGACGCTTCCGCCGCACTTCGCTTGTCATCGCCGGGCTGGTTTTCGCTGTCGTCGCCAATGTCGCAATAGCCGCCTATGCCGGGCAGCTTATCGCCGCCATGCTCTCATTTAATGCGCGCAGCCTTTTCATGGCGCTGGGCTTTGTCGCGGTCGGGCTGGGCATGTTGATGTCGACCAAAATGCCTGATCTATTGGCGGGGTGGCGGATCGGTGCATTCGCCACCAGTGCGCTCGGCCTGTTCATCCTCGGATTCGGGGAAAGTGCGCAATTCCTTATCATGGGCATTTCCACCGCGCGGGGCGATCCGCTGTTGGCCGCAATCGGCGGCGCGCTGGGCATCATCGTCGCCTGCCTCGCGGCGATCGTGGTTCCACAGATCCCCGCGATCCGGTTCCTGCCGTCCGTTCGGCGTTTCCTGGCGGGCGTGTTTCTGCTGACAGGCGGCACCCTCGCCGTGATGGCACTGGGCCTGACCTGACCCCCCTGACTTGATCTCCTACCTGATCCGGCGCTCATCGACTCGTTCAATCAGACTGAACGCAATAATCCGTATGACGATGGATATTCTTTCGCCGATAAGGCGTTGAGACTTTCACGACCATCAGCCCTGCGGGAGATTTGCCATGACGGCTTCGCAATTGAAGACGCCCACCGACCTGAGGAGCAATGCCACAAAAGCGGTGGCGGACGCGCTCAATACGGTGCTGGCGGACAGTTACGCCCTGTATTTCAAGACCAAGAATTTCCACTGGCATGTATCCGGCCCGCATTTCCGCGATTATCATTTGATGTTCGATGAGCAGGCGACCCAGATATTGGCGACCACCGACCTGATTGCCGAGC
>JBDTLS010000015.1:0-22885 GCA_039934655.1 Sphingobium sp.
CCCGGCGGCGCCCAACGCCCCTTCCATCCGCTGGCGCGCCGACAACTGGCGTGTCGTGGCGTCCGGCACATGCGGCGCCCCGCGCCCGCCCTGCGCAGTCGGGCTGATATCCCAGCGCATCGTCACACGCGGCCCCAGCCCCGCCAGTTCCCAGTCGCGCCGCAGCATGTCACCGGCATGATATTGCCGCTCGGTCACATGCTTGCGCGCATATAGCCATGTCAGCGGAGATTCCATGATATTGACGCGCACACGCTGCGGCACGCCGTCCGGGTCTTCGATCATCCGCTCCATGTGGCTCGCAATATGCTTAACGCTCGAATGGCCCAATTTTGTTGCAGACATGAAAAATCTCCTGTTTAATATCGATACCCCTTGCCATTTTGGATAAAGTGTAGGAAAGATAAAACCATATAGGTTATTAAACAGGATATCCCTGCATGATTACACGTATTCGCAACGTGCGCCGCGCCAAAGGACTGACGCTGGATGCAGTTGCACGTCGGTGCAGCCCGCCCACCACAGCCCAGACAATCGGGCGGCTGGAAACCGGCACACGTACCGTATCGGTTGGCTGGCTCAATCGCATCGCCGAGGCGCTGGGGGTTCAGGCGGCCGATCTGGTGGACATGCCGGGGCAGGACCGGGTGCCGGTCGCCGCACTGCTCGGCACGGAAGGGGCATATGCCCCCTCTCAACCGATCGAATTCGTCGCCGGGAATATCGACGTCGATCTGGTCGGCATTCGCGTCAATATGAGCATCGGCGAATATCGCGCTGGCGACGAAATATGGTGCAAGCGCCTTGCGCCCGACGCGTTTGGCGGCGCGTTAAACCGCGATATGTTGCTGCCGCGTCCGGCCGGTCGGTTCATCTTCGGGCGTTTGATCGGGCGTGAAGGCGACCGCCTGCAAATATTGCCGTTGGGCGCGGGCGCGCGGCAACAGGTGCTGACCGACCCTCCGTGGGGCGCAGTGGCCACCCGGCTCGTCCGCGCGCTTTAGGGGCAGAGGGGATTCAGCCCCTAAGCGCCCCCTCGATTAGCGATATTAAATTTTTTGAGCTACACGGCGGGTATGACCCTGCACGTCTTGACCCTTTCGACCCTGTTTCCCGATATGATGCGGCCGAATTTCGGCGTGTTCGTCGAACGGCAAATTCGGGAGCTTGCGAGCCGCGAAGGTGTCGACGTCACCGTCATTGCGCCGCTGGGCATCGGTCCCTGGCCGCTTTCTCGCCTGGCGCATTACGCCCCGCTCAACATTCTGCCCTATGTCGAGAAGTGGCGTAATGTGAAGGTGTATCGCCCGCGCTTTACGGTCCTGCCCGGCACCGGCGGACGATTTCACGCGGGCGCCATGACGCGCGCCCTGCTCCCGCTGGTTCGGCATTTGCACAACGAGCTCCCGTTCGACGTGATCGACGCCAGCTTCTTTTACCCCGATGGCCCGGTCGCTGCGCGACTGGCACGTGCGCTTGGTATTGGTTTTTCGGTCAAGGCACGCGGCGCGGACATTCATTATTGGGGCAGGCAGGCGGCGACCCGCAAGGCGGTGCTGCGCGCCGGAAATGAGGCCAGCGGCCTGTTGGCCGTATCACAAGCGATGAAGCGCGCCATGACCGCGATGGGCATGGATGAAGACAAGATCAAAGTGCACTACACCGGCGTCGATCTTGATCGCTTTCAGCCCGGTGACAAAGCCGCCGCCAAGGCCGCGCTCGGCCTGTCCGGCCCGGTGATCCTGAGCGTCGGCGCGCTGATTGACCGCAAGGGGCAGGATATTCTCATCCGTGCGCTGACACAGATTCCCGGCTCGCGGCTGTTGCTCGCTGGGTATGGGCCGCAAAGCAGCGCGTTCAAGGCGCTTGCGGTTTCGCTCGGCGTCGATGATCGCGTGGGCTTTCTGGGAGCGGTCCCGCACGATCAACTGCCTAATATCTATAACGCTGCCGATGTCATGGCGTTGCCATCGGTTTCCGAAGGACTGGCCAATGTGTGGGTAGAATCGCTGGCCTGCGGGACACCGATTGTCATTACCGATGTTGGCGGGGCGCGCGAAGTGCTCGATACCCCTGCGGCGGGCCGCATTGTCGAGCGCACGCACGAAGCATTCGCCGACGCCATCGGAGACGTGCTGGCGCATCCCCCCGATCCGGCGCTGGTGCGCGGGGCAGCGATGCGTTTCACCTGGAGCGCGAACGGCGATGCCCTGCATGACCACCTGAACGAAATCGCCGCTAACCGGCGTTAGAGCATCGTGCGCAAAAGTGGGAACCGGCTTTGCGCAAAAAACGATGCGTAAACAAATAACTAGAGCAAGCGGCTTGCGTCCGATTTAACGCAGCTTGCTCTAGAGCGGCATCAACGCGCCGATAATCGGGCGTTCTTCGGCACGTAGCACGCCCCACGCGCGCGCGGCGGCGCGGCTGTCCATCACCTCGACCCCCATCCCCCGTGCCTCGACCGCGCGCACAAAGCTGCGGGGTGGCTGTGCAAGACGAGCGCCGGTGCCAAGCAACAGAAATTCACTGGTGGGCGCGCCCGCGAGCAGATCATCCAGCGCTCCGATCTGGAGCGCCTCAATCGACGGGATGTCTTTCCAGTCCAGCGCGCTGACCGGCGAAATCAGCAGGCCGCCGGGTGCGAGCATAGCCTGCTCCCCGATCCGCACCCGAAAACCATGCCCGGAAAAACCGACGATGATCGGTCCGGTCGGCAAGCTGTCGCGATGCAGATCCACGAAAGTCTCCCCGGTTCAGGGACGCTCGCCGCCCATACGCTCGGCACCTGCCGCCACATCGGCGACCTTGGATGCCCGGCGCATCGCCGCTTCCGGCGTAAGGCCGAGCGAGATGAGCAGCGAGGACGACACATAAATCGACGAATATGTTCCCACGACGATGCCAAGCAGCATAGCTGCGGTGAAACCGTGCAGCACATGCCCGCCGAAGATCAGCAGCGACCCCAGCGCCAGCATCACCGTCAGCGACGTCATAACTGTACGCGGCAAAGTCTCGTTGACGGAAAGGTCGATCAGCGCCCCCATATCCATCTTGCGATATTTGCGCATATTCTCGCGGATACGATCGTCGATCACCATCTTGTCGTTGATCGAATAGCCGATGATCGTCAGCACCGCCGCGACGATATTCAGGTCGAACTCCAGCCGCGTGATCGCGAAAAAGCCCAGCGTCATCAGCACATCGTGCATGATAGCGACAAAGGTCGAAACACCGAACTGCCATTCATAGCGGAACCAGCTGAACACCGCGATGCCGAAAATGGCGAGTATGACCGCAAGCGCGCCATTGCGGATCAGCTCGTCCGACACCTTGCCCGACACCGTGTCGGCGCGGGAGAATGTGACGCCGGGGTATTTCTGATTGAGCAGCCCGCGCACCTGTCCGACGACCGCGTTGGCCGCGCCCGCCCCTTCATTAGCGGGTAGCGGCAGGCGGATCGACACGGTATTGGGGTCGCCAAACTGCTGCAACGTACCATTGCCGACGCCCAGCCGGTCAATATCCGACCGCACTTGTTCGAGCGGCGGTTTCGACGGAAATTTCGCTTCAATCATCAGGCCGCCGACAAAATCAACGCCAAGATTGAGGCCGCGCGCACCAACCGCCGCAACCGCAAGTACGGTGAGCAACGCAGTCAGGCCAAACGCCCATTTGCGTATGGCGACGAAACCGATGTTGGTGTTGTCCGGGACGAGTTTAAGTAAACGCATGTGCCTTGTCCCGTCAGATATGGATGTCGGTGGGCCGGTGACGGCGCAACCAGAAGGACACGAGCATGCGCGTAAACGTCACCGCTGTGAACACCGAAGTAGCGATCCCGATCAGCAGCACGATGGCGAAACCCTTGACCGGGCCAGAACCCAGCACGAACATGATGCCACCCGCGATGGCATGGGTGACGTTCGCCTCAAAAATCGTGCGACTCGCTTCCTTGTACCCGAACTCAATCGCGGCAATGACGCTGCGCCCCCGCCGCCGTTCCTCGCGAATGCGTTCGTTGATCAGCACGTTGGCGTCGACCGCCGTACCGATCGTCAGCACGAAACCGGCAATACCCGGCAACGTCAGCGTCGCATTCAATATCCCCATCACGCCGAGGATGACGAAGATGTTTATGACGACCGCGCAATTGGCGTAGAAGCCGAACCGTCCATAGGTCAGGATCATGAATGCCAGCACCGCGACCGTGGCAATCGTCGAGGCGATAACGCCCTTGTGGATCGAATCCGCCCCGAGGTCGGGACCGACCGTGCGTTCTTCCACGACTGTCAGCTTGACCGGCAACTTGCCGGACCGCAAGGCGATCGCAAGCTGGTTAGCGTTCTTGACGTCGAAATTGCCGGAAATCTGCGCGGAACCGCCCAAAATCGGCTCGTTGATATTGGGCGCGGACAGCACCTTGCCATCCAGAATGATCGCGAACGGCCGGTTGACATTTTCCGTCGTCACACGCCCGAATTTGCGGCCCCCTGCTCCGTTAAAACGGATATTCACAACGGCGCTGTTGCCGTTCTGCGAATCGAAGCCTTGGCTGGCGTCGATCAGGTCTTCGCCGGACACCATGACTTCGCGCTTGACCGCGATAACCGGCGATCCAGACGGGTTATCGGGATAGGGCAATATTTCGCTGCCAACCGGCGCATGGCCCTTCGCCACTTCGGCAGGATCGGCGGTGTAATCGACGAGCTTGAATTCAAGCTTGGCGGTCTGGCCAAGCAGGCTCTTCAGCTCGCCCGGGTCTTGCAAGCCCGGCACCTGTACGACGATCCGGTTCGCGCCCTGACGGATGATCGTCGGCTCGCGCGTGCCCATTTCGTTGATGCGGCGGTCGATCACTTCCTTGGCGACGTCCATCGCCTGATCCACCGCATTGTCGATGCCCGCCTGCGTCGGGGTCAGCACCACCGTGCTGCTGTCCACCACCGTCACATCAAAATCGCGCTGGCCGGTCATGCCCGCGCCTTGCGTCAAGGGGCGGATACGCTCGACTGCGGCATCGACCTGAACGGGGTTGCGGACCATGAAGCTGAGCTTGGCGCCAGTGCGCGAAATATCGCCGATTGCGATTTTGGTATCGCCACGCCGCAGCTCGGTGCGGACCTGCTCCTCCATATTATCGAGGCGCAATTTCGCGACATCAGCCGGATTGGCTTCGAGCAGCAGGTGGCTGCCGCCCGACAGGTCCAGCCCCAAATTCACCTTGGTCTGCAAGGCGCCCGGCAACTGGTTGAACACCCGGTCGGGCAAAAACGTCGGAATGGCGAACAGGATACCGAGCGTCAGGCTGAGCGTGACAAGCCATATTTTCCAGCGGGTGAAACCGAGCATAAGATCAATCGTTCGCGGGCTTGGCAGATGCCGCGTCGACCACATCGGTCAATGTCGATTTCAGCGCCTTGACCTTGATGTTCGCGCCCAGTTCGATTTCGAGCACGCCGTCCTCGACCTTCGTCACCTTACCCAGCAACCCGCCGCCGGTTACCACCTGATCGCCCTTTTTAACCGCATCAAGCTTCGCCTTGTGCTGCTTCATGCGCTGGCTTTGCGGGCGGATGATCAGCAACCAGAATACGCCGAAGATCAGCACGAGCGGCAGCACCTGCACCAACATACTAGCGGTGCCGGAGGCTCCTGCGACGGAACTAGCGGCAGTTTGGGCGAAGGCAGGCGAGATTAACATGGCAGCGACTTTCCAAACGAGGTGGCCGGTAAAGCGCGGGTTACCCCAATGCGCAACTAACGATCTGTACGAAGGCGCGCGGCTACCACAGATCGGGGCGAACACGCAACGGCCAAGCACATAATCATGCTTCGCGCGTTGCTCGTGCCATATTACCCAACGACAGGCTTGCAACTTGGGCACGATCCGCCTAAACGCCGCCCCTCGGTCGGGACGTAGCGCAGCCTGGTAGCGCATCACACTGGGGGTGTGGGGGTCGGAGGTTCGAATCCTCTCGTCCCGACCAAAATTACCAAGCATTTACAGCGGGTTATGCGGGCAGCGAGAGCTGCCCGTTTTGCCCTGTGTGCGTCGTGTAAGAGGCGTGTAAGAGTTGGGGGTGACTCGCCGCCCTCACAGCAACGCCCTACACCCGAGGGCGCGGGCGCTGCACAGCGTCCGATAGGGCTGGTTAGCGGACGTTGACAAAGCTATTAAGAATACAGCAAACTCAGCAGATGAGACTGTATTCTGTTGCTGCTATTTTAGGCTTCATCGCGGTTGCGACAACTCTGCCGTCTCATGCGTCATCAAATGTCTGTCAAAGTCGTAGCAGCGAGTGGCTTGGTGACCGCTGGATGGCCCAGACTTATTCAGGGACTAGTATCATATCGCTGTCAAAGAATGGGTTTCCTCAATGGAATGGCTCGACTGTTGATTGGGCCAAATTAGACAAATATTTGGCACTCACTGCACAAGCTCCAATACAGCTTCTTGTAATTTTTCATCCTCCGAAAAGAACTGACTGCGGCTCCATTGTGCGTGTCCGCCAAATGATGGAGAACCGGCTACACTGCGAACATAATTTTGGTGCGTGTGACGAAAGTCCAGGATGGTCGGGTATAACCAAAGTCAGAGGACCCGAGATTTAAATACGTCCATAAATGGGTCGTTTACAGACGGCCTAACGCTGCTCTCACCCACGCTGGCTCACCGTCAGCCAGCATGTGCCCGCGCCCATGTGCCATCCGTCTCCCACGCACGAAGGCACGCAACTATGATAATGAATTGTTGGTCCAGCGCCCCGCTTTCGATGCCGGGTAGCACCTCTTTCTCAACCCATGCGTCGAACGACATATACCATAGCACGATGGGCGATGGTCTCGGCTTCTCCACTTTCTCTAATTTGGCTGTCCGCCTTTGAAGTGTCCTGAGGGACATGCTGTGGTCAGTTAAGCCCGAGCCGCTCGCGCAAGTTGCTGACCACAACGGGCGAGACTATTTCAGGCACGGTTTCCACCTCAGCCACAGGTGCAGGCAGGGCTGGCATCGGGTTGAGCAGAACGTGCGCAATACATGCAACGCGAAGATTGTGGTCCAGCACACCGGCAGCGATTTGTTGCTGCTCCTCCTCCATAAGGGCGTGGTGGCATTCCACAATCCGGTGCGTCTCATCGGTCGCCATGCCGTATTTCACAATCCGTGGTGCGGGTTCATCAGCTTTCATTGCAACACTCCCAGATGCCCAAGCATGTCCAGCGCATCAGCGCGATCCCGCTCACCATTGCATTCTCGCTGCACGTCCATGCAATTCCGCGTACCCTTTCCACCGCAGGGCAGTTCGAACAACAATACGCCATTGATTTCGTTGATATTGAAAAGAAGCCGCGCGAACTGGGCAAGCCGCTAAACAGGCTGACGGCAGCAGCGAAGAGAACTCACCCGCCGGGAGACGCACAATATGGGCCGGTCGGCATTCAGATGATGACGAGCCGAAAATGGTGGTTTTGCGTGACCCGGAGCGCAGCGTACTCAAAATACGTAAGCACCGAAAGCGCGGGAAACCACCATTTGTAGGCCATCAGGGCTGAATGTCGATCGGCCCATGAATGGGTCGGCACTGGATTAAAATCTATCACCTGCCCTATCGGCATTTGGTCTTGCCGCCGCGATCAATCGCGCGGCCTGCCAAAGCACCTGCACCCGCACCCAAGATCGTGCCAAGCGTTTCCGATCCGCCCGGCGCGATTACATTGCCCAGCACCCCGCCTGCTATCGCGCCGACGACAAGGCCAGTGGTGCCATCCGACCGGCGGCAATAATAGCGCCCGTCCTGCCCGCGATAAACGCGGTCATTCTGGCTGAGGTCGCGCTCGTGGTAGCGCGAGCTGTCGCGATAATAGCGATCGGCATAATAGCCGTTATAGCTCGGATCGGGGCGGTTATAGTCATATTGGCTCCAGCCCGAATTCGGGCGGTCATTGTACCCGTCGCTCGCGCAACCGGAAAGTAAAACCGCGGCAAGGGAACTTGCTATGAATATACGCATCGGATTCTCCTTTTCTCATGCCAATGTTTTTTGCACCGGTCGTATAGCGACAATTGCGATGTCGTTCCGGGCGACAAGAAAACTGGTCATCCGGCAGTGCACCTTTCGCCGCATGTGTCGAAATGGCAAAAGCATCAACCCGCGAATGCCATCTTTGGTTCCTAGTTTGCCCCCTTGCCGTTCAGCCTGCCGGGGCGCTGCAAAAGGGAATAGCGCGGCGAACAGGGTGTTTTAGCTCCAGCTTATTACCGAATATTCATCCGCAGCATTTGACATTTGCGCGCTAACAAAGGATCGAAGCGCATGGCTGCCAGTGCTCAACATGCCCCCGAACGAAAAGTATTCGCTCCGCTCAACATCCCCATATTTCGGGCCATCTGGATCGCGAGCATGGCATCCAATATCGGCGGGTTGATCCAATCCGTCGGCGCATCATGGATGATGACATCCTTAACGCGCTCCCCTGCACTGGTGGCGTTGGTTCAGGCTTCCACCACCTTGCCGATTGTGTTGCTGTCGCTGATGGCGGGGGCGTTGGCGGATAATCATGACCGCCGCAAAATAATGCTGGCCGCGCAAATCTTCATGCTGGCGGTTTCGGTATTGTTATCGCTTTGCACCTATCTGGGGCTGCTTTCCCCGTGGCTGCTGCTGAGCTTTACATTTTTGATCGGTATCGGAACTGCGCTCCATGCGCCCGCGTGGCAAGCATCAGTCGGCGATATGGTGCCACGGGAGGTGTTGCCCGGTGCCATAACGCTGAACGGAATGGGGTTTAACGTCGCGCGCAGCTTCGGCCCGGCGCTGGGCGGAGCAATCGTCGCTGCTGCTGGCGCTGCTGCGGCATTTTTTGTCAATGCTGTCAGCTATATCGGATTGATCGTTGTGCTGGCCCGCTGGCATCCGCCAGTGCACGAACAGACATTGCCTCCCGAGCCAATCGGCGTCGCGATGGGCGCAGGTTTGCGCTATGTCGCCATGTCGCCCGATATTCGCAGTGTTTTAATTCGCGCAGCGTTTTTCGGCCTTGCTGCGAGTGCGATTCCGGCGCTCATGCCGCTCGTTGCAAGACACATAATCGCGGGCGGGGCTTTTACTTATGGTCTGTTGCTCGGCAGTTTCGGCACGGGTGCGGTATTGGGCGTGCTGGGTGGTGCGCGTGTTCGCCATTTAATGAGCAACGAGGCGTTGGTGGGGCTGGCTACGGCTGCTTTGGGCATTGGCTCCATCGCGATCGGGTTGAGCCACAATCTCATACTCACGTTCGTTGCGCTACTGATCGCTGGCAGCGGATGGGTATTGGCGCTTTCGACTTTCAATGTCACGGTGCAGATGGCATCGCCGCGCTGGGTCGTCGGGCGCGCGCTGGCGTTATATCAAATGTCGGCGTTTGGCGGCATGGCGCTGGGCAGCTGGCTATGTGGTGAGCTGGCAGCCCTTCATGGGATTTCCGGCGCGTTGCTGATAGCGGGCGGTGTGCAGCTTTCTGGCATCCTGTTGGGGAGATTCCTCCCCATCCCGCCCGCAAACGCGCTTGATATGAATCCTCTGAGCCAGTGGCACGAACCCCGGATCGCGATTGAGCTTGAACCCCGCAGTGGCCCTATTGTCATCACGCTGGACTATCGGATCGCCCCGGAGAATATCGATCTGTTTCTCGCGGAAATGGCGGAAAGGCGCCGCATCCGGTTGCGTGATGGGGCGCGGCACTGGACCTTGCTGCGCGATCTCGAAATCGAGGATATGTGGATCGAACGCTATCACGTCGCGACCTGGAATGAATATATCCGTCATAACGAGCGACGGACACAAGCCGATGCCGCAAGCTACGATCGCATTCGGGCGTTGCAGCGCGAGGGCGTGGAGATCGTCGCGCATCGCCGCATCGAACGGCAACCCGGAACTCTGCCCCGCTACACCACCAATGACATAGCCGACGTGTTCAACGACCCGACACGATCAAGCTGACGTTTATGCAGGCGCCGCCAGATCGCCCGTCAGCTTCAATACCGTATCGTGCCGCGCCAGCACAAAAAGCTGTAGCCTGGCCTCGTTGGCCCGTTGCAGGGCAAGAGCCGTGGGCGCCGAAATCGTCACCAGCATCGGGCAATTGGCAAGCGCCGCTTTCTCGACCAGTTCATAGGAGCAGCGCGACGTCAGCAAGGCAAAGCCGTGGTCCCAGCCTCGCCCCTCACGCGCCATAGCACCGATCAGCTTGTCGAACGCATTGTGCCGCCCAACATCCTCGCGCACGAGTGTGATACGGCCACCGGCATCGGCAAGCGCAGCGGCGTGAACAGCACCCGTGATCGCGTTGAGCGGCTGGAGATCGCCCAGCGCGGCGAGCGCGTGGAACACGGCAGCGTCATCCGCGCGCGTCTGCGCCGTCACGCTGGGCAGCGGCCGCAACGCCTGCTCCAGATTCTCGATCCCGCACAGCCCGCAGGAAGATTCCGATACGCGGTGCCGCACCCGCTCCTGGACGCGCGCGGCGCATCGTTCAACCAAAGTCACACGAACGATCTCGCCTTTGTCGGTCGCGTGCATATCGACCTCCACAATATCTTGCGGTCCGTCGATCAATCGCTCGGATAGGGCAAATCCATACGCCAGATCGACCAGATCAGCCGGCGTTACCATCAGCACCGCATAGCCCAGCCCGTTAAATTCCAGCGCGACAGGGCTTTCCTTCGCCACCGCACGCATGACATCGCCAACAGAGCCATCGGCGGCGATATGTGTGAAGGCTGATGTCAGATACGGGTTTGTATCACTCATGCTCCCGGCAATTGCCCGACAGCCGCACGTGCCATCGGAGTCAGGCTGGCGCTGTTCTGTTCGAGCACCGCGCGGATATTCGCCTTCATGCGCGGATCCCAGAAATCGGCGATATGGTGCGCCGTGGCTGTAATAGCTTCCGCCTCACCCAATATAGCGAAGTTCGCGGCGATCTGGTTGGCCATATAGACCAGCCTTTCCAGATTGCTCATCATGTCATGCTCATTCGCTGCCATTACTCGGCGGCCTCGACATCAATGCGCCGTGACCGCCGCGCCTGATCGGCATATTCCTCCTGCCAGTCCGACGGCCCGTTCGAAAGCGCCACCTGTACCGCGGTCACTTTATATTCCGGGCAGTTGGTCGCCCAATCGCTATAGTCGGTGGTAATGACGTTGGCCTGCGTATGGTGGTGGAACGTCGTGTAAACCACGCCCGGCGCCACGCGATCCGTCACGAGCGCGCGCAGGCTCGTCTCCCCCGCCCGGCTGCGCAGCGACAGCCAGTCACCATGTTTGATGCCGCGATTCTCCGCATCCGACGGATGAATTTCCAGCCGATCTTCAGGGTGCCACGCGACATTTTCGGTCCGCCGGGTCTGCGCGCCGACATTATAATGGCTGAGAATGCGCCCGGTGGTGAGCAGCAACGGGAAACGCGGCCCGGTTTTCTCATCAGTCGGCACATAATCGGTAACGACGAACTTGCCCTTGCCACGCACGAAGCCATCAATGTGCATGGTCGGCGTTCCTTCGGGCGCTGCGGCGTTCACCGGCCACTGCAGGGAGCCGTGGGTATCGAGCGCATCATAATTAACGCCCGCAAAGGTCGGGGTGAGCGCCGCAATCTCGTCCATAATTTCGGACGGATGCGTATAGTTCCAGCCCAGCCCCATCGCGTTGGCAACGAGCTGGACAATTTCCCAGTCGGCATGGCCATTGATCGGGGCCATGACCTTGCGCACACGCTGGATGCGACGTTCGGCATTGGTAAAGGTGCCATCCTTCTCCAAAAACGTCGATCCGGGCAGGAACACATGCGCGTAATTGGCGGTTTCATTGAGGAACAGATCCTGCACCACCACACATTCCATCGCCGCAAGTCCCGCTGCGACATGATGGGTGTTGGGGTCGGACTGGAGAATATCTTCGCCCTGAATGAAGATGCCCTTGAACACGCCATCGGTCGCAGCGTCGAGCATATTGGGGATGCGCAAACCCGGCTCGCTGTCCAGCGGCACGCCCCATGCGTCCTCGAAAAGTTTACGGGTCGCACCGTCCGACACATGACGATAGCCGGAAAATTCGTGCGGAAAGCTGCCCATGTCGCACGCGCCCTGCACATTATTCTGGCCGCGCAGCGGGTTCACGCCCACACCTTCCACCCCGACATTGCCGGTGGCCATCGCGAGATTGGCAATCGCCATCACGGTCGAACTGCCCTGCGAATGCTCGGTCACGCCGAGGCCATAATAGATCGCCGCCTTGCCACCGGTGGCATACAGCCGTGCCGCGCCGCGCACATCTGCGGCGAGAACGCCGGTCAGCGGTTCGATCGCTTCGGGCGAGCGTCCCGCCTGCGACACAAACGCCGCCCAGTCCTGATATTCGTCCCAGTCGCAGCGCGCACGGATATACGCTTCGTTCGCGAGGCCCTCCGTCACGACCACATGCGCCATCGCGGTCAACACTGCGACATTGGTGCCGGGGCGCAGCGCGAGATGATGTTCCGCCACGACATGGGGCGAGCGGACCAGATCGATGCGACGCGGATCGACAACGATCAGCTTGGCGCCTTCACGCAAACGTTGCTTCATGCGGCTGCCGAACACCGGATGCGCGTCAGTCGGATTGGCACCGATCACCAGAATAACATCGGTCTGCGCGACACTGTCAAAATCCTGCGTTCCCGCCGATGTGCCGAAGGTCGTCTTGAGGCCATAGCCGGTCGGCGAATGGCAGACGCGGGCGCAGGTATCGACATTGTTGTTGCCAAAGCCCTGTCGCACCAATTTCTGCACGAGGAAAGTTTCCTCGTTGGTGCAGCGGCTCGACGTAATACCACCCACCGAACGCACGCCGTATTTCGCCTGGATGCGCCGAAATTCGCTGGCGGTATAGGCGATTGCTTCGTCCCAGCTTACCTCTCGCCACGGCGCATCCACCGATGCGCGGATCATGGGATTGAGGATGCGATCCTGATGCTGGGCATAGCCCCAGGCGAAGCGGCCCTTGACGCAGCTATGCCCGTGATTGGCCTTGCCGTCTTTCCACGGCACCATGCGTACCAGTTGTTCCCCGCGCATTTCGGCGCGGAATGTGCAGCCGACCCCACAATAAGCGCAGGTGGTGACGACCGCCCGGTCGGGCTTGCCGATCTCCACAACCTTCTTTTCGATCAGCGCCGCCGTTGGGCAAGCCTGCACACAAGCCCCGCAGGAGACGCAATCGGACGAGATGAAATCGTTGTTGCTGCCGACACTGACTTTCGATGAGAAGCCATTGCCTTCGATGGTCAGCGCGAACGTGCCCTGCACCTCGTCACAGGCGCGGACGCAGCGCGAGCAGACGATGCACTTGCTGGGGTCGAAATCGAAATAGGGGTTCGACTGGTCCTTTGCCTGCCCCATGTTGGTCGCACCGTCATAGCCATAACGGACATCGCGCAGGCCGACTGCCCCGGCCTGATCCTGCAATTCGCAATCGCCGTTGGCGCCGCAAGTCAGGCAATCTAGCGGATGGTCGGAAATATACAGTTCCATCACCCCACGGCGCAGCTTTTGCAGACGCTCGGTCTGGGTGTGGACGACCATGCCTTCCGCTATCGGCGTGGTGCAGGATGCGGGATAGCCATTTCGTCCCTCGACCTCGACCAGGCACAGGCGGCACGATCCAAAGCTCGCCACATTGTCCGTCGCGCACAGTTTGGGGATAGATCCTCCCATCAGCGACGCCGCGCGCATGATCGATGTGCCCTCGGGCAGGGCAATACTTTGTCCGTCGATGGTCAGCGTGACGGGTTTCCCGGCCGCCAAGGCGGGCGGCGTACCATGATCGGTTTCGCGGGTAAAAGTCATGTTCGTTACTCCGCCGCTTCCGGCATTGATGTCGGCGGCGCGCCAAAATCTTCCGGAAAATGCTCCAGCGCGCTCAAAACGGGATAGGGTGTAAACCCGCCCAGCGCGCACAGCGATCCGAATTTCATAGTATCGCACAAATCGCGCAACAAATCATGCTGCGCTTTTGCGGAAGTATCTATCCGGTCCGGCGCACGGGAATAAAGTGTCGCGGCCAGCCGTCCGGGCAACGCGTCAGGCACTGCGGCGGCCAGCGGCGCACGCGCTGCCATAAGTTTGTCGATCACCTCGACACCGCGCACCGACCCGATGCGACACGGTGTGCATTTGCCGCAGCTCTCCACCGCGCAGAATTCCATCGCGAACCTTGCCATATGCGCCATATCGACCGTGTCATCGAACACCGTGACCCCGGCATGACCGATCAGGCCACCCACCTGCGCAAACGCTTCATAGTCGAACGGCACGTGGAACATGTGCGGCGGGAAATACGCCCCCAGCGGCCCACCGACCTGCACCGCGCGCACCGGGCGCCCCGATGCGGTGCCGCCGCCGATATCATTGACCAGTTCGCCCAGCGTGATGCCGAACCCGATTTCATACAGCCCGCCGTTTTTGATATTCCCCGCAAGCTGCACCGGCATCGTGCCGCGTGAACGCCCGAAACCGACCGCTGCATAAGCCTCCCCACCCTGCGCCATGATGAACGGCACGGCAGCCAGACTCAGCACGTTGTTGATGACGGTCGGCTTGCCAAACAACCCCTCAATTGCCGGGAGCGGCGGCTTGGCCCGCACCTGCCCGCGTTTACCCTCGATACTGTCGAGCAGCGCAGTCTCTTCGCCGCAGACATACGCCCCCGCCCCCGCCCGCACTTCGAGCGTGAAGGGCGCGATGATATGCGCGGCCTTCACGATGGCGGCGCGCATTATATCAACCGCAAACGGATATTCGGACCGAATGTAGATATAGCCGTGGCCCGCCCCCGCCGCGTGCGCCGCAATCGCCATTCCTTCGATCAGGCAATAGGGGTCGCCTTCCATCAGCATCCGGTCGGCAAAGGTGCCGCTGTCGCCTTCATCGGCATTGCAGACGATGAACTTTTCGTCTGCCTGCGCGTCCAGCACCGTCTGCCATTTGATGCCGGTCGGAAAACCTGCACCACCACGCCCGCGCAGCCCGGACATCTTGACCGCATCCACCACCTGTTGCGGAGTCATCGCCCGCGCTGCGTTCAACCCGGCCCAGCCGCCATGCGCCGCATAATCATCGAGGCTCAAGGGATCGGTAATGCCGCACCGCGCAAACGTGAAACGCTGCTGACTTGCGAAGAACGGCAATGCCGCCACATTGCCCAGCCGGTTGGGGTGCGTTCCGTCGAGCACGTTCTCAACATCCCCCACACCCACCGGGCCATAGCCGATACGTTCGCCTGCGCTTTCCACTTCGACCAGCGGCTCAATGCTGAATAACCCGCGCGACCCGGTACGCACGACATCGCATCCCGCCTGCGCAAAAGCCTGCGCGAGCGCATCCGCGCCCAAGGCGACCGATGCCATATCGCGGCTGATGAAAACGCGGGTCATGCCGCGACCTCGGCAGCGATCCGGTCCAGCGCCACAGGATCAATCCGCGCGACCGGCTTGCCATCGACCAGCGCATTCGGGCCAACAGCGCACAGGCCAAGGCAATAGACCGGCTCCAGACTCACCTGCCCGTCAGCGCGGGTCGCACCCATCGCCACGCCCAGCGTTCGGGCCGCAACCGCTTCCATCTGTGCCCCGCCCCGCGCCTGACAGGCTTCGGCACGGCACAATTTCACGACATGCTTGCCCATCGGTTGTCGCTTGAAATCATGATAGAAGGTGACGACGCCATGCACTTCGGCGCGGCTGATATTGAACAGATCGGCGGTGAGCGGGATGCAGGCGTCATCGATATAGCCGAGGTCCGCCTGCATGGCGTGGAGGAAAGGCAGCAGTTGGTCGCGCCCCGCCCCATAGTGCGCTGCCCAATCTTTAATAAAATTCTCGATAGTCACAGCCACCCATTTCCTGACACGCGTTCCGTCTTTTAATTACAGACAAATTAGTCCCTTTCGGTCGGTCCGGTCAATCCAAACCAGCTGGCGCCAGGACGGGCGCCATTCAATTCTGGAACTGAAACGCGAAACCGAAGGGATAAGGGGTGAGTCGATCCATCGTTCACAGCATTCGCAAACGCAGAAGTCCTTACGACTGTACCCTGATCTTAGCTAAAATAACGACGCAGCCAGGATTCCACGGCAGCAAAGTGCCCACTCCAGTCTGGCGCGTGGAAACCCTCAAGGCGCACGATTTGCGCCTGACGCCGGACACTGTCCGCCGCGCTATACTCCATCACCGCATCGGCCCAGATCTGCTTGTCATGAGGATCGAGATATTCCGGGATATTGCCCGCCGTCTCCCGAAATACCGCAAGATCACTGGCGATGACCGGCGTGCCCGCGTCAAGCGCCTCGATCAGCGGCAGGCCCTGCCCCTCCACAAAACTGGGGAACAACAACGCTTGGGCGTGCATCATATATTGGCCTAACTGGGCGTCGTCGCATCGCCCCAGCTCAACGATGTGCGCGCGCAGGGCTGCATCATTGTCCAGCAGGTGCGTGACGTTCTCCGCCGCCCATCCCCGCTGCCCGATAATGACCAATGTTGGCGCATTTTGGCCATGACGTTGCACCAAATCCCGCCAGACATTTAGCAGCAACAGATGATTTTTTCGCCCCTCAATCGTGCCCACAATGATAAAATAGGGCTTGGCGTAAGGGCGCGTTGCATCGCCTGCGCACTGCACCTTCGACAATCCGAGCGGCGCGCAATGCGACGGCGGCATCGGCAAATCATGCAGCCCCGCAAAGCGTTCGAGCGCGTCAACAGTGTCGCGGCTATTGGCGATTACGCCCGTGGCGCATTTCAACACGGTGGTCATCCGTCGTGCATGGCGTTCCGGTTCCCCTGCTCGTGCAAAGCGTGGGTGAGAAATCGGGATCAGGTCGTGCACATAATAGATGGCACGTACCCCCGTCCTTCGCACCCAGCGCGCGTGTCCGGGTCGATCCAGCCCGGTGTGCCCGACATTGATATAGCTTGCTCCAGGCAAGGATGCGAGTCCGGCCACATGAGCAAATACCGATCCCACTAACAGGCGCACCACCCGCCCCCGAAAACCGACAGGCCGATCCAGCAACAGCGCAAACAGCCGCCGGGAATGCTCCATCCCCAGCACATACGTGAAGCCGCCGCGTTGCACCACCGCCCGCGCCCGATCCTGATAATGCTCCACATAGGCCAGGCAGGCCCGATCGATCCCTGTCATCGCCTGCCCCCGCCATGCGCGCCATAGCAAACGGCTGACGTCGAGCAGCATCGGCGGGAGGTCGGGATGATTCACTCAGGCGGCTTATGCGCTTGGCGCCAAGATCGCAATCTCCCGGTTCCCCTCTTGCGGGGAACCGGCATTCCTCGCCCTGCTTCGCATTTGGCTGCGGCAGATTATCAGCTTGTCACGATCAGCCAGCAAGGCGTCGACGGGTGATTTGGAAGAACTTAAACAAAATGGGCCGGTGCTATCGAATTGACCGCTCCTGGTCGTTCGCTGCTAGGCACGGTGCGCGTAATATTCTAAACGCGCACAATGCTTAGCATTATCCCATCCGTTCTTTCCGCCGAAGAGGTCCTTGCGTGCCGCAGGGACCTCGAGGCTGCGAACTGGATGGACGGCAGGGTAACTGCCGGAGAACAATCCGGCAAAGTCAAAGACAATGCGCAAGTTGCGGAGGACGATCCCGTCGCGCGCAACTGGGGGGACCGCATTCTCGATGCCTTGGGCGCAGCGCCCCTGTTCGTGTCGGCAGCATTGCCACACCGCACTTTCCCGCCGTTATTCAACAGTTATAGCGGCGGGCAGTCCTTTGGTGTGCATATCGACAATGCGATCCGGCCAGTGCGACATACGCCCATCAAAATCAGGACCGACCTGTCCGCGACCCTTTTCCTCGCGGACCCGGAAAGCTATGACGGGGGCGAACTGGTTATCGAGGGGCATGTCGGAACGCAGTCGATCAAACTGGCGGCTGGCGACCTCGTCCTCTATCCCGGCTCAACACTTCATATGGTCAATCCGGTTACGCGCGGGACCCGTCTGGCCGCATTTTTCTGGGTTCAGTCGATGATTCGCGACGACATCGAGCGCGCCATGCTGTTCGATCTTGACCAGACCATCCAACGGATGGGCGCCCGCGACGGGATCAACGATCCCGAAGTCGTGCGCCTTACCGGGCTATATCATAATTTGGTGCGGCGCTGGGCCGACACCTAGAGTCTATAGCTCGCCTTACCGCAGGGCAAACATTACGGGCGAGAGGGCCATGAGCGCTTCTGCCCCGCCCTCGATCTTGCGGCGCAGCGCCCCCGCGTCAGGCATAAACCGCTCGGCAAAATAGCGTGCCGTCACCAGCTTGGCTTCCAGCCACGCCGCGTCATCACCTCCCGCGTCGATGAGCTGACCGGCACCACGCGCCATCCGCAACCACATCAACCCCACCGAAACAATGCCAAGAATGTGCATATAATGATGCGCAGCAGCCCCTGCATTGTTGGGGTTGGTCATGGCGTTCTGCATCAGCCACATGGTCGCGGCCTGCAACTGGCCATTGGCTTTTTCCAGCGCCTCGGCGAGCGGCGCGGTGCGCGGATCGCCCTTGGCATCGGCAATGTCCGCCGCCACGATCTTGAAAAACGCCTGGATGGCGCGGCCGCCATTCATCGCGAGCTTGCGGCCCACCAGATCCATTGCCTGAATGCCGTTCGTGCCTTCGTAAATCTGGGCGATGCGGGCGTCGCGCACATATTGCTCCATGCCCCATTCGCGAATGTAACCGTGCCCCCCAAACACCTGCTGGCACGTCACGGCGATGTCGAAGCCCTTGTCGGTGCCATAGCCCTTGATGACAGGCGTGAGCAACGAGATGAGATCATCCGCGGCTTGACGATCTTCCTCGGTCGCGGCGAGGCGCGAGAGGTCTTCCTGCAAAGCACCCCACAGCATCAATGCGCGCAATCCCTCTGTAATCGCTTTCCCGTCCATCAACATCCGCCGAACGTCCGGATGAACAAACAGCGTGTCGGCGTTTTCCTGCGGATCCGCCGGCCCCGTCAGGGCACGGCCCTGCCTGCGGTCGCGGGCATATTGCACCGCATTCTGGTAGGCGACCTCCGCCTGCCCCAGTCCTTGCAACCCCACGCCCAGCCGCGCCGCATTCATCATGATGAACATTGCGGCCAGACCCTTGTTTTCCTCACCCACGAGCCATCCGGTCGCGCCGTCATAGTTCATGACGCAGGTGCTGTTGCCGTGCAGCCCCATTTTATGTTCGATCGAACCGCAGCTCACGGCATTGCGCGCACCCAGCGAGCCATCATCATTGACCATGATTTTGGGCACAATGAACAGCGATATGCCCTTGCTGCCTTCGGGCGCGCCCGGCGTCTTGGCGAGCACCAGATGAATGATGTTTTCGGTCAAATCCTGTTCGCCCGAGGAAATGAAAATCTTGGTGCCGGTTATCAGATAGCTGCCGTCAGCATTCGGCACGGCCTTGGTTTTGATAAGGCCCAGGTCGGTGCCACAATGCGGCTCGGTCAGGTTCATGGTGCCGGTCCATTTGCCTGACACCAGGTTCGGTACATATTTGCTCTTTTGCTCCGCCGTCCCTTTGACCAGCAGCGCAGAAATCGCGCCCGCCGTCAGGCCATGAAACAGCTCGAACGCCTGATTGGCGGAAAGCACATATTCCCCGAACGCAGTCGCCACCACGCTGGGCAAGCCCTGCCCGCCAAATTCTTGCGGAGCATGCAGCGTCGTCCAGCCTGCCGCCACAAACTGGTCGTACGCCGCCTTGAATCCGGGCGGGGTTGCGACACTACCGTCGTCATGCCGGATGCACCCGACCTGATCGCCGACCTGATTGAGGGGGAACAGCACTTCGGCAGCGAACTTCCCGCCCTCTTCCAATACGGCAGCCACCAGATCTTGCGTCGCGCCTTCGAAGCCGGGCAGGTTGGTATAGCGGTCGAGCGCGACCACATGGTCAAGAACAAAGCGCGTGTCGCGGACCGGCGCGGTATATATCGGCATGACTACTCTCCTGAAATCGCTTGTGCTTCGGCGCGTATTTAGAGCGATTTCCAGTCAGATGATGTCATCTGATGATTAAGAAATCGCGGCAAATCAAAGATAGAACGGTCGGGACGATTAATCAGATCGACCGTTCTACTCGACCTGCTCAATTATTGCTTCCACGGTCGCCACAAAATCCGCAAGTTCGGCAATGGCAGCATCAATATCTTCCTTCTGCCGCTCCAGCATCTCGATGCGATCACGGCATTTGGTAACGGTAACGCGCCGTTGCACGGCACGTCCATCACCAAGGTCGTAAAGGTCGACCATTTCCTTGCTATCCGCGAGGCTGAAACCGACCCGCTTTGCCCGCAATATCCACGCGAGGCGCGCCCGTTCGCGCGGAGCATATACGCGCACGGTGCCATTGCGCTGGGGCGACAACAGCCCTTCATCTTCATAAAAGCGCAAGGCGCGCGGCGTCACGCCGAACTCCGTGGCCAGATCGCTGATCGAATAGCTGATCTGCTTTTTAGTATCGGGCAGATCGACACGGCCCGGAAACATTGTCTCGCTCATGCAAGCTGTCTACATTACGTTTACGTTCACGTCAATTAGAATCGCACAGCGGACTGCCCGCCCGATCACGCGCCGAACGTGCACCCGCGTCGTCATTGCCGACGCGGGGAAACGTCACGCCTTCCAGCGAGCCGTTGTCCACACACAAATCCGCACATTTCTCATCGAGCGCGCCGGGCAAGGTGATGCGATCCCCCTCATAATCCGCCACGATCAGGCATGAGGATCGCGCAAAATTCAGTATCATCCGTTCCCCCGCCAGATGCACCGTACCGTGGCCAGAGCAAGAGGCGTTCTCGCCGAACACCGCCTGCAAACCGAAATGCATTTTGGTGCCCGCGCCCGCGCGCGCGTCCGCACGGGGCGGCGTTACGCACAGCACATCGCTGCCCGCTTCATGATGATTCCGATAGAGGCCAATCGGCGAAAGCTTTTGCGCGTCGGCCACTTGCCCCGACTCAAGCCCCGCGCGTTCCAGTGCGCTGGCCAATGCGCCCGGCGACGCAGTCGTGGTAGTGCGCTGCCTGGGTTCGGGCGGGGTCGCCTGGCACCCTGCCATAGCCAACAGCAATGCCAACGCCGCGCGCTTAATCATCCAGCCTTTCCAGACCATCCTGCCTGATCCGGCGATAGAAGCAACTGCGCTCTCCGGTATGGCACGCGGGACCGGCTGGCCGCGCGATAACCCACAGCGCATCCTGATCGCAATCGATGCGCAGTTCCTCGACGGCGAGCACATTCCCCGACGTCTCACCCTTTTTCCAAAGGTTCTGACGGCTGCGCGACCAGAAATGCGCAAAGCCGGTTTCACGGGTCAATTGCAGCGCCTGCGCATTCATGTGCGCGAGCATCAACACCTCCCCGCTGTCGATATCGGTGACGACAGCGGTCACGAGGCCGTCACGATCATATTTTGGGTCCAGCGCCAGGCCGGATTCGCGTGGATCAGTCATAATCAAGCTATAGAAGAAGCTATAGTACCTGTCACCCGCGCCGAAATATCGCGGCGAGTTCAATATGCGTGGACCAGCGGAACTGCCCAACCGGCTGCACGCTCGCCAGACGATAGCCGCTTTCGATCAACTGTTTGGCATCGCGCGCGAAGCTGCCGGGGTTGCACGACACATAGGCGATGACCGGAACCTTTGATTGCGCAAGCTGCACGACCTGTTCGCGCGCACCCGCGCGCGGCGGATCGAGCAGGATCGCATCAAACCGGTCCAGCTCTTGCGGCACGAGCGGGCGACGGAACAGGTCGCGATGGTCGGCGACCAGCTTGCGTTGTGCCCGGTTTGCGGCCATTTTCAGTGCCAATACCATGTCGCGCGCTGCTTCGGCGGCATAAACCGCCCGCCCCTCACCCAGCGACAGCGCAAAGGTGCCAAGGCCGCTGAACAGATCGGCAATCGTGCGCGCATCGCCAAGCGCGCCGCGCACCGCGCCCACCAATGCGGCTTCGCCATCTTCGGTCGCCTGCAAGAAAGCGAACGGCGGCGCGCCCACTGCCACGCCGCCAAAACTAACGGTGACGGGTTCCGGCTCATAGCGGGTCTGCGCGCCATAGCCATCGTCAATGCTCAGCCGCGCGAGACGATGCGTCTGTGCAAACGCGCTCAAATTCTCGGCCATCGCGAGGCCGTCCTTCGCATCGTCGGTCCCGGCATTTTCGAGCAACAGGTCGACACCCTGATCGGTCAACGTCATCCGCACCTGGGCCGCGCGGCGGTCACCCACCAACGGGCCGAGCAATTGGCGCAACGGCGCTACCAGCGCAAACAGGGCGGGATGCAGTATCGCGCACATCTGCATGTCGACAATGCGGTGGCTGTTCTCGCTCGAAAAACCAAGGTGCAGATTCTTGCCCAGGCGCGCCGCGCGCAGCGATGCGCGTCGGCGGCTGTGCGGCGGAGAGATATGCGCGGGCAACAGAACATCGGTGGTTATGCCCTGCCCGACCAACGCGCCCGCCACCCGATCCGACACAAACCGTGTGAAACTTTCCGCGTCCATATGTTGCAACTGGCAACCGCCGCACAGCGGGAAATGGCGGCATGGCGGCGCGACATGATGCGGGCCAAGCTCAAGCCCGCCATCCTCGCGCAGGCGATCCCCCGGCGCGCTCAGCGGCACATGACGTCCATCGGCGGTTACGCCATCGCCCTTCGCGGCGATGCGGATAATGGTGCCGGGGTCGGTCACAGACAGCATCCGATTGCTGCGCCAATGTTGCGCAGCAAATCGTCGGCGATAAAGGCGGGGCCAGCGCGCCGCGCCGCCTCGCCGT
>JBDTLS010000016.1:0-22507 GCA_039934655.1 Sphingobium sp.
GCTGCGAGATGAAGGTCGGCGACATTGTCATTGTTCCATATGGCAACACTGCGTTCCGAGCGATTGCCGAAGTTACCGGAGACTACCGGTTCGAGCCGTCGGCTGAGGGCTATTACGCGCATCGCCGCAATGTGCGCTGGCTTCTGACGCTCGACGAGCCCCTCCCACTCGATACGATTGTCGATGGTAACTTCACCATGCGGACACTCTATTCAGTGCCGTCAAAGCGCGTGAACCTTGCCGCGATTGGTCGGTTGATTGCAGGCGATAGCGATGGCGATGCTTCGCCGCCAAGCGACGGGGTGCGCGACCAGTTCGTGCTCATCATCGACGAGATTAACCGTGCAAATATCTCGAAGGTCTTCGGTGAACTGATCACGCTGATCGAATCTGACAAGCGGCTCGGCATGCCCAACGAAATCACGCTAACGCTGCCCTACTCCAAAAAGCGAGATTTCGGCGTCCCTGCAAACCTCCACATCATCGGAACGATGAACACGGCGGATCGCTCGATCGCGCTGCTCGATACCGCTTTGCGGCGGCGGTTCGTATTCCGGGAAATGGCTCCTGATCCCAGCCTGTTGGCCGATGCCAGCACGGAAACCGGAATCGATCTTGTGCGAGTTTTAACAACGATCAATCAACGGATTGAATATCTGATCGATCGGGAACACCGCATCGGACACGCCTTTTTCATCGGCTGTGGCTCAGCGGATGAGGTTCATGCAGCAATGCATGACAAGGTAATCCCGCTTTTGCAGGAGTATTTCTTCGAAGACTGGAGCCGCATTGCGGCGGTCCTCGGCAGCGGGTTCATTGGCCATCGAACCTTAAAATGTCCTTTGGGTGAGGGTAATGACCGCAAGAGCTGGTTTGTCCGATGGGAACAGCAGGTGGATGGTAGCACTGGCTTTCCAGCCGATGCGTATACGCGCCTGCTGAGCAAATCGACCTCCGAAGTCGCGGAAGCCGATGCCGGGGAATGACGCATCTGACCGTTCATGAATGGACGCGCGTCGGCGTCCACAATGGCGGAGGCGTCGTACCGGAGCGGCATTTCTCGCGTGGCGAAGCCAATGCGCTGCTAGCAGCAGCGCGCGATCATCCTTTGTCCGGCAGCGAAGGCACTGCGATCCTTGTCGATCATCACCGGCATTTGACCACGAGGCAAATGGTCGGTGTTATTGCTGCGCCTGGATGCAGCCTTGAAATACTGCCGAAGATCGACCCCGACGAGATCCAATCGGAAGGCGCAATTCGGCATCGTTTAGTGCGAATGCTCGATGTCGCACTTGGCCTCAACCTGAGCGACGGTGAGGCCTCAACAATGGCGAGGCAGAATGAGACCTTGCTGGATATCCTGATTCGACTGTTTGCTGACCGGCTCTTAGCCGAGGCAAGGCGCGGCCTGCCGCGCGCCTATCTCGCGCAGGAGGATGACTTGCCAGCACTGCGTGGTCGGCTCGACGTGCGGCGTCAGTTTTCGCACAACGCCGTTCGTCCTGATCGCCTTGCTTGCCGGTTCGACACGTTGATGATCGACACACCGCTGCTGCGGATCATGAAAGCCTGCGTGTTATTTCTCCGCCGACACGCCCGCGGGGACGAGACACTGCGGCGGCTTGACGAGCTGCGGTTCATTTTGGTCGACGTAAGCGATGTCAGACCCAACGCTCTTCCGTGGAAGCAGGTGCGGATCGATCGAACTAATCGCCGCTGGGACACTCTGTACGGCCTCGCTCGGCTGTTTCTAAAGCGCGAATGGCAGGCAACCCACCACGATGCGAGCGTGCAACACGGCATCACTCTACTGTTCCCGATGAACAAGCTGTTTGAGGCATACATCGCGGCGCTGGCTCGGCGTGCACTGCGCGGAAGTGATCTGACCGTCCACACACAAGCCGGGCTCCTCAATTGCCTGATTGAAGAAGGTGGCGGCGAGGAGCGTTTTCAAACAAAGCCGGATATTTTAATTAAACGTGGTGCAGCCACGATCACGGTGATTGACACCAAATGGAAGCGTATCGGACGCGATCCCGGTGATGCTAAGCGCGGTGTGTCACAAGGCGATGTGTACCAGATGATGGCCTACGCCCGGCTTTACCGTTGCGGCAACGTGATGCTGCTCTATCCGCATCATAGCAGCCTTGGCGCAAGTGCGTTGGACACGTCTTATCGGATGCTTGTGGGTGACGAACGGCTACGTGTCGCGAGCATCGATCTCACAGCGAAAGAAAGTGAGATTGCCCAGTGCCTAGCCACACTGACGGTTCCAACCCTTGATCGATAGGATGGCATTCTATCGATCATCGGATGATCGATAGAGCCAAGGCTAGACGATCACGAAACCCTGAATGTCGCTGCGCGGCGTCAATTGGTGGCGATGGCTGCACCCCGGACGGGGATGCAAAGTGCCAACATGACAATGCCGTTCGATTGTCATTTCGCGCAGCGGACCGTGGGTCGTTCGACCCCATCCGATCCGCTGATGCAGGCTCCTGTCCCCCGTTCGGTGGCCATATCGGAGCCTGCTATCTTGGATGGTGCGGGCGGTGGGAATCGAACCCACACTCCTTGCGGAACGGGATTTTGAGTGGGACGAGGCTACCACAAAAAGGCACGGAATACTGCGGTCGCAAATGCGGGAATATGATAATGCGGATAAAACCGCCAGATAACGAGCAAAATGTGTAAGCTTTTGTGCAAGTCGAGGCGACATTGGCAGAACAGCCCTTGCCGCCCCCCCCTTTAAGTTCGCCACGGAGAAGGGGCGGCGTCAGCGGGAAGACGCGAACAAGGGGGCGTTTGAAGCTCTGCACGCCTGATTCCCATGATCGCTTTTCCGTTTTCGCGAACCAGGGCGCCAGCGGCGCGTCGCAAAAGCCGGAGAGGCGTTGCCCTTGGCCATCGGCCCCCGAACTCGGCGGCAAAGAACGATGCGGGCAAACGCTTGAGACCAGCGGACTGTTTAGATTCAGCTCGCGCGGGATCGCTTCATGGGGCCAGATCGACCGGCCCGGTCCCGCGTTGCAGCGGCCTTGGCTGCCTTAGCTGCTGCTACGCTGTCGTCGCCCGGCTCGCGGATCAATTCCCAGCCGGTCATGCCCATCAGCACGCGATCGGCATGTTTGATCGTATTTACATGGCCATAGTGATCCTCAATCATTTTGACCGATGTGCCCATCTGCTCGGCGAGAATATAGACATCAACGCCGTCGCTTAGGCGGAAGGTCGCATAGGTATGCCGGAAACAATAGGTTGAACGCGGAGTGCCGTTCGGCCCAGCGCGTAGCTCTGCCTCCTCCAACAGTGCCTGCACGGTGTCGCTGTAGAGATATTTGGCGGGCTTGCCGTTGATAATGGTAAAGACATTATCATCGGGATTGGTCGCTTTGGAGAGTTCACGCACCCGTTCAAGATAATCGCCAACGCTTTTGGGGGCGACAAGATTACGTGACTTGCCTTTGCCCTGAACGAACATCACCACGATTTCGCGCCCATCTCGGTCTTTGGCTGGGGCAATATCTTTCCACCGCAGGTTCTTGGCTTCGGGCGGACGCATCCCTGTGTTGCACATGATGAGAATGAAATTGTAGCACATTGTGCGATACCAAATGCCTTGGGGTGTCGTCGCCTCCTTGATCCATTTGCGCCCGACACTGTGGAGTTTGCGATACTCCTCGGTGGTGAACGCATCGCGGCGCATCGTCTTCAGCTTTGGCTTGCCCTCGAAGCGATGGCTGGCAGGCACATATCGCTTACTGATCGCGTAATTCATGACGGCGTTGAACGCACCCATTTCACTGGCGATGGTGGAATCGCTGATCTGTGCGCGGTGGCGGCCTTTGCCGTTTTCCCGCCGCCAAGTGGGATATTGCGCCCAGCGGTCTTGGCCGATCAAATGAACCTGGGTGCTGCCGACATATTCGTCGAGCGAGCGTCTGACCCAATTTTTGAGGCACTTCGCCCGATGCTCTGATACCACCCCGTTGGTGGCGCGGCGCTCGATGGTGGTGATATATTCCTCAGCAACGTCGCGAAAGGGCCGGTTGAAGACTGGCACGTCATGTTTCAATTTGAAGCGAATCTCGGCATCATGGTCGAACGCCTGATCGCGCGCTGTTTGACGATCCGACGTGTGCAAGGAGATCGTCTTATAGCGATCTTCCTTGAGCAACCTGACGCGGCAGTAAAAATTGCGGTGTTCGACATCGCCGCGCCTGAAAATGATCAGGCCAGATTTCAGCACCTCCTTGTCGATGATGAACGCCATTGCCAAACTCCGCTGTGCAGAAACTGTGCAGGTTTGGAGCGAAAGCGCGCGGAGTTCCATAGCTGTGCAGGTGCTGTGCAGGGGATTATGCCTTATTTTATTAGCCAAATACAGTTATTTGATCTAATCCTGTCTCCCCGAGGAATAGAACGCCGGTTCAAACATCTTGTGTTCAAGCAACATCCGCCAGTCATCGGGCAGCGCGACATAGACCTGCGATGCGGCCTCAAGATAGCGGTCGAGCGAGCGGCCAAGATCCTGCTGCCCGGGGAAATTTGTGCCATCGCCCACCCAAATGGTAAGGTCGGTCGAACCCAGTTGGCGCCCGATCTCGATGCATTCGATGTTGTGCTCCACCGCCTGCTGCCGCGTGGCCTCAACCGTCGAAGCAAGCGAGCCAGTGCTGTAACTGTGCGCCTGTCCGGGCTGGTCCTGAAAGGTGTTGGAATTGACCGCGTCAAAGCCAAGGCCAAGGCTGGCCGCCTCCTCGCGCAGCGCGGCATAGTCGCTGACCTTGTCCCAGGGAAAATGCGGCGAAACGCGCGACGTCACCCGACAAAGCTGGTTGATGACGGCGCAGTCCTCAAGCTTTTCATGAATGTTGGTTGGCTCGCCGGGGATCGGGAACTTGGCAAAGCGGGTGCCGCCGCGCCCGGCGCCCCAGCTTGGCACCGCGAGTGAGAAGCCGGCAACCCGGTCCTTGATCGCATCGATGTCGATCCCGGTGCGGTCAAGCTTGCGGCCAAGCGCGTGGTAATCCTCGTCCAGCGCCGCAATGTCGCGGGCGTTGGTTTCGGCGATCAGTTCGTCTGAAAGGGGCAAGGTCACTTGGTTCTCGCTTTCAACAGGTCCTGCATGTCCATCCATGCAAGGAACTCAGGCATCATCTGGGTGGTGGTTGTACCGGGCGCGCCCATGCCGAATCCATGGCTGCCGGTCTGATAAGCGTGCAGTTCAACCGGGCGCTTGGCCTTGGCCCAAGCCGAAACTATCGAGAACTCGCCGCCGCCAAACAGCGGATCGTCCATTGCCAGCGCGGCAAACATCGGCGGCGCATCTGCCGGAACCGCAACGCTCTGCATCGGACCATAAATATAGCCAACGAAGTCCGGCGCGCGGGTGCCGGGATTTGCGGGAGTGCCTGCTTCCAGAATAGAGTTGAGCGTGGTCATGGCCCCTGCGGAAAAGCCAATCATGCCGACGCGGCCGGAATCGACGCCGAATTCACCCGCGCGGTCCCGCACCAGTTTAAGCGCGGCGAGCGCATCCTTGGTGGCCTCGGGGTCCTTGATCTCTCGCGGCTTGCCCTGACCGACGTTCGCGAACATTTTTTGCATGCCGACCATCCATATCGTGTCATCGCGGTCGGTAGGATTAAGGCGGTATTTCAGCACAAAAGCGGTAACGCCCCGGTCAGCCAGGGCCTGCGCGACGCGCCAGCCCTCATTTTGCATCGCCAGCATGGCAAAGCCCCCGCCCGGCGCGACGATAACCGCCGTGCCATTAGCGGTGCCGGGCTTGGGCGCAACTACGGTGACAGTCGGATAGGTAATGTTGCGAAGAACGGTTTCGCGACCGAACAACTGAGACGAGATTTCATCCGCAGGACTGCCGGGGTTGGCCTTGCCGTAAACCGGGATGACAAGCGCCCCGGCCGGTGCCGAAGCTGGGCCGACAATCGGCGCGGGTGTGGTTTGTGCGCTCGCACCAGCGGCAGCGATCATTGACAATCCCAGTGTCAGCGCGGTCATAAACACGTTGTTCGCGAGTTTCATTTGTTGCTCCTCTCCAGCCCGCTTTGATCGCGTGCTTGTGATTATTAACGTACGAAAGCCTGCGCGTTGCCAGCATCGACGTTGATCATGTTGCCGGTCGACTTGGCGGACTGGTCTCCGGCGAGGAAGTAGACCGCCTCGGCAATATCGGACGGCAGCACATCGCGCTTAAGCATCGAGCGTTTGCGATAATGTTCCTCCAGTTCAGCGCCGGAATCGATACCGTGGGCTCCCGCACGTTCCTTGCGCCAATCACCGTCCCAGATGCGACTGCCTTTGATAACTGCATCAGGGTTGACGGTGTTAACGCGAATGCCCTCGGGCGCGCCTTCGAGCGCGAGACAGCGCGCAAGATGGTTGGCGGCAGCCTTTGCAGAAGCATAGGCGCTGGCGTTGGTTGCAGCGGCAACCGCGTTCTTCGAGCCGATGAACACGACCGCCGCGCCGCCTTGCTCCTTCATGGCCTTGAGCAGCGGCCAGGCCGCGCGGGTGGTCAGAAAATAGCCCCTCGCCAGCACATCGTAATTGCGGTTCCACAGGTCGATGGTGGTTTCTTCGAGCGGCGCCGATGAAGCGATACCAGCGTTGGCGACCAACACATCGAGTCCACCGAACTCGCGTGCGCAAACTGCAAAACACTCAGCAATCTGGGCTTCGTCGGTTACGTCACAAACCGTGGCGCGAATCACGTCTTTACCAAACCGTTTGGCGAAGGCGGCACGCACCTCCTCCACCGCGCCGGCTTCGCGGTCAGCAAGCATAACGCAGGCGCCTTCAGAAAGCAGTCGCTCAGCGGTTGCCGCACCGATGCCCCCTGCCCCCCCGGTGACCAGCGCGATCCGGCCAACCATGGGCTTGGGCGCTGGCATGCGTTGGAGCTTGGCTTCCTCAAGCAACCAGTATTCGATGTCAAAGGCTTCCTGCTCGTCGAGACCGATGTAATCGCCAATGGCCTCGGCTCCGCGCATCACATTGATGGCATTGCCGTAAAATTCACCGGCCAGGCGCGCTGTGGTCTTGTCATTGGCAAAGGTGATACGACCGACGCCCGGAACCAGGACAACGATCGGGTTCGGATCGCGCATTGCGGGGCTGTTCGCCCGTTTGCAGCGGTCGTAATAAGCGGCATAGAACGCGCGATAGGCCGCAATCTTGTCTGTTAGATAGGCGTCGTCTTGCAGACGCGCGGGATCGAGCGCCAGCGGTGCGATTTTGGTCCGCAGGAAGTGGTCCGGACACGACGTGCCAATAGGTGCCAGGCGATCAAAATCGGTGGAATTGACGAACTCAAGCGCTTCTGCGTCATCTGAGAAATGGCCAACTTTGCGCCGCGTCCCCGTCATCATTCCACGCAGGCGAGGCATGAGATCGGCGGCAACAGCGGCGCGATCGGTGGAGGGAAGAGAAACCGTTGCTTCGCCGCCGAAAGCTGGTTTTCCGGCAATTTTCGAGTTAAGATAGTTCGCCGCATCGGCGATCAGGTCAATGGTGTGTTCGTAGCAGGCCTTCGCGCTTTCGGCCCAGCAGATAATCCCGTGACCAGCGAGCATCACACCCGTCAGCTCCGGATTCGCCGCAACATAATCACGCAGCATCACGCCCAGCGTATAGCCGGGGCGCTTCCACCCCAGCCAACCGATCTTGCCGCCCCAGATTTCCTGCGTCGCCGCTTCCCCGCCGGATGAGGCCGCCAGCGCGATAATCGCATCGGGATGGACATGGTCGACGTGCGCGAAGGGGAGGAGCGAATGGAGCGGAGTGTCAATGCTCGCCGCACGCCCGTTCAGATTAAAGGTACAATGCGGCAGATATCCGACCATCTTGTCGTCGTCGTCCGGCCCGTCATAGTGCGTTTCAAGGCCCAGCAACTTGGCCTGATAGAGAGTTGCAAAGCCATCGAGCTGCATTGAGCCGATATCACCGCCCGAGCCCTTTACCCATAGTACCTCAACCGATTCACCAGTCAGCGGATCGATTTCATGCAGTTTTGCCGAGGTATTGCCGCCACCGTAGTTGGTGACGGTGAGGTCTGACCCTAGCAGGTTCGATCGATAGAGAAGCAGCTCCGCTGCACCAAGCGACGCCGCCTGCGAATCGTCCCAGCGGCTGGTCGGCACTGCGTATTGCGTGGCTTTGGCAGAAATCGTCGGCTGTGCGGTCATAAATGTCCTCGACTTGTCAGGGCTGCATCGGCACTTCGCAGAGCCATAGATTATCCTGATAACCTTTTTGCTGGAATTGAGCAATTAGGATTGATAATGATTGCTTCAATAATTTAGGAAAGGGGGATTCTGTTTGGCTGAGCGAGCAACGATCGTCATCGATATCGGAAAGACGCTAAGCAAAGTGAGCGCATGGGATTCCTCCGCGAATCTCCTTTGCCGGGAGGTGCGACCCAATGCGCTTGCAGAAATTGACGGAATTCGCCGCTTAGATATTGATGGCGTAGCCACGTGGCTGCTCGAAACACTACGCCAGTTCGCTCACCATACGGTTGAAACGATCATCCCTGTTGCCCACGGAGCTGGAGTGGTCGCGCTAGTTGATGGCGCACCTTTCTGTCCACCGATTGACTATGAACAGCCGATTCCGCCTGAGATTCTTGCTAAATACAGAACCGAACGTGATGATTTTTCTCTGACCGGATCACCTGCGCTGCCGCAAGGGCTCAATATGGGTAGCCAGCTATATTGGCTGACGCAAACCCATCCGCTCATGATGGCGCGCGCCACCCTGCTGCCCTGGGCTCAATACTGGGCATGGTTCCTGACCGGAAATGCTGTCACCGAAGCAACCAGTCTGGGATGCCATTCCGATCTGTGGTGTCCGGCGCAAGCCTGTTACTCGCCGATGGCGCGTCGCCTGGGGTGGGCCGACCAGTTTGCGCCACTGGTCAGTCCTGATCACGTCGTCGGGCACCTCAAACCGGACGTCGTTGCGGCAACAGGATTGCCTGCCGATGTTCAGGTTCTCACCGGGCTGCACGATTCCAACGCCGCATTGCTGGCTGCACGCGGCTTTCCTCAAATCGCCAGAAACGAGGCAACTGTCCTCTCGACCGGCACCTGGTTCATTGCGATGCGCCTACCGGCCCAGCCGGTTGGCACGGCAACGTTGCCAGAAGCACGGGACTGCCTGGTCAATGTCGACGCCTATGGTCAACCGGTTCCGTCCGCCCGCTTCATGGGCGGTCGCGAGATCGAGACACTGATCGAGATTGACACGCGCCGCGTCGATATCAAGCCAGACCAGCTTAGCCTGTTGGCGGCAGTGCCTGCTGTTTTGAACAACACAAGAATGGTCCTGCCGACGTTGGCACCCGGTTTCGGTCCATTCCCGAAATCAGATTTCCGCTGGATAAATCGATCGGACAATTGGTTTGAGCGTCGTGCGGCCGCTTGCCTCTATGCCGCTTTGGTCGCCGATACGTCGCTAAGCCTGATTGGCAGCTCGGATCGGTTGCTAATCGAAGGGCGCTTTGCCGAGGCCGAAGTCTTTGTTCGCGCCCTCGCTGCACTGAGGCCTGACATGCACATTTACACGGCAAATGCACATAACGACGTTTCGTTCGGCGCGTTGCGTTTGAAATATCCTGCCTTGCTCCCCCGGGGCGAACTGGTCCGGGTGGAACCGCTGGAGGGTGACATCGAGGCCTATCGCCAGTCCTGGCTGGCAGAACTTGGAATCTTCGCATGATCATCGCCAATATCGCTGATTTCAGGGAGGCTGCGCGTCGACGCCTGCCACGCTTCCTGTTCGAGTACATCGACGGCGGTTCCTATTCCGAAGTTACGCTCGGGAAAAATGTAACGGACCTCAGTGGCATTGCATTGCGCCAGCGGGTCCTGCGCGATGTTTCGAATCTTGATCTTTCAACGGAGCTGTTCGGACAAAAGCTGGCCATGCCGGTGGTGCTTGCGCCGATCGGCCTTGCCGGCCTCAATGCGCGGCGCGGGGAATGCCAGGCCGTGCGCGCAGCAAACGCCGCCAACATTCCTTTCACATTATCGACCGTGTCAGCCTGCGCTATCGATGAAGTGGCAAGATCGGCCCGTAAGCCATTTTGGTTCCAGCTTTACATGATTCGCGACCGTGCCTTCATGAAGGACTTGTTGCGGCAAGCAACCGAAGCGCGGTGTTCGGCTCTGGTCTTCACCGTCGACATGCCAGTGCCTGGCAGCCGTTACCGTGACTATCGCACCGGACTTGCAGGCGCGCCCGGCCTCAAGGGGGCTGCATGGCGCGCGGCGCAGGCCATGGTGCGGCCCGGCTGGACCTGGGACGTCGGGCTGCGAGGGCGTCCGCATGCACTCGGCAATGTTCTGCCGGTGCTCAAGGGACGGACCGGGATTGAGGACTTCTTTGCCTGGATGCGGAACAATTTTGATCCTTCCATCAGCTGGCGAGACCTCGATTTTATCCGATCGGAATGGAAGGGACCATTGATCATCAAGGGATTGCTCGATCCCGAGGATGCGAAGGAAGCGGCCGAAATTGGTGCCGACGGGATCGTGGTTTCGAATCATGGCGGTCGTCAGCTCGATGGTGTGCTCTCGACCGCAAGAGCCCTGCCGGCAATCGCCGATGCGGCTGGAGATCGGTTGACCGTACTGGTTGATGGTGGCGTCCGATCTGGACTGGACGTGATCAGGATGCTGGCGCTTGGCGCGAAGGGCGTGCTGCTTGGTCGCGCTTGGGCCTATGCGCTTGCGGCGCAAGGGGAAGCCGGCGTTACCCGCATGCTGCAATTGATCGAATCGGAAATGCGGGTGGCAATGTCGCTCACTGGCGTGACACGCATAAGCGAAATCAACCGAACAATTCTGGTGGGAGAGAGCCAATGACAACGACAAGCGGGGAAAAAGAAAACTGGCGCGACACGATTCTCGCCGGGCTTGCCAATTATATCGATGCTGGCAGCATCGTCGCGGGCGCTGCTGCGCTAGCGCTGTGGCAAGAGCATTACAGGCTCTCGAGCAGCTTCGTTGGTCTAATCGGCGCCTTCGGCCCCAACGCCATCGGTGCGGGCGTGGGTGCGCTGGTTGGTGGCATCCTGTGCGACAAGCTGGGCCGCAAGAAAATCTACCAGTGGGACATGCTGATTTATGCGTTCGGCATGTCGATGCTAGTCTTTGCCGTCGCGCCATGGATGATCGTCACCGGCTTCCTGATCGTCGGCCTTGCCGTTGGCGCGGACATTCCGGCAAGCTGGTCGCTCATTGCCGAGCAAGCGCCAGACGACCGGCGCGGCAAGCACTCGGGCGTGGCGCAGATGCTGTGGTACCTGGGCCCGGTCGTCGTATTGCTGATGAGTCTGGCGCTGACCAATCTCGGAATTCTGGGCGCGCGGATCGTATTCGCCCACTTGCTCGTCATAGCACTCGGCCTCACCTTTCTACGCAGCCGCATGCATGAATCCCGGCGTTGGGAAGAAGCGCAGAAATCCGGCGCGAAGCGCCCGCCGATTTCCACGCTGTTCAAGGGTAAATACCTCACTTCGATTCTCGGACTTGTCGGAATGTACGGCTTCTGGAATCTGTGGGCCGGAACCAACGGCTTCTACTTTCCCTATATCCTGCGCACTGTCGGTGCCGCAACACAGGCACAGTCTGTGGCAATTCAGGCACTATCCTTCGCCATCGGGATGGTGAGCATCGGCTTGGTATTTATGCGCCTGTCGGATAAGGTCAACCAGCGCACTCTGTTTATCATTTCGGCCGTGATTCAGGTGGTCGGTATGATGCTGCTCGCAGTTTTTCCGCTGACCATTCCGGTTGCGCTGCTTTATGTCTTCCTTCTCCAGTTCGGAGGTGGTTTCGGCGCGCAGAGCTTTTTCCAGCTCTGGTCGTCGGAGATGTTTCCGACAATGCTGCGGTCAACCGCGCAAGGAGTCTGTTTTGCCGTGGTACGTATTTCGCTGGGCCTGTTCAGCTTTTTCGTCCCAGTGTTGACGGCTACGGGGTTTCAGAACCTTGCCTGGATTCTGGTCGGCTTTCTCGCCATGAGTGGTCTGATCGGTGCGATCTGGTCGCCCCGAAACGAAGGCAAGTCGCTTGAACAGCTCGAAGCTGAGCGGCAATAGCGGTCAGAAACAATCGGATAAATGCCATGCACGCAGAACAGCGCGAGAAATTCATCCTCGCGGCACTTCAGACAACGGGTTTCGTCACCTACCGCGAGCTCGAAGCGCAGCTCAGCGCTTCGCCAGCAACAATCCGCCGCGACCTTGGCAGGCTGGAGGCAAACGGAAGCATCGTCCGGGTTCACGGAGGGGCGAAGTTGGTGCCCTCTGCCGTTCCGGACCTTGCTGAGCGGCACCTGCTCGGAACGCCCTTCGCGCAGGCAATTACCCAAAATCTGGAGGCCAAACGGGCCATTGGCAAGGCCGCCGCAGCCTTGTGCAGGCCGGGCGAAGGCGTGATGATCGACGGCGGAACCACCACCCTGCAAATGTGCCCCCACCTGGCCGGAATGGCGCTTCAGGTGCTGACCAACTCGCTTCACATCATCGATGCGTTGCTTCCTCAGACGGACACCCGCATTCTTGTGCCGTCTGGCACCCTGTTTCGGGAACAGAACATCATCCTGGCACCGGCAGGCGAGGAATCGATGCCGCAGTTCCATGCTCCGAAACTGTTCATGGGGGCCGCCGCCGTTGGGCAGCAGGGTGTATTGCAGCACGACGTCATCCTAGTTGCAGCCGAGCGTAGGCTGATCGAACGGGCCGAGCAGGTCATCCTGCTGGTTGACAGCTCCAAGTTCGAGAGCACCTCAGGCGCAATCGTGTGCAGCCTCAGCGAAATCGACGTGCTCATTACCGATAGCGGCATACCCGCGCATTTCCGCGACACGCTTGCGGCGGCCAATGTCGAGCTGATCCTCGCCGATTAGCTCAGTGTGCCATCATCGATGGTGCCGGAGCACCGGTCGGACGAACGTGGCCGGCCAGCAAGCCAAATGCCGCAAGCAGGAAGTAGCCCGCTGCCGGCACGGCAAACGCCAGGCCGTATCCGACAACATCGACCGTCAGCCCCATCAGCAATGGCACAAAGGCTCCGCCGGTGATGCAGGTGCACAGCAGGGCAGATGTCGCCTCGTTGCTCGCATCCGACCGTTCCAGCGTCAGCGTGAAAATGACCGGGAACATGATCGAATTGAACAGACCGATCGATAAGGCGGCAAAACCGGATGTCAGGCCGCCGATCAGGACGATGTAGCAGCAGATAGCCGTGGCAACCGACGCGAAAGCAACCAGCAGTTTCGATGCGCTGATCCGTGACAGCAGCCCCGCACCGACAGCGCGTCCTACCATCGCCCCGCCCCAATAGAGCGAAACAGCGCGCGCGGCTTCCTGCAATGACACGCCCGGCACGCCGTCGCTGCCCATCACCCAGCCCAGCAGCGGCACGCCAAATGGGGCATTGCTGTGGGCCCACACCGTCTGCGAGTTCAGGTAGAAGGCCATTTGTGTGCCGATCGACACCTCCACGCCGACATAGACAAAAATGGCCGCCCCCCCCAGCAGCGCCCACCGTGAGGACGTGGCTTCCGCAATTGTCGACAAGATCCCCTGGCCGGGCACAGCTTCGGGTGCAGCTTCGGGCACAGCCGCCGAAACACTTTTTCGCGACAGCCAGAAAAACGTCAGCAACACCACCAGCAATCCGCAGACCCAGAAGTAGGCCCGGTCGATCCCGGCCAGAGCCTGCGCCCGCACCGCGTGCGAAATCGTCGAGCCGGTTTGCGCCTCGACGCCTTCAAGAAACAGCCCGGCACCGATGATCGGGCCAATGAAGGTTCCGAAGCTGTTGAACGTTTGCGACAGTGTCAGTCTGAAATGGCTGCCTTCCGGAGAGCCAAGCGCAGCCGCCAACGGGTTCGCCGCCACCTGCAGCATCGTGATACCGCTGGCCAGAATGAACAATCCCGCCAGCACCAATGTGTAATTGGCAAGATTGGCCGCCCCCAGCATCACAAGGCAAGCCACCGCCATCATGGCAAGGGCAAGCAGGATGGCGCGAACAGGACGGATACGGGTGATGACCCAGGCCGCCGGAAACGACATCAGGCCATAGGCGATAAAGAAGGCCGAAGCAGAAAGTTGCGCCTGCACGTTGGTAAGCGTGAAGATGCCTTTTACCGCTGCCACGAGCGGATCAATCAGCGAGGTTATGAAGCCCCAGGCGAAAAAAAGAGTGGTGACCGCTACGAACGCAGAACGCTGGCTGGCTGTATAGTTTCTGGACATTTGGAGTTCCCTTAATCTTGCCATGAACTGGCAGTCAAGCGAACCGAGATCGGCCCACCAAGCTGCTCAGCGTTGTCACCAAGCGAAAATGCATATTCACCTTGCGGTAGCGACCAGCCCCGTCCGTTCCAGTCGGCCAGCAACCGACGATCAAAGGAAATCGTGACTTTTCGTGATTCACCGGGCGCAAGTTCAACCCGCCTGAAACCGACCAGCCGCCTGATACTGCTGCCATTACGGCGGACCAGATAGACCTGCCCGACAGTCGCGCCGGGTCTGACACCGGTATTTGTCATTGTGAAAGTGGCGCTCTTGCCATCGGTCACCAGCCCCGAATTCCTGAAACTGGTATAGGACAATCCGAAGCCGAACGGAAACAGCGGCTTAGTTTCGCGCCGGGCGAACCAGCGATAGCCAACATCCGATCCTTCGATGCCATAATCGGCAATAAGCTTTGCATCGGCTGGTTGGGGTTTTCCGATGAAATCGGGTTCAACGGTATCAGCCCCGTCGATGCGTGGGCGCGGAAGCTGATCTTCACTGGCGGGGAATGTAATCGGCAAACGGCCCGATGGGTTGGTATCTCCGAACAGAACCGAGGCAATCGCTTCGGCCCCGCGCACGCCGGGATACCATGCCTCGACTACGGCGGCCGTCTGGCTTAGCCATGGCATGACGACCGGATTGCCCGTCTGCAACACGACGATGGTGTGGCGATTGGCCTTCGCAACCGCATCAATCAGCGCGTCCTGTCCGTTTGGCAGGTGAAGGTCGGGCTGGTCGAGGCCTTCGCTTGACCAACTGTTGGCAAAGACAATGACTACGTCCGCATTTTGCGCCGCTGCAACCGCGTCGGTCAGGTGCGACCCGTCGCGATAGGAAACCGTGGCAGTCGGCGCGGCCTTCCTGATCGCGTCGAGGGGCGCATTGCCCTGCAATTGCTGGGTGAGGAAATTGGCAAAGCGATGGTCCGACCTTACCAGCGAAACCGTCCCGACCGGGCCGCCTTCAGCATTGACCTGGCTGGAGCCGCCTCCTGACATGACACCGATATTGGCGCTGCCACCGACAACCAGAATGCGCCGGGCAGTGCGGGCGAGAGGAAGCGCAGCGCCTTCGTTGCGCAACAGGACGATCCCCTGTTTCGCAACGTCTTCGGCGACCGCAGCATTGGCGGCAAAATCGATCTTTCCGCCCGGTTCGGCGGGATACTTGTCGAGTCCATTATCCAGCATGGCAAACAGGACTCGGCGGTTCATATCGTCCAGACGCGCCGCATAGGCGGGATCTTTGCTGGCCGCTTCAGCCAGCGGTTTTCCGAAAAACAAGGCCGGATCGAGCTGCGCGCCCGATTGCTGGTCAAGCCCGTTCAAGGCCGCATCAAGCGAAGGAACGGCGCCCCAGTCGGACATCACAAAGCCCTTGTAGCGCCAATCCTGCTTCAGCACCTTGTTGAGCAGATAATCGTTGGAACATGCCTGATGCCCCAGGACCCGGTTATAGGCGCACATCACTGAACCCGGGCGTCCGATCTCGATTCCGATCTGGAATGCCAGCAGATCGCTCTCGCGCGCTGCGGCGTCGGAAATTCGCGCATCGACGAACTGGCGTCCGGTTTCCTGCCCGTTCAATGCAAAGTGCTTGATCGTCGAGATGATGTGGTTCGACTGGACACCGGCAATCGCATTGCCGACCAGCACGCCGGTTAGCAACGGATCTTCGGAGAGATATTCGAATGTGCGGCCATTCCGGGGATCGCGGGTCAGGTTTGCGCCGCCCGCCAGCATGACATTAAAGCCCTTGGCGCGCGCCTCTGAGCCGATCATGGCGCCGCCCTTGCGCAAGAGTTCCGGGTTCCAGCTAGACGCCATTGCCAGGCCCGAGGGCAGCGCCGTCGCGCCGTCTTTGCGCAATCCTCCCGCCCAGGCGACGCCCAGACTCGCATCCGTTTCACGCAACGCAGGAATGCCTAGCCTGGCAATCCCAGAAACATAGCCCGCCGCCGGAATTGCATCCAGCGGCACGGGTATCGGATCTGTACCGTTCGGGGCAGGCAAAATGCCAATCGTCAGAATCGTCTTTTCGTCGGGCCGCATCTGCCCAAGCAGAGTTTCAACACGGTCCTGAACATCGGCAGTTGCCGCATCCTTGCCAGAACTGGCCAGAGCTGGACTGACGCTCCCGGGGATTACGGCAGCAAGGGCCGCGATTGATACCAGTATCCTTGTCCGTAGCACGCGCATCACATCACTCCATCTAATTCAGACATTCCCGGCAGGTTGGGCCCGCGCGGCATCACTATCTCGATTCCCAGTCCTCATTGGCCCGCGCGACGACATAGGCCCGGATCGCTTCTACGTCCGCAGGTGCAAGATCGCGAGAAAAGCCGATCATGCCCCGATCGTTCAAAGCCCCGTCGATCACGACAGATTTCCATGCTTGCGGGTCGCCTGAAATGCCGCTCCATCTCAATTCCGGCAGCACCCCGCCAGAGCGGACACCATCGCCGTGGCACCCCCCGCATGTCCGGGCATAGGATGCCGCGCCGCGTGTGATTTGCTGCTCCGATCCGAATGGGGCAGGCGGCGGTGTGGTGTTGCGCGCGAGCGCCGCCTGTTCGGGAAGGACGGCCTTCCCATCGAGCGCGAATGTCAGAACCCGGCTGCGATTGGGCCTGTCGTTGCTCTTGCGGGCGAGTTCGCCCAGCAAAAGCGGATAGACCCCTCCCCAGCCGACCACGACCGACACATATTGTTTTCCGCCCACTGCATAGGTGATCGGCGGCGCAACGATTCCGCTTTGGGCCGGGAAGGACCACAGCTTTTTTCCGGTCTTTGCGTCGTATGCAACAAAGTCTCCTGCCGCGGTTCCCTGAAACAGCAATCCGCCATGCGTTGCGAGCATTCCCCCATTCCACGGGCCGCCAAGCTCGACGTTCCATGTTACCTTCCGGCGAACCGGATCCCAGGCAACAATTCTGCCATTGAGGCCCGCTTTCACTGCACTGACTACCGCCCGGTCTGCGGGCATCGTGGCCTTGCCAAGATCTATACCCAGGTTGTTGGACTGCTGCTTCCAGGCGAATTGCTGGTCGGGTATGTAGGGCGTGGCAATCTCGTTTACCGGGATATAGACAAGTCCAGTGTCGGGACTGAAGGCCATCGGATGCCAGTTATGTCCACCAAGGAACCCGGGGAGCGACAGCCAGGGTTTTCCGGTTTTGTTGTAATAGGCCTCCGGATTGATTCGCGGCCTGCCCGATGCCGGATCGACTCCCCTGGTCCAGGTTTGTTTGACATATCCATCAGCGGAAATCAGCTTTCCGTTTGTGCGATCAATCACATAAAAGAAGCCGTTCTTGGGTGCCTGCATCAGCACCTTGCGCGGCTTTCCATCGATCACAAGGTCCGACAGGATCATGTGTTGCGTTGCGGTATAGTCCCATTGGTCGCCGGGCGTTTCCTGATAATGCCAGACATATTCCCCGGTATCGGGCCGCAGGGCGACGATGGATGCCAAAAACAGATTGTCGCCGCCGCCGGGCGAACGGATGGCCTGGTTCCAGGGCGAGCCATTGCCGACCCCGATGTAAAGCAGATCAAGTTCGGGATCGTAAGCCATCGAATCCCAGACCGTGCCACCGCCACCGACATTATCCGGCTTATCCTTCCACGTCGGACCGGCAAGTTTGGCAAGGATCGCGTCAGACGCGGCACCGTCGCTCAGCCCAGCTTTACCCGGCACGGTGTAGAAGCGCCAAGCAAGCTTGCCCGATTCCATGTCATAGGCGCTGACATACCCGCGAACGCCATATTCGGCGCCACCGTTACCGATAATGACCTTCCCTTTCACCAGTCGCGGGGCGCCGGTGATCGTATAGGGCTGCGTTTGATCTACCGTCACAACTGACCAAAGAACCTTGCCGGTGCTCTCATCAAGCGCGATCAGTCGGCCATCGAAAGTGCCTAGAAAGACCTTGCCGTCTTCAACCGCGACTCCCCGGTTCACGACATCGCAGCATCCCTTGACGCCAGCTTCGCCCGGCACTTTGGGATCGAATGTCCAGAGTACCTTACCCGTCGCTGCCTCAAAAGCCTGCACCTTGGACCAAGCCGAAGTGGTGAACAGTTTGCCATTGGCCATGATCGGGGTCGATTCCTGCCCTCGATTGGTATCGAGATCATAAAACCAGGCAAGCTTGAGTCCGCTGACCGTGCCTACATTCAACTGTTCAAGCGGACTGAACCGCGTTTCCGCCAGATTATTGCCGTGCCTGGCCCACTCGCTATCGCTGGTGGCCGCCAGTGGTCGATCTTCGTGAGAACCGGAACACGCCGCAAGGCTCAGCGCTAAGACCGCCGCAAAAGCGCTTGTGACGAGTGACGTGACAACAGCTAGGGCACGCTTGACACCGAAATCTTTAGCTTCAGTGAAGCCGTCCATCACATCCTCCGTATCTCGCGGGTGTTTGCCATACCGTGCAGCAACATCCCGCTTGCAACACTTATCATGATAATTTACGCCTGCAACTGAAACAAATCAAATCCGGGATGGGATAATGCAGCTTCGAGGCGCGATCATCGATGGTGAGTCGAAAAGCACAGGTACAACGATGCCCATCATCAATCCCGCCACGGAAGGGATTGCTGGAACAATCCTTGCCGCCAGCGAAGCGCAGGCGCTCTCCGCAATCACAGCGGCGAAGAATGCCTTCCCGATGTGGGCGGCGAAACCGCTTGCCGAACGAGCCGCTGCGATCACACGATGCGCTGACATCATCGATACCCACGCCCCTGAGCTGGCGAGCATACTGACAGCAGAGCAGGGCAAGCCTCTCAACGGAATGGGGTCACGTTTTGAACTGGGCGGAGCGGCGGCATGGACCCGCCACACCGCAACTCTCCAGCTTCCCGTCGAAACTATCCAGAACAATGATCAGGCGCATGTCGCAGTCCACCGCAAACCGCTTGGGGTCGTGGTTTCGATCACACCATGGAACTGGCCTGTCATGATCGCAATCTGGCACATCATGCCCGCAATGCTGGCAGGCAATACCGTGGTGATCAAGCCTTCGCCCTACACCCCGCTTTCCACATTGCGCCTGGTCGAACTGCTCCAGCAGGCATTGCCGCCGGGTGTTCTGAATGTCGTGGCAGGGCCGGATTCGCTTGGACCGATCCTGACTTCACATTCCGATGTTGCCAAGATCTGCTTCACCGGTTCGACGCGGACCGGCAAGGCCGTGATGTCCAGCGCAGCACCAACCCTCAAGCGCCTGACGCTTGAACTGGGCGGCAATGATGCCGGAATTGTGCTGCCTGATTGCGACCCACAAGCGATAGCCGAGGGCCTGTTCTGGGGCGCTCTGATCAACAATGGCCAGACCTGCGCCGCATTGAAGCGCCTTTATGTCCACGACAACATTTATGACCGAGTCTGCGATGCTCTGGTCGGGTTTTCACAAGGGATACAAGTTGGAAACGGCACCAACGAGGACAGTCTGCTCGGCCCAATCCAGAATAAAATGCAGTTCGAAAAGGTCTCGCGACTGGTTAATGAAGCCAGGAGCGATGGGGCCAGAATCCTGTGCGGTGGCAGTGCGGATGAAAAGCCAGGCTATTTCTACCCGGTAACATTTGTCGCCGACGCCGAAAGCGGAATGGCCCTGGTGAACGAAGAACAGTTTGGCCCCGCTCTGCCGATCATCCGATACGGCAAGCTGGATGACGCGCTGGAGCAGGCGAATGCACTGGATGTCGGGCTTGGCGGATCGATCTGGTCACCGGACATTGCGCGGGCACGGGACCTTGCCATGCAGCTCGAATGCGGCACGGCATGGGTGAACAAGCACGGAGCAATCCGGCCTGACACGCCGTTTGGCGGCGTCAAGAGTTCCGGATTCGGGGTTGAATTTGGCCAGCATGGCCTCGGCGAATTCGTTTCGCTTCATGTCATTCACGATTGAGAGCGGCTGCAATCGGCCTGAGGAGTTACCCATGACAGACAAGAGGCAACTGGCACTGGATGCCATCGCGCCATTTCAGGACCGTCCCCTTGGACATTTCATTGCCGGCGCCAATGTCCCCGGAAGCGGTGAAGCCTATGACGTGCTTGATCCTTCAACCAGCCAGGTTCTTGGCCAATGCCGCGATGCAAGCGAGGATGAACTTGATGCAGCGGTAGCTGCGGCCAAACAGGCATTTCCACTATGGGTTGCAACACCTGCTGAAGAACGCCGCAAGATACTGAACCGCGTGGCTGATCTCATTGTTGCCAATGCTGACAAGATTGCAGCGGTAGAATGTCTGGACGCCGGGCAATGCTGGCGGTTCATGGCAAAGGCCGCCATTCGCGGTGCGGAAAACTTTAGGTTCTTTGCTGACCGGGCACCTTCCGCAGCCGATGGACTGGCACTGCCCACTTCAGATCACCTCAACTACACCTCCCGGCGAGCGATCGGACCGGTCGCGGTCATCACCCCGTGGAACACGCCGTTCATGTTATCGACGTGGAAAATCGCTCCCGCCCTCGCGTCGGGTTGCACGGTCGTCCACAAACCTGCCGAATGGTCGCCCTATTCGGCGCGGCTGTTGGTCGAAATCGCCCAGGAAGCCGGCCTTCCTGCCGGGGTGTTCAATTCCGTCAACGGCCTTGGCGAAACCACGGGAAAGCGCCTTACGGAACACCCTGACATCAAGGCCGTTGCGTTCGTGGGCGAATCCTCGACCGGCTCGGCTATCATGCGTCAGGGCTCCCACACCTTGAAGCGCTTTCACTTTGAGCTCGGCGGCAAAAATCCGGTCATTGTCTTTGACGATGCCGATATCGAACAAGCCATCGATGCCGCGGTATTCATGATCTACTCGCTCAACGGACAACGCTGCACGTCATCTTCGCGCCTGCTGGTTCAAGACAGCATCTATGACGAATTTGTCGCGCGCATTGCAGCAAGGGTCAAAAAGCTCAAAGTTGGCGATCCATTCGATCCAGCCACCGAAGTCGGACCGCTAATCCACCCGCGCCACTTCGCAAAAGTGGCAAGCTATATGGATATCGCAATCGCCGATGGGGCCCGGATCGCTGCCGGCGGCGGGCCCGTGGAGGGGTCAAAGGGATTCTATTTCCAGCCAACCTTGTTTGCTGACGCCCGACAGTCGATGCGCATTGCCCAGGAAGAGATCTTCGGCCCCGTCCTGACCGCGATCCCGTTTGCCGACGAGGCAGATGCCATCGCCAAGGCCAACGACGTCGAATACGGGCTTGCCGCTTACCTTTGGACCGCTGACCTGGGGCGTGCCCTGCGCGTGTCGGACGCGCTTGAGGCCGGGATGATCTGGGTCAACAGCGAGAACGTGCGCCACCTGCCGGCCCCCTTCGGCGGGGTCAAATCGAGCGGCATCGGCAGGGACGGCGGTGACTGGAGTTTCGATTTCTACATGGAAACGAAAAACGTTGCCTTCGCTCGCGGTACGCACAAAATCCAGCGTCTGGGCGTTTGAGTTGGCAACGTGATGATGACGCGATCAGTCATTCGGACGAAACTGCGCCAGAATGGTCGCCAAGGCGAATGCCTCGGCCTTGAATGCCTCCAGCCGCTCCGATCCGAAGGCACTGGTATAGCCATCGAGCAGGAGGATTGTATGTTTGGCTGTCTCGACCACCAGTTTGCGACCCTCACTGGTGATGGAAATGACCGAGCGCCGCCCATCGGCGGAGTCGATCTGCCGCTCGATCAGTTTTCTATTGAGGAGTTCCTTCAAAATTCGCGTGACGGTCGGCGCATAAAGCAAAGCCCGTTCAGCAATAGTCTTCGCATCAAGCAATACCGCGTCCGCAAGCACCCGCAGAACCCGCCATTGTTGCTCGGTGACATTTGCTGCCCGCAGGTGCGGGCGGATCGGCACCATGACGGCCTCCCGGGCCGCCAGAAGGCACCCGGCAAGCGACTTGTGATAGGGTTGAAGGCCGGACGATGGTTTGCGCGACATGGGCTCTCTACAGTTCGTGACAATCGAGATGATCCTTTATCTGATAAGCATCAGAAGCAAACGAGCAATTAGAATATGGTTTCTGGACACATTTATGGGGTCGTATTGAACGACCGGGCCGAGTTGGAGCAACTGGCCCCGGCTTTTGAAAGCAAGCCCTATACTGCCGCCCCGCGTGCGCCGGTACTTTATATGAAGCCTCGATCATCGATCGCGCGCGGAC
>JBDTLS010000017.1:0-22320 GCA_039934655.1 Sphingobium sp.
TTCGCGGTCAATCCGAGCGGGAGGAACTCACTGAGACGGTTTCTGTCCGCCGTCTCAATGGGTCAGACATGCTCCTGTTCGATGAACTCAGCGAAAAGCCTATGGCGCTGACCCTCAAACTGATTGAGCGCGTTACGGGCTTGGACCGGGTCATTGTCGAAAAACTCGACATGGAGGATGTGAACGGCCTGGGGGAGTTGCTCGGCACGAATATGCCCAATTTCCCGTCAATTGGCGTGACTGGCTAGGCCAGTTGGCGGGTGTGTTCGGATGGCCTCCATCCGAACTTTACGCTCTCACCTGGACTGAGGTCGAACTATGGATCGATCAGGCCGTGCGCCTTAACAAGGAAGCTGAGCAATGACCATGAGAGCATCGCTGGTTATCCAGGCGAAGGATCAGGCTTCGGCCAGCTTGGCGCGTATAGCGGCGACCGCGCGCCAGCTGAGTAATAACGCACGCCGCATTTCGGCCAATGCACCCACCGCTGCAAACGCCCTAACCAAGTTAAGTGCCGCTGCCACGGTTCTACCTGGCAAGTTGCGCGTCGCCAGCAGTGTCGCTTTGCGATTTGCAGGAAGTATGGGCCTTAAAGCTGTCGAAAAGGCAGCATATGGTGCGGGCTATGCAATCGGCTTCACGATGCGCAGCATGGCGGGTTTCGCCTTGGGGGCTGCGAAGGTCGGGGTTGGTTTAGCCGCCGCATTTGCGGGTTTGACGATCGGCAATATGTTCAAAGTCGGTGCGGAGTTCGAGAAATTTGAAACCATGCTGCAGACTGCCACCGGGTCGGCTTCGGCTGCAAAGAGCGCGATGTCGTGGGTGCAGAAATTTGCAGAGACGACACCCTATCAGCTCGCGGAAGTAACTGACGCTTTCGTCAAATTGCGGATGAGCCAGATTGATCCCGCCGATGGCACTTTGCGGAGCCTTGGCGATGCTGCGGCAGCGACCGGCAAAACCTTGAGTGATGCTGCCGAAATGATGCAGGATGCGATGTCATTCCAATTCGAGCGGCTTCTCGAATTTGGCGTGCGAGCAACTCAGCAAGGCGACAAAGTCACGTTCAACTGGGTAAAGAATGGCAAGGCCATGACCCAGACAGTTCGCAAGGATGCACTTGTCGTCAAAGCTGCATTAACGGGCATATTCGACGGCAATTATGGCGGCGCGTCTGCTGCACAGAGCAGGACGATGAGCGGCATAGTTTCCAATCTTAAGGACAAGTGGACCGGCTTTCTCAAGATGATTGCCGATGCAGGTATTTATGATCGGGTGAAAACCGTGTTGCAGCAGCTGCTTGGGTGGGTCGAGCGGCTGTCAAAGAACGGCAAACTTCAGGCGTGGGCAAAGGCCATTTCCGATCAACTGACGGTGATGTTGAATCGGGCCGTAGATTTTGTGACGAAGACGGATTGGGGATCGGTCGTGCAAGGCCTTAAGTCAATTGCAGGTGCGATGATTACGGTCGTGGGGTGGATCGTAAAAGGCGCTGAGGCATGGGGAAAATGGCAAGCCGACATTCAACGACGCCAAGATCAGATGATCGTCAATGCTGGGCCGCAAAACGCAAAAACGTTTCTCGGCATACAAGTCACAGACGGCATATCTCAGCGCCGATACGATGAAGCGTTGGGGCGGCTCAATGGTGCCAAGCCAGCACCGAGAACTGTCAAACGCCCACCGCCCGTTAAATGGCCGTCTGGGCCAGCCGTAGCACCGCCAATGCTGCGTCGGTCGGGTAAACAGGCGGCAAATGATGTGAGGGTCGGTGGGGATATTTTGCTTCGTATCGAGTCCGCACCGGGAACCAAGGCGAGCGTCAGCCATATGGCAAGCGCGAATCGGAATGTGCCGCTCCGCGTCAAGACTGGTCGGGCAATGGCAGGCCCAGCATAATGAGACGTTCGCAGCGGTTTTTGGTCCGCTGCGGCATGGCGGTGGTTTCTTGGATGTTGCACCGCCAAGCTGAGCGGAAATGATCTGAATAATGACTTGCGTTTGACGATGCGCTTGTCGGGATCGTTCGAAGCTCAGCTTAAGTGACGCAGGGGAATTGGTTCCAAGCAGGCCAATTTCCCTGCCGATCTTGAAAGCTTATTAGAAGGCTCTTTGAAATCGTTCAGTCAGCAGATATATGGAGTTTGCCTTGCCGATGTGCTAGCGTTTCTTATCCCGCCATATCCCGCATCGGCCCTGATAATCCTGCCTCACTGTCCCCACCGTCAATCTCTATGATCCTATCTACCGCGAACCCATGCATTCGCCGTGCCCATTGATAGGCGATCACCGCGCCCTTGACCGGCTGGATCATCGCGCCCGCCAGCGCGAGTGCCAACATGGGCCAGATTGCGCCTTGCCAGCCGAGCGGGATGGCGAGCGCGCTGTTCACCTCGATCATCGTCGGCACCATGATATGGCCGAGCAATATGATGACGATATAGGACGGGAAGTCGTCGGCCTCATGCCCGTCGAATGCCTGACCGCAATGGACGCAGGCGTGGGCGGGTTTCAGGAAGCGGCTGAATATCTTGCCGGTCCCACATGCAGGGCAGCGATTGCGCAGACCAGAGAGAAGGGCAGGGCGAAGCGGGCGTTCGGTCATGCGCGCTCCATAGTCAGTCTATAGCCAGCTGTCGATGGCATGGATGGCCACGCCGACCAGCCCGCCGACCAGAGTGCCGTTGATGCGGATATATTGCAGGTCGCGCCCGACGCTGGCCTCCAGCCGATCGGTTACGGTGCGCGCGTCCCAGCTACGGATCGTTTCGCTGACCAGCTTAACAATGCTGTCGCCATAGCTGGCGGTCAGGCCGACGACGGCGCGCCGCGCGAAGCGGTTGATGGTCGAGCGCAACCGCGCGTCGTTTTGCAGATTGGCGCCCATGTGCTGCAAGGCTTCGCCCAGACGTCCGGCAAGTGCCGCTTGCGGGTCACGGGCGGCGCGGAGCAAGGCGGTGCGCGCCTGCTCCCACAGCCCGTCGATCCACCGCTGCATGGCGGCGTTGGCGACGATCTCGTCGCGAATGCGTGCCACACGGGCTTGCAGTGCCGGATCATGTTGCAACCCGTGGGCAAGGCGCTCCATCCCTTCCTGCGCTTTCAGGCGTAACGGGTGGTCCGGATCGGCTTCCATTTCGGCGATCATCCGTGTGAGACCGTCGACAATTGCGTTCGAAAGTTTCTCGTCCAGACCCGTCCAGCGCAATATTGAGCCTGCGCGGTCGTGCACCATCTGGCGGATGAGCCCTTCGTTGCTCTCCAGCATCTTGCCCGCCCATCTTATCATGGCGTCAAGCACCGGGCCGTGCCGTCCATCGCGCATTGCCGCTTCGAGCGCCTGCCCCAGCAACGGGGCAAGGTCGAGCGCGGTCAGCCGTTGCACCAGCGCTGCCTTGGCCATGCCACCCAGTCGCTCATTGTCGAACGCCTCAAGCAAGTCTGCTACCAGCCGCGACGCGCCGAGGCGCAGACGCCCCGCCATGCCCGCGCCCTGCGGCTGGGTCAGGAAGCGCCCCATCGCTCCGGCGATGTCCAGCCGGATCATGCGACGTGCCACGACAACCGGCGTCAGAAAATTCCCGCGCAGAAATGTCGCGAGCGCATCGCCAATGCGGTCCTTGTTATGCGGAATGATCGCCGTATGCGGGATCGGCAGGCCGAGCGGGTGCCGGAACAATGCCGTAACCGCGAACCAGTCCGCCAGACCGCCGACCATCGCGGCTTCGGCAAAGGCCTGAACATATCCCATCTCCGGATGCACCGGGCCGAGCCAGCGCGCGGCAGCGAACAGCGCAGCCATCGCGACCAGCATCGTGGTTGCGACGATATGGACGCGGCGGTCGTTAAAGGCCGGGATGGGGACGGATGCAGCCATATGGTGCTTCGGTGTTTGCGCTTGTCGCCATCATTCCGCCGGTTGGTGCACGTCGTCGCCCGGCCGGAATGTGAGAAAGCGCCGGCGGAGCCTCGGCGCCAGCCAATCCTCGATATCCGTCGCCAGACTGAAGGAGGCAGGAACGATCACGAGCGTGAGCAATGTCGACAGCAGCAATCCGCCAATCACCGTCACAGCCATTGGCGCGCGCCATGCGCTGTCCCCCGACAACGACAGCGCGGTAGGCACCATGCCCGCGACCATTGCCACAGTAGTCATGACGATCGGCTGGGCGCGCTTGTGTCCTGAATCGACAATCGCGTCATATTTTGCCACGCCCTTGCTCATTTCCTCCAAAGCGAAATCCACAAGCAGGATCGAGTTTTTGGCGACGATACCAAGGAGCATCAACAAGCCGATCAGCACCGGCATCGATATAGAAAATCCGGTCAGGTGGAGTGCCAATGCCCCGCCCAGTGGAGCGAGTAGCAATGACCCCATATTCACGAACGGCGGCATGATCCGCTTGTAAAGCAGGACCAGCACTGCAAAAACCAGCAGCACACCGGATACTACCGCTATAATGAAGCTGTTTAGTAGCTCGAGTTGCCACTTTGCCTCGCCGACATTTAGCTTCCGTATACCGTTGGGTAAATTCTTGTACGTGGGCAGATCGGCAATCTTTTTCATGGCGTCGCTGGTCACCACACCGGGTGCGAGATCTGCGCCGATCACCAAACGGCGAACTTGATTGTAGCGCTGAATTTCAGTGGGACCCGCACCGAAGCTGACATCTGCTACGACTTTGAGGGGAACTGATCCGCCACTTGCAGTCGGCACGGGGAGGTTTTCGATCACCGAAATGTCCTTGCGATCACTTTCATCAATCGACACGCGGATGGGAATCTGACGATCCGACAGCGAAAATTTCGCGCTGTTTTGATCGATGTCACCAAGTGTCGCGATGCGGATTGTCTGGCTAAGCGCTGCCGTAGTAACCCCCATATCTGCCGCCAAATTCATATGCGGCCGGATGACGATTTCGGGGCGACTCAAATCCCCGGCAAGACGCGGTGTTCGCAATTCCGGCAGGCCGGACATTTCGGCTGCCAGCTTCCGCGCGGTATTTTCCAGCAGCTCTGCGTCATCACCCCCCAGCATGATCGTCAGGTCACGGCCACTGGTTGCGCCGCCACCGCCTGATTGCGATTGAAAATTCACGCGCGCGTCCGGGATGTCGGCAAATTTGATCGCTGTTTTCCGTTCCCATTCTACGCTGGTGAGGGGTCGCTTCTTTTTAAGGGTCAGATAAATGTCGGTCTTGGTTGGCTCGACATTTACGAATGCTGATTGGACAAAGTCCTTGTCCGCAGTGAGCATATCGGCAACCTTTTGTGAAACACGCTGATTTTGCGCAAGGGTTGTGCCCGGCGCCATCTCAATCTGGACATGGCTATAATCGGTGTTCAGTACTGGCTGAAACGTCATCGGCAGCGTTGCAAACGATAATATCGTCAAGCCCAATGCACCGCCGCCGCCGATCAGCACCGTTTTCCAACGGTTGGCCAGCGACCAGCGCAATACCTTCATATAGACATCCATCCACCGCCCCTCGCCATGGCTGGCAACGCCATGCGCCTCTAGGAAATAAGCGGCGATCATTGGCGTAATCATGCGCGCGACGGCCAGACTGAGTAATACTGCAACCACGACGGTCATGCCGAACTGGATGAAGAATTGACCGGATATGCCGGGCATCAGCGCAACTGGTAGGAACACGGCAACGATCGCCATGGTGGTGGCCAGCACGGCCAGTCCGATTTCATCGGCCGCATCGATTGACGCCTGATAGGCGGATTTGCCCATTCGCATATGGCGCACGATGTTTTCAATTTCGACGATTGCGTCATCGACAAGCACACCGGCGACCAGACTGAGCGCCAGCAAAGACAGGGTGTTGAGGGTGAAGCCCATCAAATCCATGAACCAGAATGTGGGTATAGCCGAAAGGGGAATCGCGAGCGCGGAAATGACGGTTGCTCGCCAGTCCCGCAAAAACAGAAACACGATGATGACCGCCAGCACGGCGCCTTCGACCATCGCCGTCATCGCCGATTCATATTGGGAACGGGTATAATCCACGCTGTTGAATAGCAGTTTGAATTTGACCTTGGGATTGTCTGCCTTGATGGAATCCAGTTCCTTCATCGCGTCGTCAAACACGGTTACGTCGGATGAACCCTTGGCTTTAACCAGGGAAATGCTCGTCACCTGATGGCCGTTCATGGTCGAAATCAGGCGCTGTTCGGCATACATGTCGCGCACGTCGGCAATATCAGCGAGCGGAATGGCCCGCCCGCTGTTCAACTGAATCTGTGTTTGGCCCAGTGCAAGCGCGGTTCCCGCGTTGCCGAGCACGCGCACGGATTGCTCGGCTCCGGCGATTTCGGTGCGCCCGCCCGCCGCATTAATGTTGGTCTGGCGGAGCTGTTGGTTGACCTGCGTGGCGTTGATCCCCAGTGCCTGTAGCTTGTCGGGTTTCAAGAGTACCCTGATCTCGCGGCTAACGCCACCTCGGCGCGTAACGGCCGCCATTCCGGGTACACCCAATAATCGCTTGGAGACGACATTGTCGACGAACCACGACAATTGCTCCAGCGTCATATCGGTCGCCTCGACACTGATATACGCGATCGGTCCGCCATCGATATCAACGCGGGTAACTTGCGGCTCCAATATCCCGTCGGGCAGGTCGCTGCGGATCTGGGCAACTGCGTTGCGCACGTCGTTGACGGCGCGGTCAACAGGCGTTCCAATTACGAATTGTACGCTGGTGACACTGGTGCCATCGGATGCGGTAGAGAATATTTCGTCAACGCCGTTGATGCCACGCACCGCAGCTTCCACGCGCTGCGTCACCTGCGTTTCCAGCTCGGATGGTGCAGCACCGGGCTGGCTTATGACGACGGTAGCGGCGGGAAAGCTGATGTCCGGATTGTTGTTGATATCCATGCGATAGAACGAAACCAAACCGGCCAGCAACAGCCCCGCGAACAGGACCAGAGGCGCGACCGGGTTGCGAATGGACCATGAAGAAATATTGCGGAAATTCACGCGTTTTGCCTTTCTGTCATGGCTTCAGACCTGACGCGGTATCGCCGCCGCCTTATTACTCGCCTTGGCGAATTCAAATATCAGTTGAACGGCGCCAGCGTTCAGTTTCTGCCTTGTAAAACGGGTCGGACCTTTTGTCCGGGGTTGAGGAACCCGCCCGCCAACACGACAATATTTTCTCCGCCAGTCAGTCCGGAAAGTATGGAAACTCCCCGCGCCGAAACCTGTCCCGGTGTAACATTGCGTCTTTCCACGGTGTTCGCGGGGGTGACGATATAGACGTAGCTTCCGGCGCCATCGCTTTGCAAAGCAGATTCGGGAAGCACAGGTACGTCATTCTGCCCGCTCACAATTCTGGCTGCCGCGAAACCGCCCGGACGCAATTCCCGGTTATAGTGCAGGGCGATGCGCGCGATCCCCTGACGGCTTTGGGGATCGATTACGGGTGCGATCTGCCAAATCTGACCGGGGTAGCTCTGGACGCCGCCAACCGGGGTGACCTGGGCATTCATGCCCGCGTTCAGACGCGCGAGATCCGCTTCGCTGACTTTCGCCAGCAATTCCATTTCGCCGCCTTTGGCCAGCCGGAACAGCACTCCGCTTCCCGACGAAATAATCTGTCCCGGCTCCACGCTGCGGGTCAAAACCAGTCCCGCAGCTGGTGCCCGCACATCAAGCTGGCCAGTGCGCGCATGCTGTTCCTGATATTGTGCCTGCGCGACGCGCACGCGGGCGAAGGCGGCATCCCGCGTTGCGATTTTGCGATCAATATCGGCCTTGCTGATGAAACCGCGCCCCACCAGCGCCTGCGCGCGATCAAGCTCGGATTGGGCCAATCGCGCATCCGCTTGCGCGACACTTATGGCCGCACCGAGCGAGCGACCCTGTTCTGTTTGAACCGAGCGTTCCACGCGGGCCAGAATCTGTCCTGCCTTCACCCAGGCGCCCGGTTCCACCAGAACCGATTGGACTCGTCCGCCTTCACCCGCGACACCGACCGGCATTTCCCGGCGCGCGGCAAGTGTACCTGTGGCATTAACGGTGGTCGCAACCGATGTCCGCCCCGGAATCACCACAGTGACGGCCGGGCCTTTGTCGTCCGCGCCAGCCTGGGCATCCGGCGATTGTCCGCTACGCAAAAACATAAAAGCGATCAGGACAAGCGCAGCCAGGGCAGCGGCAACCAGAAGGATGCGTTTCCGGCGTTTTTGAAGCGCAATATCATCGAGCGCCGCGCTCTCGTCGGGAACGTCGGGAAACTGAGACTCAAAATTCATGTCAGTCCAATCCCCGAATCAATACTGGGAAACCGCATGTTTTTGGCTTCCAGCGATAAATTAAGAAGAATTGCCGCCCATCTCAAGCCAATCGTTGCAGCATTCCCGTAAGCCATATGATGCGTTTGCTCCAAAAATTCAACCACCACCCTTGTGATACGACCGAGCTGCCGAAACCAAGGTGAAAGCGGCCATCAAAATAAATTGTTGCAAATTCAGCACTCTCATGGCCTTCATAGGCAAAAGGATCGCACTATAATATAAACGACACGAAGGATCGGACCAATGTTATACTGGTTGGTTTTGGGGCTAATAGTAGGTGTTCTGGCTCGCATTATATCGTCAGCCAATGCGCCAAATGGTTTTGCCGTTACAATATTGCTGGGCATCGCCGGGGCGCTGCTTGCTGGCTATGCCGGGACCGTTGCCGGATGGTATGAGGAGGGGGAGCGCGCAGGACTCATTTCTGCTGCCATTGGGGCAGTCGTGATCTTGGCGGTGTTTCGTTTCGCATCACGCAAACGGTAAAAAGCATAAGGCCCATCGCTTGGGCGACAGGCCTTATTTTACCGATTAGCAGATGAGTTCAGCGCACACTGCCCCTGCGAACCAGATTAACCAGCGCAAGCAAAATCACCGCGCCCACCAGCGACACCAGAAAGCTGTTGAGGGTCAGCACCTGATTGATTGTGCCGCCCGAAAAAATCATGCCTCCCAGAAAGGCTCCGACGATTCCAACAACAATATTCATGATGATGCCCTGCTGTCCGTCTGTACGCATGATCAGGCTAGCCAACCAACCAACAACGCCACCGATAATAAGCCACAAGATGAGTCCCATTTTATCCTCCTATTATCAAAACCACCATTTGCTTGTGCAAGTGTAAACTGGTGAGCTTGGTTAATGTTCCATCCGGCAGCATAGCGAAGGAACAGGAGGACGAAGAGGCGCCGGGTAGCTGTTGTTTTGAACAGCAAAAAAATGGCCACTTGCCCTTGAGCAAGTGGCCGTCTCAAGCAGATATAATGACCCCGGCGTGTTCAGTAGCGCTGCTGGCGCTCGTACAGTGATTTATAATGCTGGATGCGGGTTACGCGCAGGCCGGGCATACCTGACCGATCAACTGCACGTTGCCATCCGGCGAATTCTTCAAGGGTGAGTGAGTAGCGTTCGCACGCCTCATCAGCGCTGAGCAGGCCGCCGTTGACCGCGGCAACGACTTCCGCCTTGCGGCGTACCACCCAGCGCGTTGTGCCCGGTGCAGGCAGCGACTCGATCGTCAGGGGTTCACCTAAGGGGCCAACTACCTGAGCCGGTCGTATTTTCTGATTCTCGATCATTCTCACCTCAATTATCGGCGCGGGGGCCATAGATCGTTTCGTTAATGGGGATACTAGGCGGGAGCGTTGAACAACGACTAAAGCGCCAAGGTAAACACCATCTTCACCTTATTTTCCCCACCGATAGCTGCTTTGCGATCACGGGGTTAAAGCTGCCCGCAAGGCTGGCGGTTTCGATCAAACCGCCGGTGCCGGACGCAACAAGCTGCGCCAGCGCATGGAGCGAGTCATATTCCTCATCCTGCCCCCGCAAGATGGCGGCCAGACACCGAAAGGACGGGGACGTGCCCCGTCTCGCCGTTGCCGTGGCGAAGATATCGTCCAGCGTGGCGGCCTCGGCGGTCGCTGTGCTGCGCGGTATCAGGACAAAACTCATCTCCATGTGCACATTGGTAATGTGGAATGAATAAAGTCCGGTAAATCAGTTGGTCATAGGCTGTTAGGAATGGCGAACACCCCGTTAATCGGGCTGGATAGCTGTGCGATGCCAGCCTATAGCGCCGGTATGAACACTCCTGCCGACCTGTCCGGCTTTCAGCTTGGTGATGCCGAAAAGGCGCGGAAAATCGTGGTTGCGATGTCCGGTGGGGTCGATTCGAGCGTGGTTGCGGCGCTCGCCGTGCGCACTGGCGCAGAGGTTATCGGCATCACTTTGCAGCTATATGATCATGGCGCGGCGACCGGGCGAACGGGCAGTTGTTGCGCGGGACAAGACATTCGCGATGCCCGCGCGGTCGCTGATCGCATCGGAATCGCGCATTATGTCTTTGATTATGAAAGCCGTTTTCGCGAATCGGTGATGGAAGATTTCGCCAGCGAATATATGGCGGGCCGCACGCCGATCCCGTGCGTCAAATGCAATATGGGCGTGAAGTTCACCGACCTGTTCAGCATGGCGCGGGATCTGGGGGCGGATTGTCTGGCGACCGGGCATTATGTGCGCCGGGTATTGGGGGCGGACGGGCGGGCACAATTGCATCGTGCCGCCGATCCCGCGCGTGACCAGAGCTATTTCCTGTTTGCGACGACGCAGGACCAGCTTGATTATCTGCGCTTCCCACTGGGGGCGATGCCCAAGGATCAGGTGCGCGCGTTGGCGTCTGAACTGGGCCTTGCCGTCGCGTTGAAGCCGGACAGTCAGGATATCTGCTTCGTGCCCGATGGCGATTACGCCGCGATCGTGCGTAAACTGCGGCCCGATGCCGAGACGCAAGGCGACATTGTTCATATCGATGGCCGGTTGCTGGGCCAGCACAAGGGGCTGATCCATTATACGGTGGGCCAGCGGCGCGGGCTGGAAATCGGCGGGCTGGCCGATCCGCTCTATGTGGTACGGCTGGACGCCGCGACCCGTAGCGTCGTGGTGGGACCGCGCGCCGCGCTGGCGGTTGGTTCCGCGCGGCTGACCGACCTGAATTTGCTGGCAAACGACGTGACCGGCGACCTGAGCGCCAAGGTTCGCTCGCTCTCGAAGGCAGTGCCTGCACGGTTGGTCGGCGACATACTCCATTTTAACGCCCACGAATATGGCGTGGCGCCGGGGCAAGCGGCCGTGCTTTACGACGGCGACCGGGTACTCGGCGGCGGCTGGATTGCCGAGACGCACGCGGCACCGCTGCCCGAACTTACTGCGGCTCCATAAGGCAGCCATAGCCAGCCTTGAAACGGGCGGTGCGCCGTGCCATCAACGGCACGCTGCCGGTGATGGATTTTTGATCCGCGTCCTCTGAAATAGTGACCATGCCAGCATCGCCAGCGATGTCACCCGCACAGCTTTTGGCGCTGCGTCCTTCGATATAGCGGCACGAGCAGGTGATCCGTGCGGCGTAGCCCGACCCGGCGTCGGCCGCCGCGCGCCAGTCATTCCATTTCCAGATGATGCCCAGCACAGCAATCGTGGCCAACAGCACCAGCGGATAAATTATCATTTGTCGTTTTGTCATGACTGCCCTTTCGCGCCTGCCGTGCTACAGAGGCGCCGATGATAAGAAAACCCCTGAAGTGCACAAGCATCTGGCGCGGGGCGATACCGCTCATCGCCTTGTTCGGCCTGGGATCGGCATCGGCGGAGCCGGATGGCTTGGGCTCCTATGTCACGCTGATGCGCGATGCGGATGTCAGCAAGGACGCGCTGCACAGTGCCATCGACGCGCTGTTCGATGTTGAAACGCTGGGCCAGACGCAATCCGTGGTGGTGATGCGCGACGGCAAGGTGATTGCCGAACGCTATACGGACGGCTTCGGGCCGGAGACCAAACTGCTTTCCCGCTCGATTGCGAAGACGATTACGGCCGTGCTGGTCGGCCTGATGGTTTCCGATGGGCGGCTGGCGCTCGATTCGCCGGTGCCGCTCGCCGCGTGGAGCCAGCCCGGCGATCCGCGCGGGGCGATTACCCTGCGACATTTGCTGCATATGACATCGGGCCTGCAACACCGCGAGGATGGCGATCCGCTCGCGCGTAGCGACACGGTACGGATGCTGTTCACCGACGGCGCGCAGGACATGGCCGCTTACAGCGAGAGCAAACCGATTGCATCGAAGCCGGGTACGGCATTTGTGTATTCCAGCGGCGATTCCATGATCCTGTCGGACCTGATGACCCGCATGTTGACGGACCGGGCCGACGCCGACGGACGCCGCGTGGCGATGGATGAATTTGTGCGAGGGCGCCTGATCGCGCCGGTAGGCCTGTCCAGCCTGACCCCGGAATATGACGCGCGCGGCACGATGATCGGCGGCGCGATGATGCATATGACGACGCGGGATTATGCGCGCTTTGGCGAGTTTTTGCGTTTGAAAGGCAAGATCGACGGGCGGCAGATATTGTCGGCGCGCTGGGTCGATTTTATGAAGAGTCCGTCGGAGCGTAACAACGGTTACGGGGGTCAATTATGGCTGAATCGCGATGGCGCCGATAACCAGTTGTTTCCCGGACGCGGGCCGCATAGCCTGTTCGCCTGTGTCGGTCATCATGGCCAATATGTGATCGTCTCGCCAGCACAACGGCTGGTGATCGTGCGCATGGGCATCTCAAATGACGAGCAGCGCGCGCCGCTAAAACGGGCGCTTGCACGGTTGGTGGAGCTATTCCCCAACAGCTAACCTGTCGGCGGTTGTGCTTGTTCTTCCTCTCGTAATAGCTCCACAGCGTCCCTGGCGCGCAGGTCGTCGTGGTCGCCTTCGACATGATCGTCCGGATCGGGGTGGATCAATATCTCGACGCCGGGAAACTCGGCCATCAACTGCTCTTCGATTTCGTCCATCACGATGTGCGCCTGACGGACCGTTATATTGGGATCGACCGAGGCGTGAAATTGCACAAAGCGATCCGCGCCGCTCGTGCGCGTGCGCATGTCGTGAATGCCGTGCAGGGCGGGGTGCTGTTCGGCAATTTCAAGAAAGCGTTGTCGCTCCTCAATCGACCATTCCTTGTCCATCAGATGATCGATGGCTTTGGACGCGGAGTGCCACGCACCCCAGCCCAGCCATAATGCGATGACGATGCCGAACAGAGGATCGACGCCGCGAATGCCCATATAATGGTCCAGCGCCAGCGCGACAATCACCGAGACATTCAGGTACAGGTCCGATTTATAATGCAGATTATCCGCGCCAATCGCGAGCGATCCTGTCTGCATAATGACGTGCCGCTGATAGGCGATCAGGGCAAAACTGAGCACGATCGCCATCACTGACACACCTATACCCATTTCCGGCGCAGACGTGAAATGATAGGCGCCGATGCGGCTGATCGATTCCGCCGCAATACCGACCGCCGCGATGGAAATCAGGCTCACCTGAAACAGAGATGCCAATGCTTCGGCTTTGCCATGACCGAAACGATGATCATGGTCTGCCGGGGTCGCCGCCAATCTTACGCCAAACAATGTGACGATGCTCGCGACCAGATCGAGCGCGGTGTCGGCGAGCGATCCCAGCATCGCCACTGATTCCGTTTTCCACAGAGCGTAGGATTTTAGCGCCAGCAACAGCGTGGCGACCGTCACACTGGCGACTGCGGCGCGCTGAGTGAGTCGGCTTTTTTGTACGAAGTCGGGCGGTGATAAGGTATTCATGGGTAGAGCAGTCCTTCAACCCATGTCGCATGAGCGTCTGCGCGATCAAACGTGCGCCGCTCATGCAGCCGATGCTCGCGATCCTGCCAGAATTCCATATGGCGCGGGATCAGGCGAAAACCTGACCAATGCGGGGGACGCGGCACATCCTGTCCGGCAAAGCGCGCCTGTTCACTTTTGAAGCGCAACATAAACACATCGCGTGAGGGCAGGGGGCGCGACTGGTCCGATGCCCATGCGCCCAATTGCGAATCGCGGCTTCGCGTGGTGAAATAGGCGTCTGCGGTTGCGTCATCGACACGCTCGACCGCTCCCTCGATACGAATTTGCCTGCGCAATGATTTCCAGTGAAACAGCAACGCGGCATGGGGATTAGCCAATAAATCGCGAGCCTTGCGCCCTTCAAAATTGGTATAGAAAATGAACCCGTCTGGCCCGTGTCCTTTCAACAGTACCATGCGAACCGAGGGGCGCCCTTGTCCGTCAACGCTTGCCAGCGCCATCGCGTTACTGTCGTTGATTTCACGCGCGCGCGCTTGCGCATAGCATTCATCGAACAGCGCAAAGGGATCGGTTGTCATACCTGTTCAATAGGGCTGGACGTTATGGGTGTCGAGGGAAGTTGAGCGGTCCACCATGATTGAAGGCTTGAAGCGCGACAAAGGCTGCGCCACATGATAGCTCGCAAACCGGCAGACACTTAACCCAGAGCGAACAGATATAATGCCCGATCCCTATTCGACCCTTGGCGTGGCGCGCGGCGCAAGCGAAAGCGAGATAAAATCAGCCTACCGCAAACTCGCGAAGCAACTGCATCCTGACAAGAACAAGGACAATCCCAAGGCGACCGAACGCTTTTCCGAAGTCACCAATGCCTATGATCTGCTGAACGACAAGGACAAGCGCGCGCGGTTCGACCGCGGTGAGATTGATGGCAATGGCAACCCGACCGCGCCGTTCGGTCATGGCTTTGGACAGGGCGGTCCGGGCGGGCAGCCCGGCGATTTCGGCGATATATTCGAAGGATTGTTCGGTGGAGGGCGGCAAGGCGGGGCGGGCGGCGGCTTTTCGGGTTTCGGCCGAGGTCGCGGCGCACCGCCGCAACGCGGGGGCAATGTCGAATATCGACTGGCAGTCGATTTTGTCGATGCCGCGACCCAGGCACCGCAACGGATCACGCTTCAGGATGGCAAGACCATCGACCTCAAGTTGCCCGCTGGCGTCGAAAAGGGCACGCAGATGCGTCTGTCCGGCAAGGGCATGGCTGGCCCCGGCGGGGCGGGGGACGCGATCGTCACGATCGAGATCAAGCAGCACCGTTTCTTTGTGCGCGATGGCGACGATGTGCGCGTCGAACTGCCGATCACACTGTCGGAAGCGGTCAAGGGGGGCAAGGTCAAGGTGCCGACCGTTGATGGTGCCGTGATGCTCGCGGTGCCGTCGGGGGCAACTTCGGGCAAGACGTTGCGCCTCAAGGGAAAAGGTTTCTCGACCAAATCGGGCGGGCGGGGCGATCAGCTGGTCACACTGATGATCGATATTCCTGTCGATGACGCGGACCTAAAGGCCTTTGTCGAGAGTTGGGAAGACAGCCGTGCCGTGCGGGCGCATATGAATGTCTGATTCCGAGGTGCGCTGAAATATGGTCGGTCGTTCGCCCCAATCGCCCGAAGCGCGCCGCAAAAGGGGCATTCGTGCGCGCGCGGGTGAACAAGGCTGGGCGGTATATGGCAAGGAAATCGCCAAGCGCGTGGCGATGGGTGTCTATAACGACGGTTTCATACACGCTGGCAACCTTGCTTATATGTCGCTGGTGGCGCTGTTCCCGTTCTTCATCGTCGCCGCGTCGATCGCGAGCATCTTCGGCCGAACGCAGGATGGTCTGGAGGCGGTAAATGGCTTTTTGCTTGCCGTTCCCCGCAATGTCGCAATCGTTTTGCGCGACCCGATTGTGGGCGTGCTGACCGCGCGTTCGACAAGCGGGCTGTTGTGGCTGGGCGCACTCGTCGGCCTGTGGACCACCGGCAGCCTGATCGAAACGATCCGCGACATATTGCGGCGCGCCTATGGCACGACAAGCAGCTATCCGTTCTGGCATTATCGTTTGCGTTCGGTCGGCGTCATTGTGCTCAGTGTATTCGCGACGATGTTTGCCTTTTCGATGCAGGTCGCGTTGACCGGGGTGAACGAATTCCTGTACCGCATCCTGCCATTTGCCGACAGCGCCATTCAGATTGTCGCTGCAACGCGACTGGTGCCGATGGCGGTGGTCACGCTCGCATTATGGGTATTATTCCTTTCGCTCACCCCCGATCAATATGCCGGGCCGCACTATCCCAAATGGCCCGGCGCCGTGCTGACGGCGGTGTGGTGGTATGGCACGTTGAACCTGTTGCCGGTCGTATTGGCGCACGTCTCGGGATATGATCTGACCTATGGCAGTTTGGCCGGTGTGATGATCACCCTCATTTTTTTCTTTCTCGTGGGGCTGGGCGTGGTAATTGGCGCCGAGCTAAATGCTGCGTTTGCAGAAGTGCCGGATGATGCGGCACCCGCAAACGGGCAGAAACACGAGGGCAATATCGTATGACAGGTTTGATGGCTGGCAAGCGTGGACTGATTATGGGTCTGGCGAATGACAAGTCGTTGGCGTGGGGCATATCGAAAGCGCTGTATGCGCAAGGGGCGGAACTGGCCTTTTCCTATCAGGGCGAGGCGCTGGAAAAGCGGGTGCGGCCGTTGGCGGCCGAGGTTGGTTCTGATTTCCTGATCCCGTGCGATGTGTCCGATATGGGTCTGCTCGATGCGACGTTTGAAGCGATTCATCGGCGTTGGAGCGGTCTGGATTTCGTGGTCCATGCGATCGGCTTTTCGGACAAGAATGAATTGCGCGGTGGTTATGTCGACACCAGCCTCGAAAACTTCCTGATGACGATGAACATTTCCGCCTACAGCTTTGTCGCGGTGGCGAAGCGCGCGCGTCCGTTGATGCCGAACGGTGGATCCTTGCTGACATTGAGCTATTATGGCGCGGAAAAAGTCATTCCGCATTACAATGTCATGGGCGTGGCCAAGGCGGCGCTCGAAACGTCTGTCAAATATCTCGCGATGGATCTGGGGCCGGAAAATATCCGCGTCAACGCGATCTCGGCGGGGCCGATCAAGACGCTGGCGGCGAGCGGCATTGGCGATTTCCGCTATATTCTCAAGTGGAACGAACTCAATTCGCCGATGCGCCGCAATGTGACGATTGATGATGTCGGCGGGGCCGGGCTGTATCTGCTCAGTGATCTGGCGTCGGGCGTTACGGGTGAGATTCATCACGTCGATGCGGGCTATAACGTGATCGGCATGAAGGCCGAAGACGCGCCCGATATTGCGCTGGACAAGTGAGCTTCAACACATTCGGCCGCGTTCTTCGCTTTAGCACTTGGGGGGAAAGTCACGGACCCGCCATCGGCGCTATGGTCGACGGGTGCCCGCCGGGGTTGGCCCTAAGCGAGAGCGACATTCAACCGTTCCTCGACAAGCGTAAACCGGGCACGTCGAAATTCACGACCCAACGGCAGGAGGCCGACCTTGTGCGTATCCTGTCTGGCGTGTTTGAGGGCAAGACCACTGGCACGCCGATCAGCCTGATGATCGAAAACACCGATCAACGCTCGAAGGATTATAGCGAGGTCGCCAAAGCCTATCGCCCCGGCCATGCCGATTATGCTTATGACGCCAAATATGGCTTTCGCGATTATCGCGGCGGCGGGCGGAGCAGCGCGCGCGAAACCGCCAGCAGGGTTGCGGCAGGATCGGTGGCGCGGCTGGTGATCCCGGAAGTGACCATCACGGCCTGGGTCAGCGCTATCGGCGGAGATGCGATTGATCTCGCGCATTTTGATGCCAACGAAATCGGCAATAACCCGTTTTTCTGCCCGGATGCGCAGGCGGCGAAACGCTGGGAAGTGCTGGTCGATGCGGCGCGCAAGGATGGATCGTCGCTGGGCGCAGTTGTGGAGTGCGAGGCAACCGGGGTTCCGGCCGGATGGGGCGCGCCACTCTATGCCAAGCTCGACGCTGAACTCGCGAGCGCCATGATGAGCATCAACGCTGTGAAAGGCGTCGAGATCGGCGATGGCTTCGCTGCCGCGGCGCTGCGCGGAGAACAGAATGCCGATGCGATGCGCCCCGGAGCAGATGGCCGACCAGATTTCCTCGCCAACCACGCGGGTGGCATCGCCGGTGGCATCTCGACCGGCCAGCCGGTGCGTGTGCGCGTCGCGTTCAAGCCGACCAGCTCGATCCTGATCCCGGTCGAAACCGTGACGCGCGCGGGAGAGGCCAGCGAGATCATCACCAAGGGCCGTCATGACCCCTGCGTTGGCATTCGCGGCGTGCCGGTTGTCGAGGCGATGATGGCTTTGGTGCTCGCCGACCAGAAATTGCTGCACCGGGCGCAATGCGGATGACGACGTGGCGCGCCTTATTGTGTCTTGCGGCCGGGGCGACGCTGGTGTCGTGCAATGATTCGAAACAGAGCGCGGATAACAGCGCGCAGCCAGTGGCGCCATCGCCTGCACCCCACCCGGCAGCGCCAAAGGTTGAACCGGCGAAACCGCAAAACACCGTCGCGCTGACCGGCTATGGCCCGCTGCGTGTCGGGATGACGGTAGCTGAACTTAAAGCGTTGCCAGGCAATGCCAAGATCGACCGGATGGACCCGCGCGATCCCGCCAATATCTGTGGCTATGCGTCGCTAACCACCTATCCCGGATTGAGTATGATGCTGGCGGGTGATGTCGTCGTGCGTATGGATGTCGCTGCGCCCGATTACGCCACGGTGTCCGGCGCACGGGTGGGGATGAGCGAGGCAGAGATCAAGGCGATCTATGGCGACGCGCTCAAGGTGCAACCGCATCCTTACACCGGACCGGTCGGCCATTATCTGATTTATCATCAGCCCAAGGCCCCGCTGGGGATGATTTTCGAGACGGATGGCAAGAAGGTTCTTAATTACCGGGTGGGGCGCTGGACCGAAGTGCAATATGTTGAGGGTTGCAGCTAGGGACTGATGACTTTGAATGGAATCGTCATTGCGAGCATAGCGAAGCAATCCAGCGGCGCGAAAGTGGATTGCTTCGCTATGCTCGCAATGACGAAGATGGCCTGATCTAGAGCATCGTGCGCAAAAGTGGGAGCTGGCTTTTCACAAAAAACGATGCGTAAACAAATAACTAGAGCAAGCGGCTTGCGTTAAATCTGACGCGAGAGGGACTACGGGCATTGCCTGTGATCTCTTTCCATTAGCGTTAGGCAGGGCGCTATGCCACTGTCCATCCGGCACATGGGGGGGCAGTATGGCACAGGGCAAAACGCGGCGACTGACCCATTTCATCTTGCTGGGTATGATTTTGGGCGTGATTGTAGGGGCGGTGCTGCATCAGGCTATCGGTGCGGACAACGCGCGGGCGGAAGATGTCGCGGGATATTTCCATCTGCTGGCCGATGTGTTCCTGCACCTTATTAAGATGATCATCGCGCCGTTGGTGTTTGCTACGCTGGTGACCGGCATCGCGCATATGGGCGACAGCGCGGCGCTGGGACGCATCGGTGGGCGGGCGCTGGCTTGGTTCATTATCGCCAGCCTAATTTCACTTTCGCTGGGGCTGATCTTCGTCAATCTGTTTCAGCCCGGCGCCGACCTGCATCTCGTGCGCACGGCGGTCGACACCGGAATCGATCCCAAGGCGCTCGATTTCAAGGAGTTTGTCCTCCATATTTTTCCGACCTCGATGATCGATGCGATGGCGAGCAACGCGATATTGCAGATCGTGGTGTTTTCACTTTTTGTCGGCGTCGCGCTCACCGCGATCGGTGAAAAGGGCAGGCCCATCCTGAATATTACCGAAGCATTGGTCGAACTGATGCTGCAAATCACCGCTTATGTGATGCGCTTTGCGCCGGTGGCGGTATTTGGTGCGCTCGCGGGGGTAATTACCAAGCAGGGACTGGGCGTACTCACTACATTTGGCGCGCTGGTCGGCGAATTTTATCTCGCGCTGCTGGCGCTTTGGCTGCTCCTCGGTTTCGCCGGTTTCCTTGTGCTGGGGCGGCGCATATTTGACCTTGCCCGCTATGTTCGCGAGCCGTTGTTGCTGGCTTTCTCCACCGCGTCGTCCGAAAGCGCCTATCCCAAGCTGCTTGAACAGCTTGATCGCTTCGGTGTGCCGCGCCGCATATCCAGCTTTGTGTTGCCGTTGGGATACAGTTTCAATCTCGACGGGTCGATGATGTACGCCAGCTTTGCGACGATCTTCATCGCGCAAGCCTATGGCATAGATTTGCCGCTGGGTACGCAGATCATCATATTGCTGGTGCTGATGGTGACGAGCAAAGGCATCGCCGCGGTTCCGCGCGCTTCGCTGGTGGTGGTGGCGGCTACTTTGGCGCAGTTCAACCTGCCGGTAGAGGGCGTCGCGTTCGTGCTCGCGGTCGATCATTTCATGGACATGGGGCGCACCGCCACCAATGTCGTGGGCAATGCCATCGCTACCTCGGTCATCACCAAATGGGAAGGCATGTTGCAGGTCGAGTTGCCACCCGAGGTCGATTATCCCCACGCTCCCGCCCACACGAGCGAGAGCGGGTATAGGGGATTGCACCTCGCCAAAGAAGAAGGCGCTGCCTGACCTAAGCTATTCCCTGCCCGCCCGCAGTGCAGCGCCTGCGGCAATCGGAGTGAGCGCCACCAGCACGAGCGAGACTGCCGCGAGAAATTTGAGCGCGCCGTGGCTGCCTTCATGCAAGGATCCGGCGCCAAAGATCAGCACGGGGATCGCGAGCGGCAGAGCGAGCAACCCGGCGAGCGCGCTGGCGCTGCGTACCCCTGCCGTCAACGCCGCCGCCAATATGCCGAGCGCCGCCAGCGCGGGCGTGCCGAGCAGCAATCCGACTTCGAGGCGCATGATGACGGGCAGCTCAAGTTTAAGCAGGGCGCTGGCGGGCAGGGCGGCGATGATCAGTGGCGGGCCAAAGCTGATCCAGTGCGCGATCATTTTGGCGAGTGCGACGATCTCCTCGCTGATGCCACGCAGCGCGAGTTGATCGAGTACGCCCGCATCGCGGTCCGGCGTTATCAGGCGATCCACGGGCAACAACGCCGCGAGTAGCGCCGCGATCCACACCATGCCGCCGCCGGTTTGACCGAGCAGGCGCACGTCCGGGCCGACCGCAAATGGAAACAGGCTGGCCACCAGCAGCAAAAACGCCACCGGCATCCCGGCCCCGCCGCTCCATGCTCGTGTAATGTCACGGCGGATAAGGTGCCCCAGCGCGCTCACAGGTGTGCGTCGTCCGGCTCGCCGGGATTTTGCAGGGTGATGCTGTCGGTAAAGGCGAAGGGCAGGTTGAAATGCGAAGCCGCGATAATGCAGCCGCCATTTGCGACATGCGCCTGCATCGCCGCGCCGAGCAATGCCAGCGAGGGGGCGTCCAGCCCGTTGCCCGGCTCATCAAGCAGCCACAGCAGGGCGCCGCTGGCGAGCACCCGCACCAACGCGGCGCGCTTGCGTTGTCCAGTCGAGAGCATTCGCACAGGTATGTCGCGCAGCGGAGTCAACGCATAGCATTCAAGTGCGGCGGAAACGGCGTTGTCGCTAACCCCATCCATATGCGCCCAAAAGGACAAGGCGCCTGCCAACGTGCGGTTTTCATCAAGCGCGAGATGTTCGTCGCACATTGCCATGCGCTCAAATGCGCTCAAATTTCCCGCAAAGACGGGTAGTAATCCGGCGATCAGACGCAACAGGCTGGACTTGCCGACGCCGTTGTGGCCGCGCAGCAGTAAGCTCTCGCCGCGCGCCAGAGCAAAGCTGACGCCGGTAAACAACAAACGCCCACCGCGGACGCAGCCGAGTTGATGTGCCGTGACCATCGCGACGCCCGCATTATAACTGGTATCAGGATTCGCGGGTTGACAGCCTCGGGTCATGTGTGCGGCATAGGCCAAGCCGTTCTTCTATTCCAGCCGAGAGAGAAATCATGCCCAAGTTATTGAATGACGATGCCCGCGCGCAGGCGTTGCACGGCTTGCCGGAATGGGCGCTTGCGTCCGATAGCAAATCGATCGCCCGCGAATTCAAGTTCAAGGATTTTGTCGAAGCCTTCGGATTTATGACGCAGGTGGCGATCCGCGCGCAGGTGATGGATCACCACCCCGACTGGAGCAACGGCTATAACCGCGTCTCCATCACGCTCAGCACCCATGATGCTGGCGGGTTGACCGATAATGACATCGCTCTGGCACAGCAGATCGACGCCATCGTCGCATAGTTTATTGTTTTACCGCGATTTCCGAGTCGTGAAATGTTCCATTTCACTCGAAATAACTATAGCGTCTACAGCACAGTGCTGTTGTAATGGTGCCACGCGAGCAACGCCGCCGCGCCGCGATGGGGGCGCCATTGTTCGGCCAGTTCGCGAATGGCGCGCTCGCTGGGGCGTTCCACATGGCCAAGTAGGCGGCCGATTTCGATCTGGACCGCAAGGTCGCCCGCGGGCCAGATATCGGGTCGCCCTTCCGCGAACAGCAGGTAGATTTCCGCCGACCAGCGGCCCACGCCCTTGATGAGAATCAACTGGGCG
>JBDTLS010000018.1:0-21588 GCA_039934655.1 Sphingobium sp.
CTCTGTCATGGGTGGTCCTTATGGTGGAATCTCTCTCTCCCGGCCTATACATCGTTGCTGGCCCAATCGGCAACCTCGGCGATCTGACCCCGCGTGCGGCGGACATATTGCGCCGGGCCGATGTGGTTGCGGTGGAGGATACGCGGGTCAGCGCCAAGCTGCTGCGCCATGCCGGGTCGGACCGGCCGATGCTGCCCTATCACGACCACAGCAGCGAAGGGCTACGCGCGCGACTGGTCGAGCGGATGGGCAGCGAGGTGGTGGCGCTGCTGAGCGATGCCGGAACGCCGCTGATTTCAGATCCCGGTTACAAGCTGGTACGCGATGCGCGGGCAGCCGGGCGGTTCGTGACGAGCTTGCCGGGACCAAGCGCGGGCATCGCCGCGCTCACATTATCCGGGCTGCCGACGGACCGCTTTCTGTTCATGGGCTTCCTGCCCGTCAAGGCGAAGGCGCGCGAGGACGCACTTGCCGAAGTGAGGGCATTGCGCGCGACTTTGATATTCTATGAAAGCGGTCCGCGCCTGTCGGCCAGCCTCGCTGCGATGGCGCAAGGATTGGGGGATCGCGATGCTGCGGTGGTGCGCGAGATTAGCAAGAGGTTTGAGGAGACGGCGAGTGGGACACTGAGCGAACTCGCCGTCAGCTATGCTGATGCCCCGCCCAAGGGTGAAATTGTCGTGATCGTCGGACCGCCCGGCGAAGCGCTACCCGCCAGTCAGGATGATGCCGATGCCGCATTGAGTGAAGCTCTGACGCGGCTACCAATCGCCAAGGCGGCGGGCGAGGTTGCCAAGAAGCTCGGCCTCGATCGCCGCACGCTCTATGCCCGTGCGATGGAACTCAAGGGCCAGTGAAATCGCCAGCGCGCCTCCTGGCGGAAAAGCGCGGGCGGCAGGCCGAGCGCCTGTGCGGCTGGTGGTTGCGGCTCAAGGGCTGGAAAATTCTCGACCGGCGCGTGCGCACGCCATTGGGCGAGATCGATCTGATCGCGCGGCGCGGCAGGCTCGTGGCGTTTGTCGAGGTGAAGGCGCGCGCTACATCGGCCCAGCTTGACTTCGCCATTGACGAACGCCGCCTTGCCCGCGTCGCCGCAGCATCGGAAGCGGTCGCCCATCGCTACCTGCAACCGGGTGATGACATGCAAATTGATGTGATGCTTCTTGCGCCGGGGCATCGCCCACGCCATTTGAGCAACGTCTGGCACGGGGGCTGATCCCGGCCCCAACACTAGGAACCATCTATGCCGCTCAATGTCGCCTTTCAGATGGACCCGATGGAAAGCATCAAGATCGCCGGGGATTCGACCTTCGCGATCATGCTCTCGGGCCAAGCCCGCGGGCATAGTCTCTATCATTATGGTGCAACCGATTTGACATGGCAGGACGGGCGGTTGTTCGCTGCCGCGCATCCGGTCAGTGTGCAGCGCGTCGCGGGCGATCATTTCAGTTTTGGTGAGCGGTGTGTAATCGACCTTGGCAGTGACGTGGACGTGGTGTTGATGCGGCAAGACCCGCCGTTTGACTTAAGCTACATCACCGCCACGCATTTGCTGGAACGGATTGAGGGCGAAACGCTGGTGGTCAACAACCCCGCATCGGTACGCAATGCGCCGGAAAAACTGTTTGTGCTCGATTATGCGCGCTTCATGCCGCCGACGATGATTACGCGCTCGCTCGCCGATGTGCGTTCGTTCCTCGCCGAACATGGCGAGATTGTCGTCAAGCCGCTCTATGGCAATGCCGGCAACGCGGTGTTCCGCATCGGCACGGATGGCGGCAACCTGTCGGCGCTGGTCGAGCTGTTCAATACAAGTTGGGTCGAACCCTTCATGGTGCAGGCGTTCATCCCGCAGGTGACGCAAGGCGACAAGCGCATCGTGCTGGTCGATGGCGAGGTCGCGGGCGCGATCAATCGCATTCCCGGCACCGGCGAAATCCGCTCCAACTTGGCTGCGGGCGGATCGGCGGTCAAAACGGAGCTGACGGAAAAGGAACTGGAAATCTGCGCCGCGATGGGGCCGGAACTGAAAAAGCGCGGGCTGCTGTTCGTCGGCATCGACGTAATCGGCGGGCAGTGGCTAACGGAGATCAACGTGACATCGCCGACCGGCATCGTGTCGATGGATGCGTTCAACGGCACGGATACGGGCGCGATGATCTGGGACGCGATTGAGGGGCGGATAGAATAGCAATGCGAATCATTGCCTCCGATCAATGTCAAAATTCATAAGTTGTAAGCAGACACTCATTCGGACTCAGTATAGGTGCGAAATTATGGTGCGGCTGTCATTCCCCCATGCACTAGTTCTGTTTGTTCCCCAAACCTAAAAGATCGCTGAGTTTATTTACTGGAGGTGGCGGTGGCGGTGGGCGAGGTATATAGCCGTGACTGATCCAATTCCAAACATCTTGCGGCAGTGTTCCGCCAACTGTAGTAGGAAACAGCTGGGTTAGCATGAAGGGGGAGTTCTCAAACAATCCCTTCATACTATCAGTTAATTGAGTAGCGGATTGTTCACTTTTAACGACGTACGTTCCAATAAACGGTTGATAATACTGAGAAATATAGCGATTTACCTGAACATGATTGAGAAGCTGTCCCTCGGTAGGATTGCCTGAAAAGGGATTATAAGAAAGGATGAAGCTATTCACCGCTGTGATCCTCCAGTGCTGGGTTACTGGTTAAATCGCCTGCTAAAGTAATTTCTTTCAACGTATTATGTTCTTTGATTCCCAGAGTATGTTGCAACTGAAACATTCTCTGCACATGCGTGTCTCGCTGCAAGCGGTCTGGATCGTTCTTCGTAAAGCGAACGAGCTGCCATCCCACAATCGATATGGGAAAGCACGCGATAGCTGTAAATATGCTTGCTGCTACGACATGCTCAAAATGAAATAACGATACAGCGCTTATCAGCGATAGTGGACAAACAATTAGGCAAAACAATAATCCGGGGTTCATGGCACTGCTTGTGCTTATCTTGGATGCGAGCGTTGCAAGGTGCGACTGGTTATGCGTCATCGCACCAACATGCCACGAAGGGTCCAAGTGAGCAATTAGCATAAGATTATCATTTGCGAATCCCACCAAATACCCTCTCACGCTCGCGGATGCGCGTTCCTATACACATCCAGCAAATGCGCGGCATCGACCTGCGTATAGATTTGCGTGGAGGACAGGCTCGCGTGGCCGAGCAATTCCTGCAGCGAGCGCAGGTCCGCGCCCCGGCCCAGCAAATGCGTGGCGAAGCTGTGGCGCAGGGCGTGGGGCGTGGTGCGCTCCGGCAGGTTAAGCCGCCGCCGCGCGCCGCGTACCGCCCGGCGGATCAGCGCGGGCGACAATGCCCCGCCGCGCGCGCCGCGAAACAGCGGCGCATCCTTGGCCACCGCATAGGGACATATCGCGACATAGCTTTCCACCGCTTCGCACAATTGCGGGAGCAGCGGCACCACGCGCATCTTGGAGCGCTTGCCGGTGATACGCACCGTTTCGCCCAGCGGCAGGTCCGCGCCGGTCAGCGACAACGCCTCGCTGATGCGCAGCCCCGCGCCATAGAGCAGCAGCAGCACCGCCCAATCGCGCGCCGCGATCCACGGCTCGCTTGCCGCTTCGGATACATCCTCGGCCAGCGCGACCGCATCGTCGGGGGAGATCGGGCGCGGCACGCCGCGCTTGATACGCGGGCCTTTGAGTGTCGGCGTGACGCCATGCTCGCCGCCCGCAAAAGCAAGAAACCCCCGCAACGCCGACAGCTCGCGCGCCGCAGAGCTGTTGCCGATGCCATCATTGCGTCGGTGAGCCATGAACGCGCGCAGGTCGGCGGTGGACAGCGCGCCCAGCAGGGCGGGGGTAATTTCCTCCCCGCGATGGCGCATCAGGAACATTATCAACCGCTGCGCGCTCGCCACATAAGCCCGCACGGTATGCTCCGACCGGCGCTTGTCGCGCGCCAGATGGCGATGCCATGCGGCGATGATTTCCGGGGCGGGGATGTCCATTGCGGCCAGTCTTAAGCTATTATGCGGAAAATGAGAACCGTTCGCCCTGAGGAGGGGGATGATCTCCATATCGAAGTAGCACGCCGTCATTGCGAGCGCAGCGAAGCAATCCACTCTGCCGCCGCTGGATTGCTTCGCTGCGCTCGCAATGACGATTCACCTAAAAGGTATCGGCACGTCAAACAGCGACAATCTCCGCCAATATCGCGTCGAGCAGCAACATGCCTTTGGGCGTAACTGCGACGTGATGGCCGGTTTCGGTAAGCATTTTCAGTCTAGCCATGCGGGCCAATGCGGCGCCATCCAGCAATTGTGCTTGCGCGACACCTGACATCGCGACGATCCGGGTGAGGTCAACGCCTTCCGCCAGGCGCAGCCCCATCAATAACGCCTCGCTCGCGCGCTCCTGCGACCCAAGTGGCGTTTCGCTTTGGCAGCCGTGGCCGTTGCGCGCTACCGCCGCGATCCAGTTTTCCGGTTTCTTGTGGCGGATGGTTGCGGTTGCGTCGCGCCGTCCATGCGCGCCGGGGCCGATGCCGACATAATCGCCATAGCGCCAATAGGTGAGGTTGTGGCGGCTTGCTTGCCCCGACCGGGCGTGGTTGCTGATTTCATAGGCGGGGACTGCGGCGGCCTGCGTCATTTCCTGCGTCAGTTCATACAGGCTGGCGGCGGTGTCGCCATCCATCGGCGTAAAATCGCCCTTGCGCGCCATCGTCTCGAACCGGGTGCCCGGCTCGATGGTCAGTTGATAGAGCGACAGATGATCGGTGCCAAAACCAATCGCGCGGGCGAGTTCTTCCGCCCATGCGTCGGCGCTCTGGTCGGGGCGGGCATAGATGAGGTCGAAGTTCACCCGCGCAAAATGGCGCTGCGCGACATCAAGCGCGCCCAGCCCTTCCGCAACATCATGCGCGCGACCCAGAAAGCGCAGCGCGTCATCATGCAGTGCCTGAAGCCCCAAGGACACCCGATTGACGCCCGCTGCCGCCAGATCGGCAAAGCGCGCGGCCTCCACTGAGCTGGGATTGGCCTCCAGCGTAATTTCGATATCGTCCGCAAAATGCCAGTGGCGCGCGGCTGCCGCGATCAACTCACCCGCCAGTGCGGGCGGCATCAGCGAAGGTGTGCCGCCGCCAAAGAAGATGGAGCCGAGTATGCGCCCCGGCGTCAGGCGCGCTTCATGGGCCATGTCGGCAAGCAATGCCGTGCGCCATGCGCCCACATCGATATTTTCCCGCACATGGCTGTTAAAATCGCAATAGGGGCATTTGGAAACGCAGAACGGCCAGTGGATATAAAGGGCGAGGGCGCTTTCCACCGGGCTTCAGAATACCGCCGCGACCATTTGCGCGAAGGCGTCGGCGCGGTGGCTCATCGCGTGCTTGGCGGCGGGGTCCATCTCGGCAAAGCTGATTGCGTGGCCTATCGGCTGGAAGATCGGGTCATAGCCAAAGCCTTTGCCGCCACGCGGTGGCCAGCTAATCGTGCCGTTGACGCGGCCCTCGAATGCTTCGACATGCCCGTCCGGCCACGCGAGCGCGAGCGCGCAAATGAAATGCGCATCATGCCCCGCGTCCGGCCCCTTGGCGGCCATCGCATCCCACACGCGCTGCATGGCGATGGAGAAATCCTTCGTCGGTCCCGCCCAACGCGCCGAAAAAATGCCCGGATCGCCCAGCAGGGCATCGACGCACAGCCCGCTATCATCGGCCAGTGCGGGCAGGCCAGACAGGTCCGCCGCCTGCAACGCTTTGAGTTCGGCGTTGGCGATGAAGGTCGTGCCGGTTTCATCCGGTTCGGGCAGGCCAAGCGCGCCCGCCGACACCGGCTTGATGCCATAGGAGCCGAGCAGCTCCTCAATCTCGCGCACCTTGCCGGGATTGTGGCTGGCAATCACCAGCTTGCCGGGTACGAGCTTGCGGATCGCCTGATCCTGACCCCAATTGTCGGTCATCTGCCGGTGGCCTGATCCTGCGCTGCGAATATCTGGGTACAGCCGATGCGGGCGAGGCGCAGCAGGCGCAGCAGTTCTTCCTCGTCGAAAGTCGCCCCTTCGGCCGTCGCCTGCACTTCGGCGATCTTGCCATCGCCGGTCAGGATGAAATTGGCATCTGCCTCTGCGGATGAATCCTCGATATAGTCGAGGTCGAGCACCGGCATATTCTGATGAATGCCGCAGCTTATTGCTGCGACTTTTTGCAGGATAGGGTCTTCCTTGATGGCGCCGCTTGCCATCAATTTGTCGATGGCGATGCGCAGCGCCACCCACGCGCCGGAGATGGACGCGGTGCGGGTGCCGCCGTCGGCCTGTATCACGTCGCAGTCGATGCTGATCTGGCGTTCGCCGAGCTTCTTCATATCGACCACTGAACGCAGCGAACGGCCGATCAGTCGCTGAATTTCCTGCGTGCGGCCCGACTGCTTGCCCTTGGCGGCCTCGCGGGATCCGCGTGTGTGGGTGGCGCGGGGCAACATGCCATATTCCGCCGTGACCCAACCTTCGCCCTTGCCGCGCAGAAAGGGCGGTACGCGTTCCTCGACCGATGCGGTGCACAGCACACGGGTGTCGCCAAAGCTGATCAGGCAACTTCCCTCGGCATGGATGGTGAAGCCGGGCTCCATGACGATATTACGCATTTGGTCGGGTGTGCGGCCGGATGGGCGCATGGGAAAAGCTCCTTGGAATATATGTTTTGTGCGCTGTAGGGGCGAAATCGGGGCAGGACAAGGCGCATGTCGCGCACCTCGTTTTTGTCGGGAAGGGATAGCGGGCCGCAATACCGCCTACCGACAAAGTAGCACGATTGGTCGAATTTGGGCGTATTACGCAGAACTTTTTCCGCAGTAATTGTGTTGGAGCGGATATGGTAAACATACATATCCCCCTCCGCCCCGCGCAGACCGCGATTGCCGCTGTCCTCGCTTTCAGTTCACCCGCAGTGTTTGCGCAGACGGCAGACCTCAGTGTTGCGCCGCCGCCAGCGGTTGTGGCGCAGCCAACCGCGCCGGTCGTTGCGCCCGCTCCCGTGGTGGCGCCTGCGCCTGTTACTCCCAGCGTTGCCGCTCCAGTTGCAACTGTGCAGCCCGTTCCTCAGCCCATTATCCAGTTGCCGCCTGAAACGACCGCAACAGCAACCCAAGCCCCTTCGGTTTCCACGCGCCAGCCGACCCGTGCAGCCAAGCCCGCTCCACTAGCTACGCCCGCCGTGACCAAGAGTCCCGCTGTGGCGACACCCGTGGAAGTCGCGCCGGTGACATCGCCGATAGCGCGCATTGCAACGCCTGCTTCGTCGGTTGCGCCCGTCGAACAGCCTCAGCCGGTGGCGAGCGAAACGATAAGCAGTACAGATAGCCCCAATGCGCCCGACTGGCCCGTACCGACAGGCGGCATTATTTTGCTGCTGGGTGGTGCGGCAATTGCGGTAATGCTCCGACGCCGGGCCAATGACCGCATAGCCGATGCGCCGCTGCGTTATGAGGTTACACCGCCGGTCACCGCCACCAATGCTGGTATCGCCGCTCCCGCGCTTATGGTTCCGCCCGCAACCTTTGCGGAAGTGGCCCCGAATACGGACGCTGAGCCGAAGCAGATACGCAAGCCAGCGATCGCGTCTCAGCACCCACCCGCTGATTTACGAGAAGCGATGATTGCCGAAGCGCCAAGCTCGAAAAATCCGTTCCAGACGCGCAAGAAGCGCCTGTGCCGCACCAACTTCCTGATGCGTCAGGGAGTGGTGAGCGAAAATAATATGAAGCCTGAAACAACGTCGCTACAGCCGCAGGCGGCACCTGAAATAGCCGACGCAGCAAGTCAAAAGATTTCGCCTACCTATAGTTTTGGAACCAAGGGCCCCGTGCGGCCGCGTTCGACTACCAAGCCTTCCTGGGCATAAACGCCGGATCGAAACCTAAAGCATGAAGCGGGCGTTGCTCAGGCAGTGCCCGCTTTTGTGTGGCCCATAAGAGAATTCACTCCGCACATTGAGAGTCTCAAGCCTTGCGCTTACATAGGGCGGATGAGTGGGACCACGATCAACGAACTCAATGACCGCGCCCGCGACATATTTCGTCTGGTTGTGGAAAATTATCTCGGCACGGGCGTGCCGGTGGGTTCGCGCACGATCAGCCAGTTGCCGGGGCTTAACCTGTCCTCCGCTTCTATCCGCAATGTGATGCAGGACCTTGAGGAGCTGGGTTTGCTGGCATCGCCGCATATCTCGGCTGGTCGGATGCCCACCCAAAGCGGGTTGCGGATGTTTGTCGATGGTATGATGCAGGTTGCTCAACCGTCCGAAGAAGAACGCCGCGCAATTGAGATGCGGCTGGACGAGTCCGGCCCGATTGAGGAAGCACTTGCGGCGGCCACGGCGGCTTTATCGGGCCTGTCTGCGTGCGCAGGCGTCATATTGGTGCCCAAACGCGAACCAATTATTCGCCAGTTCAGCTTCGTCCCGCTCGGCAATACCCTACACGGTGGTCAGGCGCTGGCTATATTGGTGGGTGAGGATGGGTCGGTCGAAAACCGCGTGGTCGATATTCCCGGTGGTGTCACACCTTCGATGCTTACGGAGGCGGAAAATTATATGTCGGCGCGGCTTGCTGGTCTGACCTTGCGTGAGGCGCAGGTGAGGCTAAGCGAGGAGTTGGCGGCGGACCGGGTCGCGCTGGATAGTGCTGCGCGCGATCTGGCGGAGCGCGGCCTTGCGATCTGGACGCAGGACAGCGACAATCGCCCAGTGCTGATCGTGCGGGGACAGGCAAACCTGATCGATGAACATGCCACGGACGACCTCGAACGGGTTCGGCAATTACTCGACGAACTCGAAGGAAAGCAGGAGATTGCCCGCTTGATGGAAAGTGCGCTCGCGGCCAGCGCGACAAAAATCTTCATCGGATCGGAAAACAAGCTCTTTTCCCTTTCGGGTTCTTCGGTCATAGCGGCCCCCTATCGCGGCGGCGATGGTCGGGTGGTCGGTGTGGTCGGTGTGATCGGCCCCACCCGCTTGAACTATGCCCGCGTCATCCCCATGGTGGATTTCACCGCACAGACATTATCGAGATTGATGAGATGAACGAAGATCAGATGGACATGGACACGCAACCCAATGATGATTCCACAGGCGAACAGGCCGGGCAAGAGGATCGCTTGAGCGAACTGGAAGCGCGGCTGGTCACTGCCGAAGATGAACTGAACCTAGCGAAGCAGGATGTGCTTTATGCTCATGCCGAAATGCAGAATGTGCGGCGGCGCATGGAAAAGGAGCTTGCCGATGCGCGCGCCTATGCCGCGACCGGTTTTGCGCGCGATATGCTGTCCGTAGCAGATAATTTGGGTCGTGCGCTCGATACTATTCCGGTTGAATTGCGGGATGACGACAAATTCAAATCGCTGGTGATCGGTTTGGAAGCAACGGGGCGCGAGCTGGAGAATATCTTCCGCAAGAATGGTATCGAGCGCATTGCGGCTATGGGCTTGCCGCTAGACCCGAATCAGCATCAGGCGATGATGGAGCTGCCGAGCGACAAGGAACCCGGCACGATCGTGCAGGAAATGCAGGCGGGCTATATGATCAAGGACCGGCTGCTGCGTCCGGCACTGGTGGGTGTCGCCAAAAAGCCGGATTGAGCAGGCGTCTGATTGGATCAAATCGTCATTGCTTCGCTGCGCTCGCAATGACGGATTATTTGGATTCTAGACCGTCTATCGATTTGTCACGGTCAGTCGTTTTGCGAATCCAGCGAGTCCCGCACCATCAAACTCCGGGACTGGAGCAGTTTGCGATCCGATTTTATCGCCCCACATGCGAAACGCCCGGACTGCATATTTGCAATCCGGGCGCTGCAGACGCTGAGCGTCTCCCCCGTGGTTGCGTCCACCGAATGTCCAGCCCCCGGACTGGAAAAACAGGACTGCAGTATCCCCGAACCTGGCCGTTTTTGCCTTTGCTCTGATGCTCTTGCTATGGGCTGTTGGGGGCGCTGTCACGATCCAATTTGAGACTTGAGTCTTTTTGGAACCTCGCTGTGGCATAATCGCAACATTCGATTAACCATCGTGGCCATGCTTGCCAGCGCGCGGAGCGGCGCATAGAGCCGCTGCATCACTGCCCGGAGATAGCAGAGCCCATGATTCTCTCTCGTTTTGAATGGATGATCGCCCGACGCTATCTGCTGCCGGGCAAGGGCGAGGGCTTCATATTCCTGGTGGCGGGGATCAGCCTTGCGGCGGTGATGCTAGGCGTGGCTGCGCTGATTATCGTGATGAGCGTGATGAACGGCTTCCGCGGGGAACTGTTCGACAAGATCGTCGGGCTAAACGGTCACGCGGTGGTGCAGGGCTATGGCGGGCGCCTGCCCGACTGGCGGCGCGTTCTCGACGAAGCCAAGGCGACACCCGGCGTCATCAGTGCTGCACCGCTGATCGAACAGCCATTGCTCACCACCTTCGACGGGCGCGTGGAGGCGGTACTGGTGCGCGGCATGACAATGGACGACATCCGCACCAACCAGACTTTGCACGCCAAGATCAAGGCGGGCAGCCTCAGCAACCTGTCGCCCGGTTCCAATATCGTCGCCATCGGATCGGGTCTGGCGGAAAATCTCGGCGTCAGCGTCGGCAACAGCATCACGATCATCAACCCCGCCGGGCGCTCGACGCCATTCGGCACAGTACCGCGCGAAATCTCTTATCAGATCGGCGCAATCTTTGAAATCGGCGTGTATGATTATGACAAGGCGTTCGTCGTTATGCCGATGCAGAATGCGCAGACGCTGCTGCTCTATGGCGATGTCGTCGGCATGATCGAGGTGAACACCAGCAACGCCGACAAGGTGGGGGAGATATTGGCTCCGCTCGCCGACAAGGTGGAAGGTCGCGCGGTCATCACCGACTGGCGGCAGATGAACGCCAGCCTGTTTGAAGCATTACAGGTCGACCGGGTGGTGTCGTTCGTCGTGCTGTCGCTGATCATATTGGTGGCGGTGTTCAACATCCTTTCCTCGCTCATCATGCTGGTGCGTGCCAAGACGCGGGACATCGCGATATTGCGGACGATGGGCGCGCGCCGGTCGAGCCTGCTCAAGATATTCGTGACCGTGGGGGTAACGATTGGCACGCTCGGCATGTTGGCGGGCATGGTGCTCGGTTTTGTGTTCCTGTTCTTCCGTGAACAGGTGCTGGATTTTATTCGCCTCGTGACGGGGCAGAATATCTGGGATCCCTCGGTGCGCTTTCTCGCCGAGTTGCCGTCGAAGCCCGACCCGGTGGAGATCATGGTCATCTGTTTGATGGCGCTGATCTTCAGTTTCCTCGCGACGCTTTACCCCGCGTTCAAGGCGGCGAATACCGATCCTGTACAGGTGCTGCGCTATGAATGACATATTGAAGGTCGCAGGGCTAAAGCGCAGCTTCACGCAAGGCGATGTCACGATCGAGGTGCTGCGCGGTATCGACATCAGCATTGCGCCCGGTGAAATCGTTGCGCTGCTCGGGCCTTCGGGATCGGGCAAGTCGACGCTGTTGCAAGCGGTGGGCTTGCTGGAAGGCGGCTTCGACGGGTCGATTGCGATCATGGGTGAGGAAGCGGCGCAGCTCGATAATGACGGGCGCACACGTCTGCGCCGCGATGCGCTCGGCTTCGTCTATCAGTTCCACCATCTGCTGCCAGATTTCAACGCGACCGAAAATGTCATGCTGCCGCTCATGGTGCGGGATGCGACGGAAGCGCAGGCGCGGGAGCGCGCCGCGGCCTTGCTCACGACACTGGGGCTTGGGCACCGGCTGGACCATCGGCCAAGCCAATTATCGGGCGGCGAGCAACAGCGCGTCGCTGTGGCGCGCGCACTCGCCAGTCGGCCCGCGCTGGTGCTCGCCGACGAACCGACCGGCAATCTCGACGAGCGCACCGCCGACGTGGTGATCGACGAGTTTGTGCGATTGGTGCGCGGTGAAGGCTCCTCGGCGCTGATCGCCACCCACAACGAACGCCTCGCCAAACGCATGGACCGGGTGGTGCGCCTGCATGAAGGCCGGTTGCGCAAGCCGCCGGTGAAGCGGGCGACGAGAGCTGTGGATAACTCCCCGAAAGCCTGACGCAAAAGTTGCCCGAATCGCTTCGCGCGTCCACATTATGACTATGGCCCGCCCGACCCCGAATTTCGCACCCTCGACAACTGCCAGTCATGCCCCATTCGTGCCATTGCGGGTGTTTTCGTGCTACACGATGCTCGATGGCGCGATTGAACCCAAAGCAATTGCGAAACAGGCCAGGCAGCTGGGTTTCCCCGCCGTCGGCCTGACCGATCGTAATGGCCTCTATGCCGCGATGCCCTTTTCCGATGCGTGCAAGGGTGAGGGGGTGCAGCCGATCATCGGTACGATGCTGTGTGTCGCGCGGCCCGGTCGCCCGGCCAACGCTGCGCCCGCCTATGACTGGCTGGCGCTTTATGCGCAGGACATGGTGGGATATGAAAATCTGTGCGCGCTGGTGTCGATGGCGCATCTTGATCGCCCGATTGAGGAGCAGGCGCATGTCGAGATGGCAGTGCTGGAGGGGCGCAGCGAGGGGCTGTTGTGCCTGACCGCTGGTGGCGAAGGCGCGCTGGCGCGGTTGTTCGCCGAGGACCAGCCCGACGCCGCAAGCGACTATGCCGATGCTTTGGAGGCATTGTTTCCCGGAAGGCTCTATATCGAAATCGTGCGGCGGCTCGACCCGGTGGAAGGCAAGGCGGAGCCGCATCTGCTCGATATGGCTTATGCGCGCGATCTGCCCTTGGTCGCCACCAATCCGACCTGCTTTGCCGAACCGCATTTCCACGGTGCGCATGATGTGATGCTGTGCATTTCCGACAGCGCCTATGTCGACAATGCCGATCGCCGCACCAGTTCGCCGGACGCGTGGATGAAACCGGCGGCGGAAATGAAGCGCCTGTTCGAGGATTTGCCCGAGGCGCTCGCCAATACTTTGGTGGTGGCGCAGCGGTGCGCGGTGATGGCCCCCTATCGCAAACCGATCTTGCCCAGCCTTGCAGGCGACATTGAGGGCGAAGCGCGCCAACTGCGCGAGGATGCTACCGCCGGGCTGGAAATGCGGCTGGAGAAACTGGGTATAATGGAAGCCGATGCGCGCCAGCCCTATTTCGACCGGCTCGATTTTGAACTGAACGTCATCATCCAGATGGGTTTCCCCGGTTACTTTCTGATCGTGGCCGATTTCATCAAATGGGCCAAGGAACAAGATATTCCGGTGGGGCCGGGGCGTGGTTCCGGCGCGGGCAGTGTGGTCGCATGGGCGCTGACCATTACCGATCTCGATCCGCTGCAACTCGGCCTGCTGTTCGAACGCTTTTTGAACCCCGAACGCGTGTCGATGCCGGACTTCGACATCGACTTTTGCGAAACGCGGCGCGGCGAAGTGATCCGCTATGTGCAGCAAAAATATGGCGCCGATCATGTCGCGCAGATCATTACTTTCGGTAAGCTGAAAGCGCGCGCGGTGCTCAAGGATACCGGGCGGGTGCTGCAAATGAGCTATGGCCAGGTTGATCGCCTCGCCAAGCTGGTGCCCAACAACCCTGCCGATCCGTGGACGCTGGAGCGGACGATGAATGGCATCAGCGAGTTCGTCGCCGAATACAAAGCCGACCCGCAGGTCAGACGTCTGATCGACCTTGCGCTCAAGCTCGAAGGCTTGCCGCGCCACAGCTCTACCCATGCGGCGGGCGTGGTGATCGGCGACCGACCGCTTTCGCAGCTCGTGCCTCTTTACCGCGATCCACGATCGGATATGCCGGTCACGCAGTTCGACATGAAATATGTCGAGGGTGCGGGGCTGGTGAAGTTCGATTTTCTGGGGCTTAAAACGCTCTCAGTGCTGCAAAAGGGCGTCAAGCTGCTGGCGGCACGCGGGGTCGATGTTGATCTGTCCGCGCTGCCGTGGGATGATGTTGCGGTCTATGAGCTGCTGCAGCGTGGCGACACCGTCGGCGTGTTCCAGTTGGAATCCGAAGGGATGCGCAAGACGCTGTCCGCCGTGCGCCCCAGCAATTTTGGTGACATCATCGCGCTCGTCTCTCTCTATCGGCCGGGGCCAATGGACAATATCCCGATGTTCGGCCGTCGCAAAAACGGGCAGGAGAAAATCGAATATCCGCACATACTGCTCGAACCGATCTTGAGCGAGACCTATGGCATCTTCGTCTATCAGGAGCAGGTCATGCAGGCTGCGCAGATTTTGGCAGGCTATTCGCTCGGTGATGCCGACCTGCTGCGCCGCGCGATGGGCAAGAAGATTCAGGCGGAAATGGACGCCCAGCGCCAACGCTTCGTCACCGGATGCGCCGAGCGCAGCCAGATTCCCAAAGCCAAGGCGAATGAGCTATTTGATTTGATCGACAAGTTCGCGGGCTATGGCTTTAACAAAAGCCACGCGGCTGCCTATGCGCTGCTCGCGTACCATACTGCATGGCTGAAGGCGCATTATCCAGCCGAATTTTACGCTGCGTCTATGGCTTATGACATCCATTTGACCGACAAGCTGACCGTGTTTGTGGATGACATGCGACGCATGGGGCTGACGTGCTTGCCGCCCGACATCAACCGCGCGCAGGCGGATTTCTCGGTCGAGACGGTGCCGGTCGATGTGCCCGACGATGCCGAACCCGATCCGCGCCTGGGATTTGCGGTGCGCTATGCACTGGGCGGGCTGAAGGGTGTTGGTGAAAAGGCGATGGAGGTGCTGGTCGCCGAGCGCGATGCCAATGGGCCTTTCACCTCACTCGATGATTTCGCCGACCGGGTTGAGCCACGCCTGCTCAACCGACGGCAGTTGGAAAGCCTTGCTGCGGCGGGCGCGTTCGATGGCATTCATGCTGACCGCGCGGGCGTCCATGCCGCAGCGGAAACGATACTGTCGGTCGCGTCGAGCGCGGCGGAGGCCAAGGCAAGCGGGCAAGGCGGGTTGTTCGGCGGCGATGATGTGGCTCATGCCGATGTCCGCATCCCTTCCCACACGCCGTGGGCGGTCGGCGACCGTATGGCGCAGGAAAAGGACGCGTTCGGTTTCTATTTCTCCGCGCATCCGGTCGATCGCTATCGCCATATTGCCGATGCACGCGGCGCGAAAAGCTATGGCGCGCTCTGCAATGCGCAGGGGCATGAAGGCGGCGGGCGTTCGGGTGCGGTGATGGCGGCGATGGTTGAGGATGTGCGCTGGCGCGATACCCGGCGCGGCGGGCGCTATGTGTCGGCAACCTTCTCCGATTCTAGCGGCCAGTTTCAGGCGAGTTGTTTCGATGACGCCGGATGCAAGGCGATTGAGGCACTGGGGCAGGATGGCGAGTGCGCTCTGTTGACAGTGGAACTGGAACGGCAACCGGGCGAGGATACGCCGCGCGTGACGGTGCGTGCGGTCCAGCCGTTTGCGGCGATGGCAAATTCTATGCGCATGGAATTGTGGATTGATATTGACGATGCGGCCGCGCTGCCCCGACTGGCGGCGCTGCTCGCCGGGTGTCGTGGTGGGCGCAGCGAAATCCGCGTGCGCACGCTGGTTGACGGAAACAGGATAGCGCGGGTGCGACTAGGCCGCGATTTCAATATCGATGCCGAACTGGTCGAACGCCTTGCCGCAACCGCTGGTGTGGCGGGGTGCCAGTTTGCACCGCGTGAACCATTACGGTTGGTTGGATGAGAGTAATTTAACCTATTTGTTGATTTCGAACAATTTGGCTTTTGTTCGCCGTCAATTCTCCGGCTTGGGATAGAGCCGGTCCTTGCTTTCATAAACCCGCACCACGGCAGGACGTGCCTGTATCGCCGCGAACCACCGCTTCACATTGGGGAAGTCGTCGAGATTCTGTTTCTGGTTTTCATGCGGAACGATCCACGGATAAATCGCCATATCGGCGATGGAATAATCGCCCGCCAAATAATCCTGACCGGCGAGCTGCCGATCGAGCACGCCATAAAGCCGCGCCGTTTCATTGACATAGCGGTCCATCGCATAAGGAATTTTTTCGGGCGCAAATTGGATGAAGTGGTGGTTCTGCCCGGCCATTGGGCCCAAACCGCCCACCTGCCAGAACAGCCATTGCAGCACCTGCATGGTGCCGCGAGGATCCTGTGGCACAAACTGGCCGGTTTTTCGCGCGAGATAGAACAATATGGCGCCGGACTCGAAAATCGCCAAAGGTTCACCGCCACCAGTCGGGTCAAGGTCGATGATCGCCGGGATGCGGTTATTGGGCGCGATAGCGAGGAAGTCTGGCTTGAACTGGTCCCTGTTGCCGATGTTAACGGGGAAGACTTTGTGATCGAGCCCAGCTTCTTCGAGAAAGATGGAGACTTTGAGGCCATTGGGTGTGGGCCAGCTGTGCAGCTCGATCATATTTTCAGTCCTTTATTGCAACGCAGGTAGTGGATATTGGGGGGGATGGTATTTCTCGCAAGGCCCACTCGGGTGATTTTTGTGGCGGCTGCGGTTTTTGGCCCCGCCTACCCCGCCAGCGCCTTCTGCCGCCGTCGCTGCACCGAAGAGCCGATTCCCATTGCCTCACGATATTTGGCGACCGTGCGGCGGGCGATGTCGAAACCTTGTGCCCGCAACAGGTCTACAAGTGTGTCGTCGGAGAGGATTCTGCGCGGGTCCTCGTTACCGATCAGCGTCCGGATATGGCTCTTGATCGCTTCGGCCGAGACCGCCTCACCGCCTGGCTCGGATGAAGATATTCCGCTGGTGAAAAAGAATTTCAGCTCATAAACCCCGCGTTTGCACGACAGATATTTGTTGCTTGTCACGCGGCTGACGGTCGATTCATGCAAGCCGATGGCATCAGCGACCGCGCGTAGCGTCAACGGTTTGAGGCTGGCTATACCGTGACGGAAAAACTCTTCCTGTTGCTTGACGATCTCGCTGGCGACCTTGATGATGGTTTTTTGCCGCTGGTCGAGCGCCTTGACCAGCCAGTTAGCGTTGGTCAGGCAATCGGAAAGCCAGGCTTTCGCGTTCTTGTCCTGCACACCACCCGACAGTTCGACATAATATTGGCGGTTGACGAGCAGCCGGGGCAGGGTCGCGCCGTTGATTTCGACCGACCAGCCCTCGCCGCGTGCATTGACGAACAGGTCCGGGATGACGGTCTGGGCGTCATGATGGGCGAAGCGCAATCCGGGCTTGGGATTATAGTTGCGTAGTTCGCGGATCATGTCCGCCATATCCTCTTCATCCACATTACAAATGCGTCGCAATTGCGGCAGCGCCCCCTTGGCGAGCAGGCCGAGGTTGCCGATCAGCAATGCCATCGCGGGATCATAACGATCGGCCTCGCGTGCTTGCAACTCCAGACATTCCGCCAGTGACCGCGCGCCGACGCCGATCGGATCGAAGCTGTGGATGACGCTCAGCACCTCCTCGACCTCATGGCGCGACACATTGAGGGCATAGGCGGTCTGGAGCAGATCGGCCTCCAGATATCCGGCTTCATCGAGTTGCCCGATCAGTTGGCTGGCGATCAACAGGCGATAACCCGACAAGGCCTGACGCGCCTGATTCATCAGATGCTCCGACAGACTGAGATCGGCGCTGGCGAAATTATCGAAATTCACGCCGTCATCGCCATAGCCGCTGCTGTAATCGCCGCTGGCCTGCCCGGAAAGCGACGGCCCGCCGCGATCTTCGGAAACAGGTTGTCGATCGCCCGGCCCGTCGGAGATGAAGGTTTCGGAGGCGTAATCGACATCCAGCGGGCCATCGGCCGCTGCGGCTTGCCCGTCGATCATCGCGTCGCTGGCCACTTCTACGGAGGGTGGTTCCGGCTGGTTCTCTGCACCGGCATGGTCGTCATCACGCCGATTTTCATCGCTGCCACTACGACCCATTTCCAGCAGCGGGTTGCGTTCCAGCTCTCCGGCGATAAATGCCTCGATCTCGACATTCGACAGCGCGAGCAGGCGGATCGCCTGCTGCAACTGCGGGGTCATGACCAGCGACTGGCTTTGACGCAGATCGAGGCGCGGGGCGAGCGCCATCAGCCTGCGCTCATGGTCCGCAAGGCGCGACAGTAAGTGTGCCGCGCGCTCCTCTCACAAGGTAAAACCTTCGCCCAGATACAAGCGGCGGACATCGGCGTTGGCGACCAGCTCGATTGGGCTGCCCGCGAACAGCACGCTGCCGTCATAGATGATGCAGGCGCGGTCAACGATTTCCAGCGTTTCGCGGACATTATGATCGGTGATGAGTACGCCGATACCGCGCGTGCTGAGCTGCTTGACCAGGTCGCGGATGTCAGCAATGGACAGCGGATCAATGCCGGCAAAGGGCTCGTCCAGCAGGATGATCGACGGGTCGGCGGCGAGCGCGCGGGCAATTTCGCAGCGTCGCCGCTCACCACCCGACAGCGACATCGCCGACGCATTGCGCAAGCGGACAAGGCCGAATTCGGAAAGCAACTGTTCCAGTCGCGCGGCGCGGGCGTCTGGATCCGGCTCGGCAAGTTCCAACACTGCGCTGATATTCTGTGCCACTGTCATGCCACGAAAAATCGATGTTTCCTGCGGCAAATAGCCGATACCCAATATGGCGCGACGGTACATCGGCAGGCCGGTTATGTCGTGCCCGTCGAGCGTAATGCGGCCGCTGTCGGGTTTTACCAGACCCATGATGGAATAGAAGCAGGTGGTCTTGCCTGCGCCGTTGGGGCCGAGCAGGCCGACGACCTCGCCCTTGCCCACCGTCAACGAGACATCGTGCAATACCGCGCGTCGATCATAGCTTTTGGCGATTGAAACGACTTCCAGCCCTTCGAGGACAGGCGCGTGGTGATGCGGTGTGCCTGCTGCCTCGCTCAGTCGGTCAATCACGGAAATGTCGTCCATAGCCCGTCCTTGATGGCATGTTCATGCTTAAGAAAATACAAAATTTCCAAGATGCGCCCATTTGGCAAGATTTATGCATGGGTGAAAGCATAAAAAGGCCAAATGGTGCGATTGCCGTGATTTTTGGAAAGACTTTGCGTCGAGCCGTGCTGTCACGGGGTTCAGGCGGCGCTGTCGATGCCCAGTTCGGCGAGCTTGCGGTAGAGGGTGGAGCGCCCAATGCCGAGTCTGCGCGCAACTTCCGTCATGCGTCCGCGATAATGGCCGATGGCGAGGCGGATGACGTCCGCTTCGATGTCGGCAAGCTGACGCATATGCCCGTTGGCTTCAAATAAGGTAACTCCGGTGCCTTCATCGCGCACGGGGCTTCGGGCGCTGTGGCCGCTGGCCGATCGTGCGTCAATCTGGGCAGCGATCTGTGGGAAATCCTGCGGCGTCAGGGCATCGCCCTCACATAATACGGAGGCGCGGAACAACGCATTTTGCAACTGCCGGACGTTGCCTGGCCAGTCATGCTGCATCAACAGGTTCAAGGCCTCGCTAGTGATGCCCAGACTGCGCAGGCCGGGCTGGCCCGACAGGCGCATCAACAAATGGCGCGACAGCGTCGGTATATCGCCGATCCGTTCACGCAGCGGTGGCACCGTGACCTGCATCACATTGAGCCGGTAATAAAGATCTTCGCGAAACCGGCCTGCTTCTACCTCTTCGGCCAGCACGCGGTTGGTGGCTGCAATGATACGGACGTCGACATGAACCGGCACGCGGGCGCCAATGGGCTGCACTTCGCCATCTTGCAATACCCGCAGGAGTTTGACCTGCGCTTCAAGTGGCATTTCGCTGACTTCGTCGAGGAAAATCGTGCTGCCATCGGCGTCGATGAAACGTCCGGTCTGTCGATCGAACGCGCCTGTGAACGCGCCGCGTTCATGGCCGAACAGCTCGGACTCCACGAGATTGGCCGGGATCGCACCGCAGTTGACGGTAATCATGCGATTGCGAAACCGAGGGGAGGCGGCATGAATGGCTTGCGCCATGACTTCCTTGCCCGCGCCGCTTTCACCTTCGATCAATACCGGAATACGTCCGCGCGCGGCCTTCGCCGCAATGGCGAGCGCCGAGCGGAACTGTGGCGCGGAACCGACGATTTCCTCAAACGCGAGCGGCGCCGACATTTTTTCCGTGAGCGGGCGTAATTCTCCTGCCTTGCCTTCGCAATCGTCGAGCGTGGCGTTGAGAGCGGCGATCAGGCGATCCGGCGCAATCGGCTTGGCGAGGTAATCGGTGGCGCCTGCGCGCATCGCATCCACGGCATCCAGAACATTATTATGCGCGGTCAATACCAATATGGGTAATTTGGGACGGCGCACACGCATTTCGGTGATGAGGTCGGCCGGTTTAATCTCCGGGCTCCATTGGTCGAGCAGCACGGCGTCAAGTCGCATCCCGTCCTGTGTGCCCAAGGTCGCAATCGCTGATTCCGCATCGCTCGCGAAGATGGTGCGCCACCCCGATCGGGCAGCCAGCGCCGCTACCAGACGCCGCTGCGCTGGTTCGTCGTCTATCAGCAATAACAGTGGCGTGCCGTTATGCGCCATCAAGCCCTCTTCTTGTCAGGCTGTCCGGCATAATGCATTTGGGTAAATAGCGGATTAATCTAAAATCTCTTTATCGCGATAAAATCGATCATCAAATATCGGATATGAGTCATATCTTTTGTGAGGGCTTGTTGCCCGGATGAGATATGCTTAAAGACATCGCTCAATTGTGAATCGCAACTTATCTCAGGGATATCTCATGGCAGCGCAGAACAATACGCAGGCAGCAGAACAGACCTATCACAGCTTTTTGGGTGTGATGAAGTGGAGCGCCGTGGGCTGCGCCCTTATCGCGGCACTGGTTATTGCCCTCATCGCCTGAGATCATTTAACGGTAACAGCACGACAGGATTATACGCCTGGGGGAGAGAGCGTTTGAAAATTGCCGTGTTAAAGGAGCTTGCTTCAGGTGAGCGGCGTGTTTCTGCTTCGGCAGAGACGGTAAAGAAGTTCATCGCACTGGGCGCGAGCGTTGCGGTTGAGGCGGGCGCGGGGTTGAACGCGTCGGTGGCGGATGCGGACTATGCGGCGGCCGGTGCCAGCATCGGCGACCGGGCCAGCACGGTCAAGGACGCGGGCGTCATATTGGGTGTGCAGGCACCTGATGCGGCCACGCTGACGGGCGCTGCTCCCGGCGCATGGGTGGCGGCGAGCTTCAATCCTTTCGGGGGGCGCACGCGGGTCGATGGCTATGCGGCGGCAGGTTTCGAAGCACTGGCGATGGAGTTCATGCCGCGTATCACCCGCGCGCAATCGATGGACATTCTCTCGTCCCAGTCGAACCTGTCGGGTTACAAAGCTGTGCTCGATGCAGCGGGCGAATATGGCAAGGCTTTCCCGATGATGATGACGGCGGCGGGCACGGTATCGGCCGCGCGCGTGTTCATCATGGGCGTGGGCGTCGCGGGCCTGCAGGCGATTGCGACGGCGCGGCGTTTGGGTGCGCAGGTCAGCGCGACCGACGTGCGCTCCGCTACCAAGGAGCAGATTGAAAGCCTGGGTGCCAAGGCGATCTTCGTGGAAGACGTCAAGGGCATCGAAGGCGAAGGATCGGGCGGCTATGCCACCGAAATGTCGGATGAGTATAAGGCGGCGCAGGCGGCTTTGGTCTCCG
>JBDTLS010000019.1:0-21278 GCA_039934655.1 Sphingobium sp.
GCTGCCTGGCCTTGTCGCCGAGCGCCTTCAGTTCGGCATCGAAATCGCGGGGTTTGCGCATGGGACCGTCCTCATCTTGCAGAGTGAGAACGGACCAGTTATCGCCTGGATCGATCAGTCGCAATCGGTTGAAATCTCTTGGGACTTTGCTGTCCCGAGATTGATGAAATCTTTCGAGGGCGCGCTTATACGTCGTGCCGACGTGCTGCTTTAGGTGTAATTGGATCGCCGTCATGGCGATCTACCATTTCTCGGCCAAGGTCATCTCCCGCGCTGCCGGATCGAGCGCGGTTGCGTCCGCCGCGTATCGCTCGGCGTCGCGCTTGCGCGATGACCGGCTCGACCGCACCCATGCCTTTTCGAATAAGGCGGGTGTCGTTCACTCCGAAGTGATGCTGCCCGACGGGGCGCCTGAGCATCTCTCCGACCGCGAGAAACTTTGGAATGAGGTCGAGGCGGTCGAGAAGCGGATCGACGCTCAACTCGCCCGCGAGATCGAGTTCGCCATCCCGCGCGAGATGACGAAGGAACAGGGCATCGAGCTTGTCCGCGACTTCGTCCAGTCCGAGTTTGTCGATCAGGGCATGATCGCCGATTTGAACGTGCATTGGGATATCGGCGCCGATGGCCTGGCCAAGCCGCACGCGCATGTGATGCTGGCCATGCGAGAGGTCGATGAGGACGGGTTCGGCAAGAAGAACCGCAACTGGAACCGCACCGACCTTCTGGAGAAATGGCGCGAGCGCTGGAGCGAGCACGTCAACCAGCGGCTTGCCGAACTCGATATCGATGCGCGTATCGATCATCGCTCGCTTGAGGCCCAGGGGATCGAGCTTGAGCCGCAGCACAAGATCGGGCCGGCGGCGTCGCGCATGGACAAGCTCATGCAGCCATGTCCGATACGCGTTGATCTCATCGAAAAAGGCGCGCCGCGCCGGCACCATCACAAGGTCCTGCGATGGCATATAGAAGGCCTCCATCCCGCCGGTCCTGAAGTCGACCCCGCTCGCCGCGATTACATCATCGGCAACCTCGACAACCTGATCCTCGGCAAGCGCCACCGGTCCAGCAACAAGGCCCGAACCCAGCCCCTCGCACTGATCGACATTGAACACCGTGAAGCGCTTGAGAAAGGCGACCTGCCGTCGCTCCTCGCCGTCCCCAAACGGTAGCTCGGCGGCGTCGTTCTCGCGTGGTGTGAAGCGATCGGCATAGCAGACGGTAGTCCCGGTCTCGCCCTTCCGGACATTCCCGCCAAGCGCCTGAGCCTGCCGGTAGGTAAGCCAGCGCTGCGACGAATAGCCCCGCTCGAACAAGGTCGCCCACAGGATCAGCACATTGATCCCCGAATAACGCCTACCCGTCCCGGCGTTGCACGGCATCCCCACGTCCGCTCCCCCCTCGCCCCAAGGCTGGACCCAGGGCAGCCGCCCCGCCTCCAGCTCGGCAACGATCCGGTCGGTGACTTCGGCATACAGCGTGTTGGTCGGTCGCTGCGATTGCGTGTTTGCGTTCCTCATCTTCCTCACTCCAACCACCGCAACCGGCGCCGGAATGGCGGGTGGGCGGCAGGAGCGGACCGACAGTCCCGCCGACGAAGGCGGGCAGCACCCGCAGGACCGAAACGAAGAGAAGGACCTGAGCGCAGCTCAGGTTGCGGCACGCCGCGGCAGGACTACAGGGCAGCGACGCCCACCCGCCAATTCGATGCCGGAGGCAAATGCCATCGCGCCCGCGCGGTGTCCGCGAACCGGTGCAGAACACCGGCCGGATTGATCCTCGGATCAATCAAGCGTCAGCGATCGTCATCCGAATGGACCGAGACGCCGCAGAGCGACTCGGCGACGCGCCAGCGGCGTAGAGCGCGTCACGCCAAAGGCGTGAGACGCCCTGGGATTCCGACCTCGAAATCACCCCCCTACGCGAGAGCATCTTTTACGCCGCCACAGGGCGCCACTTGGCGACATGCGGACATGGCCCTCTTGCGCAGCGCTCCAACATCCCAAACCTGTTCGCGGGGAGCCAAAGCAACGCACACAGGATCACGCCATGACTGACACTCCCGACCGCTTCCTCAGGCTGAACGCGGTGCTCGATCGTACCGGCCTCAGCAGAACCACACTTTATCGGAAAGTTCAGCTGGGCACATTCCCACCTCAGGTGAAGATCGCCGCACGCTGCGTTGGATGGCGCGAATCCTCGGTCAACGCCTGGCTGCGCAATCCGATGTTCTACAGCGTTGACGACCGCTGAGCTTGTTTTGATTGGCTGAGAAAATCTGGTGATGGGTCGTGTGCCTCTTAGCTGCGTTCGGCCTTTGCTTGCCTGAACGATGAAATTCGCGTGGCGTCGCGCGCGTCTTTCGCTAACAATGTCGCATGACCCATCCGTCTTCCGACCTCCCCGACAGTCTCTCGACGATAGAGAGCATCAAGGCGTATCTCGCCGGCCTTGTTGACGCTGCTTTCGATAGTCGTGGGCAGTCCCCGGTTCGGTTGACGTATGTCGGCGGCGAGTTCGCCAAAGCAGTCGGTGCACCGTTCGAGAAACACGTAACGGTACTGGCCGATCGCGAGCAGATTGCAGTGCCCAAAGCGCGACGCAAGCTTGCCCAGTTCGTTATCGCCTATTGCGACGACATCTTTCATCACACCAAGGATGCATCAGGCGTTTATTTTGTCTCGCCCCTCGGTGCGGGGGAACAGGATTCGCTGCGTGCAGCGACTCCTCGGGCACCCGCTGCGCTGAGGTTTCACCGGGCGGTATCCACACCAACAGCGCGGACCGTTTGCGGATCGAGGCGGCGCGGCGCGGCATGGTGCTCGGCATCTCGACCGCGTGGAACCAGATCGTGACGGCCGGGCGCAATGTTCAGGTGGAGGAAGCCCAGCTCGGGTCGGCCCGGATCTATTATGAAGGCTCGTTCGAGGAATATCGCGCGGGGCTCCGTTCGACCTTCGACGTGCTGTTCGCGCAAGGGGCGCTTCGCGATACGGAGATCGCGCTCGTTGCAGCACGGCACGATCTGTACCTTGCCCAGGCCAATCTGCTGCGGCGGATGGGTGTGCTCGAAGTCGCCAATCTGGTGACGGGTGTCGGGCTCTATGATCCGAGCGCGAATATCCGGCATGTCGAACGGCGCGGTGGCGTCCCCTGGGATCCGGCGCTGCTCGCGCTCGATCGGCTCGATCGACCGTCTCCGAAGACGCGCACGATCGATCAGCCCCCGGCCTTGCCGGACCCGGCGCGCATGGTGCCCGTCACCGGCCCGGCGCCGGCCGACACCTATGTCACGACCACCCCTAATGTCGCCCAGCCGGGTACGACCGGGCGGCCAATCGAGAAGAAGCGGCAGTGACGATGGACGCACCCCTGATCGACGGCGAAGGTCGCCTGGTAGCTGACGACTCCGGGCTGATAGCCTATGCGACGCTGCTCGCGATTCACCGGATCGCGGTCGACCCCGCACAGCTCCGCCACAGCCTTGGCCATCAGCGCGACATCGATGCCGATGACATCAAGCGCCTCGCCAAGCGCGAGGAGGGCGTCAAGGCCAAGGCGATCCGGACCGGCTTCGAGAAGCTGGCCCGCACCCCGCTGCCGGCGCTGGCGTCGGGGCCCAATGGCTGGTTCCTGATCGGCCGGGTCGCGGGCGACGAAGCGCTGGTGCAAATCCCCGCGCGGAGCACGGGCATGCCCGGCGACGCGCCGCCCGCCGGCATCACCAAGCTGAGCCGCGAGGGGCTTGAGGCGATCTGGTCGGGCGAGCTGGTGCTCATCACCACCCGCGAGAGCATCGGCGCATCCTCGCGCGCGTTCGACGTGTCGTGGTTCATTCCGCAGATCGTCAAATATCGGCGGTTGATCGGCGAGGTGCTGCTCGTCACGCTCGGGATCAACCTGCTCGGGCTGGCGTCGCCCCTGTTCTTCCAGAACGTGATCGACAAGGTGCTGGTGCACAACACGCTCGACACGCTGACCATCCTGATGATCGGCTTCGTGGTCGTGTCGCTGTGGGAGACGATCTTCGGCTGGCTGCGGACGCGGCTTTATTCCGAGACCAGCCAGAAGATCGATGTCGAGCTGGGCGCGAAGCTGTTTCGCCACATGCTTGGCCTGCCGCTCGGTTATTTCGAGGCGCGGCGGGTGGGCGATATCGCGATGCGCGTGCGCCAGCTCGAGACGATCCGCGAATTCCTGACCAACGCCTCGCTGTCGGTTCTGGTCGATCCGCTGTTCACGATCGTCTTCCTGGTCGTGATGTGGATCTATTCGGTCAAGCTGTTCCTGATCTCGATCCTTACCATCCCGGCCTATTTCGCCGTCGCGCTGTTCATCACCAAGCCGTTGCGCGCGCGGATCGAGGAGAAGTTCGAGCGGGGCGCCGCCAACAACGCGCTGCTGATCGAGAGCATCGGTGGCATCCAGACGGTCAAGGCGGGTGCTGTCGAGCCGCAATGGCAGGACCGGTGGGAGCGCCAGCTCGCTGGCTATTCGCTGGCGAGCCAGAAGGTCATCAATCTTGGCAATACCGGCTCGCAGCTGATCCAGCTGATCTCCAAGCTCAACATGGCGGCGATCCTCTATTTCGGCGCGCAGGCGGTGATCCACAAGGATCTGACCGTCGGCGGGCTGGTGGCGTTCAACATGTTCGCGCAGCGTGTGTCGGGGCCGGTCATTCGGATGGCGCAGCTCTGGCAGGAGTTCCAGCAGGTCCGGATCGCGATCGAGCGGCTTGGCGATGTGCTCAACCAGCCGACCGAACCGGGAACCGGGAGTCGCGTTGCGCTGCCCGAGATCAAGGGGCACATCAGCTTCGAGGCGGTTCGCTTCCGCTACGATCTCGATGGGCCCTGGACGGTCGATGATATCAATCTGGCGATCCCGGAAGGCTCTACGCTCGGCATTGTCGGGTCGTCGGGGTCGGGCAAGTCGACGCTGACCAAGCTGCTGCAGCGCCTGTATGTGCCCGCGGCCGGGCGCATCCTGATCGACGGGGTCGATATCGGCCAGATCGACCCGGCCTGGCTGCGGCGGCAGATCGGCGTGGTGCTTCAGGAGAACCTCCTGTTCAACCGATCGATCCGCGAGAATATCGCCCTCGCCAATCCAGCGATGCCGCTCGAGCGGGTGATCGCCGCTGCCCAGCTGGCGGGGGCGCATGAGTTCGTCGTGCGCTTGCCGCAGGGCTATGACACGCTGATCGAGGAGCGCGGCACCAATCTCTCTGGCGGACAGCGCCAGCGGCTCGCGATCGCGCGGGCGCTGGTGACCGGTCCGCGCATCCTGATCCTCGACGAGGCGACCTCCGCGCTCGACGCCGAAAGCGAGGAGATCATCCAGACCAACCTCAAGGCGATGGCCAAGGGCCGCACCGTGCTGATCATCGCGCACCGCCTCTCGGCGATCCGCCAGTGCGACAGCATCATCACGCTCGAGGCGGGGCATATCGTCGAGCGCGGTAGCCATGCCGAACTGCTCGCCGCCAATGGCCGCTATGCCGATCTTCATCGCCGCCAGTCCGGCGTGACCGGAGGCACGACATGAACTTGGCGCACACCTGGCAGGTCATCAGGGCCGCGCTGAAGGCCGACAAGGAGCAGCACCGGGGCAGCCTGCGCTCGACCGAAGTCGACTTCCTGCCCGCCGCGCTGGAAGTGATCGAACGCCCGGTCAGCCCGACCGCGCGGGTCACCACCTGGGTGTTGCTGGCTGGGCTGCTGATCACCTGCCTCTGGCTCGTTCTCGGCCGCGTCGATGTCGTCGTGCCGGCATCGGGCAAGATCGTGCCGACGGGCAATATCAAGATTGTCCAATCGCCGGGATCGGGTGTGGTCCGCGCTATCCATATCCGTGACGGCGATGTCGTGGCCAAAGGGCAGGCGCTGGTCGATCTCGACCCGACGCTGTCGGGCGCCGATCTCGCCCAGGCGCAAAAGGGGCTGCTCGCGGCCGAGCTGGAGGCGGCGCGCAACCAGGCCATCGCCGACGCCTTGTCGGGCAGGGGGCTGCACTTCACGCCGCCGGCAGGCGTCGACCCCGCGGTCGCCGAGATCCAGCGCCGGCTGATCGAAGCGCAGCTTGCTGAGGTCGAAGCGACGACGGCTGGCCTTGTCTCGGCGCGCAGCTCGGCGCTGGCCGATGCACAAGGCGCCAGTGCCCAGATCAACAAGCTCAACGCGACCGTGCCGATCCTCGACAATGAGCTCGCCAATATGCGGCGGCTCGACGCCAAGGGCTATGCGCCGGGTCTGCGCCTGCTCGAATTGGAGCGAACGCGTCGCCAGGAATCGGGCGACCGCGACGTTGCGATGGCGCAGCGCGCGCGGGGATTCGCCGAAGCCCGCAAATTCGCCGACCAGGCCAACCAGACGCGCGAGCTGGCCCGGCGCACTGCACTTACCGATCTCGCCAAGGCGCAGAGCGAAGCGATCTTGCGGCGCGAGGAGGTGACCAAGGCAACTCAGAAGCGCCGGTTCCAACGGCTGACCGCGCCGGTCGGCGGTACGATCCAGCAGCTGACGCTCCACACAATCGGCGGCGTCGTCGAGCCGGCGCGCAGCCTGATGGTGATCGTGCCCAACCAGGACGGACTCGAGGTGGAGGTGCGCATCCTCAACAAGGATGTCGGCTTCGTCCGCGAGGGGCAGCCGGTCGCGGTCAAGCTCGAGGCGTTTCCCTTCACCCGCTATGGGACGGTGCCGGGCATCATCAAGGGGATCAGCCGGGACGCGGTGCCCGACCCCAAGCTGGGCTCGGTCTATACTGCGACCGTCAGCCTGAGCCAGGCCTATATCGTAGTGGACGGGCGCAATGTGCCGCTCAGCGCCGGCCTGGCGGCGACGGCGGATATCCGCACCGGAACGCGGACTATCATCAGCTATCTGGTCAGCCCGCTGGCGACCTCGGTCGCGCAGGCGGCTCGCGAGCGGTGAGGACTTGTTGTGATCGGCGGGGGCCGTTGGGCGTTACCGAACAATCTGCATTGTTGGCGACGAACCGATGCGACTAGGCCCGCTAAGCTAAAGGTTCTGGCACGATAGCGTCGACGCTTGCCTCAGGTAAAAGCGTGGCCATCCTCCCGATGTCAAATTCCGGCACGGTCAGGTTTATCGTTGCCTCAACAGCGGCTTTGAAGTCTAAGTTCAAAGCTTGGGTCGCGACTGCGTATCCGTACCTGCCTTCCGCCACACTCTTGGCAATCAGCGTCTTCTCGAGATCGTACGGAAAGATCAACTGAGGCACTCGGTTGGCCATGCACCAGATCGCAGTACCCAATCCCCCATGGTGAATAACTAGGCGCTTCTTAGGAATCACTCGCCCAAAATCGACGGGGCTGAGATGGACTGCAACGTTCGGCGACGGATAAATCGGCGGCGCGTTAAAAAATGCTTCGAATTGCACGCTGAGCCTGCTGGCCTCCTGCTCTACGGTTTCGCGGGCGGGATGATTTTTTGGCAAATAGATCAGACCGCCTGACCGTGATTGCCTCGTTCGCGCGGTGGGCGCTGATATTTCGAAGGGCCAATAGAGCTGCTCATCCCGGATAGCGCGATAAGGGTCGATCTCGGCCAGCGTGCACACCAGGTTCCGATCACCCCGCAAAAGGTCGGTAAACCTTTCGACTTTCGGTACGATAGGTGACGCGGCAAACATCGCCGTTAATACCGCCTCCCCCGCGTCACGGATAGCATCGTAGGTCCCTTGCGAGTGTGTCAGCGGAAGCGGGAGATCCCGATCTGGTGGAAGTGTCCAGCCATTGCCGATGACAATCAAGGGTACCCTGCCGCGCACGACGGTATTAAGGCTGGGCGCGCAATCCGAGATGACGATATCCGGCTGATATCGTGCGAGCATCCTATCCCACCCCTCCAGGAGCGGACGGACAAGTTCCGCGCGGGAAAAGCCGGTCTTCGCCAATATCTCGGCCATCGAGTTGACTGGACCCCTTTCAATCTCAGTGTGCGAGAAGATAGGCGCGCGGACGATGGTCAGGCCACTATTTTGGTCCCGTCGCTGTGAGGGACCAAGTACATCAGCCCCCAAAGGAGCGTCGCGCAGAGCTGCGATTACATGCCAACCTCTCGCTCGATAGGCAGCGACTATCGGCACAAGCCGTTCGACATGTCCGCGCCCCGCGCCGAGCTCCCACCCGATAAGAACTGTCTTCAACGAAGGGTCCGATATGCTTTTCGTTTACGCCGCAAAGTCGAGCGACGGATTCGCCGCAAGAGCCTCACGCTGAACCGAATCTGAGGTGAATCTCATCGAAGCAAGCCTGCCACAAGTCTTATCTCTTATCGCAAAATAGCTTAATCCAAAATGGCATAAGTTTTCGGAACTATTCGAGAATCTGCCATATTGTCGTTGACTCATATGGCCCGCTGCGCTGTGTTGTACCTTCCGGGGTGGAATTTAAGGGGGCGACATGTCACATTGGAGCGACGTTCTCACGCGGCATAAGGCGGTGCCAGTATTGACCGTCGTGCTGGCAGCGATCCTCGGGGCCGCGGCGGTCGGTCAGATCTCGCCCGTTGCACCCGGCGCGACGCATGATCCAGGCTATCCCGCCCCCTACAGCAATTCCAAGGCGGATCGAGCGCTGAAAGCATTTGATGTCGGTCATCCGCAATGTGCCATCTGGTCTGACTGGCACAAGCTGTGTTCGAGGATTGGTCCGAACGGGGCCACATATTGTCGAACTGATCCGGAGCATCCTACAAATCCTTCGGCGCCATTTTGCGCGGCATTAGAAGGTCAACCCTATTTCACAGACGGCGAAAATCTTCCAAAGGACGAAACGCCCGAGCAACGAAAATCGAGATTTAGGTTCAGTCACATTGTGATAAGTAAATCAGTTATCGATAGCCCCGCATCTGAAAAAGGCACTATTATTACCCAGTCGGGGCATTTGTGGAATGAAAATAGGCCGTTTCGTAATCAATCTTTTAGGTATCTTGAAAACCCAGGATGTGATGTGTGGTCTTATTTTGAAGAGACTACTAAGAAAGTATCTCTGTGCTCGAGCAGAGATAACGGCGGACGGCGCTCCTGCGAAACCTTAATACATCATCCCAAATACTACCACAAAAACTCTCTTGCCTGCTCGAAGTGGAAAGCTGGATGGGGCTATAGAAAGAGAACGGATCCGGTAGAATCCCAACGCGATGCCACCGGGGAACGCGATCAATCCACGAGCGAAGTATTAAGGGGAATTGGTCCGAATACCTCTCCTTTTAACGAACCAAATTACAGTATGGAACAGTAATAATGAGCGTATCCGGGCAAGACTACACCATTCTCAAGGGTGCCAATGACCGAGGAGAGAGCTATGCTCTTGCGAATCGCTACGCCCTCACGGCTGGCCATGTCGTATTTTCCCTGAAGTTTAAGAAAATCGATCCACACTATGTCCAAATAACTCCGTCTGTAACACACGTTGGTGGGTACGCACCTTCTGGATACATGGACAAATCATACGAAAGTGAAATAACTTCGCTCGCGAATAAATACGCGGATTGGTATAATAGCTGGTATTTCGGATATCACATGTGGCTTGGGGTGTACGGTATATGGCAGTCAAAAGGGAGTATTGGAACGCCCCCTCCGTTTATATTTCAGGGAAAGCCGCCGTATGGCGCACAAACTCCTGCTTCCGGCGCGATAACCCCCCAGCAAGCTGCTCAAAACTTGTTGCGGCCGCCTACGGAGAATGATGTTTTCGGCTCTAGCTCGATCAGGGCGATTGACTCTATTGTAGTAGCAAACGGGCAATATCACGCTTCCAAGAACGACCCTGGGCTGGTCCTGTTCAATAATCCGTCTGATTTCTTCGCTTTGGCGGGCCCTCAGGCTGTTCTTTTAAATAGTTCCCAGCACTTCGAAATCGGGGACTCCTCAATTGGACAGTCGCCAGCGGGAGAAATATATCCCAGCACGGGAAGCAAGCAAAAGTTGGTTGCGCACGTTGTTGGCCCTTCGCCTCTTGGTGGCGCCACCTTTGCGCTCTCAACAAATGCCTATCCGGGTAACAGCGGTTCGGGCGGAATATTATCTTGGACTGGGGTAGGGAATTTTGTCTTTGGGAATATGGTGTCAACTCCACCAGCTAAGCCGCTTCACATTCTAGGAGACGGTAACGCTGAAGTTCAAGTGGGGGCGCCGGCGAAAGGAGTATTTTTTACACCTAAAAGCTTCGAGAATCTGAATACGCTGATTAATGGAGCTATAGATCCAGCGAACTCCCCCATGAATATGATTGTCGGGGTCGATCACGCCAGGAATGACGAGGCGCAAGGCACTGCAAGACGCGATCTTTTTATAGGAACGACCGGCAAGGAAGTATTTCGTGCTGGGAAGGGCGATGTAGTTGATGTGGGCGCTGGGGACAACGTCGTTATTTTCAGTCCAGATCAAAGTAACTATAACGGCTTCATGACGGTCGAATTTGGTAGGACTTCCAAAGGAGAGAAGTCAGGGAATACTGTTGTCGATACCAAGATCGGGGGTAATAATACGTATGTCCTGGATTAACGGACCCACACGATACCGGCACCCACAGCGACGGAACAGGTCGTGGCTTCTTCCTTGCTGATATTGAAATAATAGCAGGCGGACAGACGCTGTACTGGTTTCCGGGCGCGGATCACGTTTCCCAAGATTACTTGGATTCTCTGAATCATTCTCATATCCAATTTATTGAAATAAAGATTAAAAGTACCGGACAGACCATCGTCTTTGATGATGGTGAACTGGAGAGTTTAGGGCAGGTCACCAAGCTTCACGATGGAACTAATGGCGCAGTCTATCATAGTCCGCTGAATCAGATAAAGCTGAATGACGTGACTTTGGGTGTTGCAGCAATCGTCGCGAACATCGCGAAACAGGCGGAAGATACCCAGGGTGCTAATCTTAATTTTGCTCAAGCCTACGGAGCGCCAGTAGGGGCGAAACTTTCGTATTACGTCGATAATTTAAACAACACTGTATTTAGGCCTGATCCCATACTTAAAAATGGATCGCTTACGATCAGCAGGACCCCAGCACCAGCTTCGTCGCATTCGGATCCGCAATTGGGCGATTTTGGAAAGTCCCGGGTGTGGGGAGATAGCGACGAGGTCCTTGTCGCGCAGACGCCTGGGTCATCAAGTGGTTCATCGTCTGAAAATTCTGATCTCGACCCGTCTGGCCTTTATGGAACCGCGGGATCGGATGTACTCGATCCGGCGGGGACATATTCATCCGTCTACGGCAACGGCGGTGGCGACACATTTATCTATAATCAGGGCTACGGGGCAGTCAGGATTGGCGAAGTCGATCTCGCCGGAACTGCGAATAATGTGCTTCAGCTGGGAGCAGGCTTCACCGCCGCTAGTACGGTGATTTCGGCGGATGACAGCGGGAATGTCACACTGGACTTCGGAGGCGGCGACAGCATTGTCTTAGCGGCGGAGCTTCTCAGCGCGAACGGCACCGCATATGGTGTTCAGTTCATAAGCTTTGTAGATGAAACTGTTTGGACTTACGCCGATCTGATTGCGGGCTTGGAGACGCCAGCGGTCAACAATCCGTTCCTCTGGGGCGATGCTTCGGCGAATCGCATGGATGGCCAGGGCCTGTCACAAACGCTTGTCGGCCATGGCGGGGGAGACACATTCATATTCAATCGTGGTTATGGTAAGCTGGCGATTGAGGAGAGGGATGGCTCAAGCTCTCCCAACAATATTCTTCAACTCGGCGCCGACCTGTTAGCCAGCGCAGTCATCGTCACCGCTGACCCCAGCGGCACCATTACAATTGATTTTGGAGGGGGCGACCAAGTTTGGCTGGTGGGCGCTCTCAATAGTGGCGGCGGTGTTACATATGGTGTGCAGCAAATCCTCTTCGCCGATGAAACTGTGTGGACGGAAACGGATCTGATTGAACGGGTTGCGGTGGTAAATGCCGGCTCAACCACGTTGTATGGCGACAGCAATGCGCAAAGCTTTGATACGCAAGGTATCGATGACGCTATTATCGGCGGCGGCGGCGGCGATACCATCGTTTACAATCGCGGCTACGGAGCAGTAGCGATCGCTGAAGCGGATTCTGGCAGCACGCCGAACAATATACTGCAGATTGGGTCGGGCATCACCGCGGGCGCGACAACCGTAACGGCGGATGCCAACGGGAATCTCTTTCTCAATTTTGGCGACGGGGACTCCATTACATTGGTCGGGGCTCTCGGGAGCAGTGGTGGTGTCACCTACGGTGTTCAGACGGTTGAATTCGCCGACAACACGACCTGGCATTATGCGGATCTGCTCGCGGCAGCCGATACGGCGAGTTCCGGGAACACCACGCTGTACGGTGACTACGGCGCTAATATCCTCGATGGCAAAGGCATCGCACACACGCTCGTTGGCAACGGTGGAGGCGATACGTTCGTTTTCGACGCCGGCTACGGTGCCCTGACCATAGCCGAGGCTGACAATCCTCTTCTGGTGTCGGGCAATGTTTTGAGTATCGGGGCGGGTATCTCAGCTTCGTCGCTAACGGTCACGGGCGACGGTAACGGGAACATGGTTCTTTCTTTTGGCGGCGGCGACCAGATTACTCTGGTGAGCGGACTCGCGAATAACGACGGCACAACCTACGGTGTTCAGCAGGTAATTTTTGCTGGCGGACCGACGCTGAGCTACAATGACCTTCTCGCTCTAGCTGGAACTCCGTCCGCGACCCACGCAACGCTGTATGGCGACACCAGTGCAAATATCCTCGACGGCGAGGGTATCGCAACAACACTGATTGGCGGTGGCGGCGGCGACGCATTTATATTCATCCAGGGCTATGGCACGCTGACAATCGATGAAACCGACACCAGCGACGCAGCAACAAATGTGTTGCTGGTGGGTTCAGGAATCAACGTTGCCAGTACTGCAGTGACCGCGGATGCCAGTGGAAACCTCATTCTGGACTTTGGCGGCAACGATCGCGTCATTCTGCATCAGGCGCTGAACAGCACTGACTCAGCCACCTACGGAATCCAGCAAATCAGTTTTCAGGACGGGACCTCGCTCAGCTATGCGCAACTGTTGGCGATGGCAGATACCGCTTCTGCAACAAATACCACGCTTTACGGCGATACCGCTGCCAACACGCTCGATGGGCAAGGCATTGCCGGGACACTTGTAGGCAATGGCGGGGGCGACACCTTTATATTCAACCCGGGCTATGGTGCGGTCACGATAGTTGAGACTGATCCCGCGTTCGGTGACATCAATACCCTTCAGCTCGGAGCCGGTCTCACGATTGCGAACGCGATCGTCACCGCCAATGTCGACGGTGATTTGCTTCTTGATTTTGGCGGCGGCGATGTCGTGACCATTCAGGGAGCGCTAAATGCCGGACAGGCCACCTCAAATGGTATTCAGCTGGTCAATTTCGCTGATGGCGCGACTTGGACTTATGCCCAGATGCTCACCCTGGCCGATACCGGGTCGGCGAGCAACACCGCTCTCTATGGGGACGGGCGGGGCAATAGTTTCGACTCCAAGGGCTTCGCATCCTCCATCAAGTCGACTGGGGGTGGCGACACTATCCTCTACAATCAGGGCTATGGCGCGCTGACAATTAATGAGGTCGACGCAAGCGGTGATGCCGACAATGTTCTACTTCTGGGTGCCGGAATCACGGAAAACGACGTGACTGCATCGAGCAACGCCAACGGAGACATCGTCCTGTCTCTCGGCGCTTCCGATGTGATTACGCTCACGTCCGCGATGCTACGCTCCGACGACGCGAAGTATGGCGTCCAGAAGATTCAGTTCGCAAGCGGGAAAGTCTGGAACCTCAACGATCTTCGATATCAGCTTGATCCCACCGCGGATGGAATGGCCCTCGCCGATGGAGACTTCGCCGCGACGGTCGATATCGACATCCTAGACGGCGGCGGCCACCCTCGCGGTATCTTTCAGTTTACGGATTCTAACACGAATAACTGGCACGACGTATCGATTGTCAGTGTTTCGGCATCGGGTACCGTTTCTCAGGATTTGAGCAATGCCCAGATGCTTGGCCTTCTTGGCGCTTATGTCGGTTCGGACACGTCGGGAACTACGTCCGGGTCGATAGGCTGGAGCTTCGCGGGAGCCGGCACGTTCGACTATCTACTTCAGAATGAGAGCATTACTTTGACCTATGTGGTCGCCGTCTCGGATGACCAGGGAGGCGAGCTGCGGCAGAACGTGTCGGTTACTGTCAGAGGCTCGCGGAGCGACGGCCATAAGTTGACGCTGTTTAGCCATGGCGTGAACATCGACTACGCCATCGGGCGCGGAGCGCTTGAAATCGCCGATGCCGCTGGTGGCTTGGGTGCCGATAACACACTGGCGTTCGGAACCGGTATCACCCTGTCAATGCTGACCGTCACCGCGAACGAAGATGGCGATCTCGTCCTGAACGTGAATGACGGTCAATCGGACCGGATCGTCATCGAATCTGCGCTATTGGGCAATAGTCGCACTAAACGAGGAGTTCAGCAGTTCACTTTCGCCGACCAGAGCACCTGCACATACGCACAGTTGCTTGCCATGGCGGATATTGGCAGTGCGCAAAATGCCAACGGGCTCTTTGGCGACTTCAACGCCAACATCTTTGATACCGGTGGATATTCACATCAGATTTCTGGCCGCGGCGGCGCAGATACAATATTGTACAACCGGGGCTATGGCAGCCTCTACATCAACGAAATAGATGGTAGCGGTAATCGCGCCGCGACGCTCATATTCGGCGAGGAGATCGACCCGTCAGACATTACGATTGAGGCCGGGAGTGACCTAGGTACCCAGGGAGCCACTGCGGGTTCGAATCGCATTGATAGTTTGATTTTGAACGTCGCCGGGTCGGGGCGCATCACGATTACGGGCATGCTTTCCGATTTGTCTGCCGGCATTCAATCCGTTCAATTCCAAGACGGCACTGTCTGGTCGTACCAGCATATGGTTGCGTCGCTCGGCATCCTTCACCCGAGTGGCTATCCCTTTTTCGGGAACGGTGTCGTGGTTGGGGGCAGCGGAGCGGATACACTCGATACGGCAGGCAGCGCCCGCTACGTCGAGGGCAATGGTGGTGGCGATACATTCATCTACAATCGCGGCTATGGCGCGCTGAACATCATCGAAATCGACCAGACAACCGATACGAACCGCCTTGCCTTCGGCGAAGACATTGATCCGTCGGAAGTTGCCGTCACCATGACGGGCGTGGGCAGCTTTGTACTGTCGCTTGGAGGGGGCGACTTGGTGACATTCCAGGGTTCAGGGGGTGTCGCGATAACCGGTAGCTTCCAGAACACGTTGGAGTCGTATGACAACGCCTATACGGGCGTCAAAGCCGTCACTTTCGTCGATGGGACGGTCTGGGATATCGCCCATTTGGTAGACCTTGCCAACGTGCCTTCCAGCTTTAACACGACGCTCTATGGCACGGCCGGTTCCGAAACCTTCGACCCCAAAGGTATCGCCACGGAAATCGATGGCGGCGGCGGCGCAGATGCCATCATCTATAGACAGGGGTATGGCGCTCTTGCGATCCACGATTCCGGAGAGGGCGCCACGCTCAAGCTGGGATCGGGTCTGACCTTGGCCAATCTCACGCTCAGCCACAACGGCGATGATATTGTCTTGTCGTTTGGAGGCGCCGACGCGATCACTCTGAGCGGAGAAGGTGGCGGTAGTGGCGTCGACACCATCGTCTTCGGCGATGGCATTGTGTGGGATCGCAGTGCCCTCCTTGCAAAGGTCGCCGCTGCCGGACCGTTCACCTATCAACCAGGTGATGGCGCCGTGACCATCGACGCTGACGCGATGTCTAGCTCTACCAACGTCTTGCAACTCTACAATTTGTCGATCAGCGACCTCCCGGGGGCCGTAAATTACGGCATCGATGCCGCAGGCAATCTGACGTTAGATTTTGACGGTGGTGACGTTCTCACCGTTCTGCACCAGTTCAACAGCGATGGATCGGTTGCCGCCAATGGCATTCAAGCCATCAATTCGGCCTCTGGAAGTTTTGCAAGCAGCGATCTTTCCAAGCTTTGGTTCGAAGCTCGACACCTTAATGCAGCGCCCGGCCAGACAAATCTCGACGGGGACGGCCGCGGCGGCGTTTTCGATCCCCTGGGGATCGCGGCCGAGATTTCCGACACCGGGACCAGCGTCGATACTATCCGCTACAATGCTGGCTATGGCCCGCTGATAATCAATGACCTGTCGGCCAATTACGAGAATTCGATCGTCTTTGGGGCGGGGATAAGCTTGTCGTCGTTGACCTTCTCTGCGGACGCGAACGGCGATCTCGTCATTTCTGCGGGCGGCAACGACCGGATCACGATAAAGAACGGGCTCGCTCTCATGCTGGCGTCAGATGCTGGCACCATCTACAATCTTGCCTTCAGCGATGGCACTTCCGCCTACGCACACGGAAACACAGTCTTTGGATCCGATGGTTCTACCGCCAACATTGACATTTCGGCACTCGCAAACGCGACATTGACCGGCGATGCGGGCAGCCAAGTCTTCCAGGGCGAAGGCGTGGCCCACAATATCGTCGGGGGCGGCGGCGGCGATCAGATATATTATAACGGTGGAGAGGGGCAACTGACGATCAACGAGGCGGACGCCTCCGGTGTATCGTCGAGCGTTTTGATCATCATAGATTCCAACCTGCATTTCCAGCCCGGCGCAGGCACTGGCGAGACACCCCCTGACCTTGGATCTGTTGTTGGTGTTACCAGCAACAGCGCAGGCGATGTGACACTCCATCTTGGCAATGGTGACAACATTATTCTGCTTGGACAACTCGCCACTTCGACCGGGACTGCGCATGGCGTCTCGAGCATCACGGCCCTTGATAGCGACTATAACAGGGTTACCTGGACGAACGCTGATATCCTGAATGCGCTGGCCTATGAGGCCAGCACCGGCGTCGTTCCCAACTATGCGCCGGTCGGGGAGACTATTGTCGGCACGAGCGGCAACGATATCATTCTCGGCCACAGCGGTAACGACAGGCTCGATGGCGGGGATGGCAACGACAGGCTCGATGGCGGGGACGGTGGCGATGTCCTGATCGGCGGCAACGGGTACAACATACTGATTGGTGGTGCTGGTGCCGATGTGCTGGACGGCCGGTCCGATAACGGATGGAGCATCGCAAGCTATACGAACGCCACGAGCGGTGTTTCCCTGTCGCTCGTCAGCGGCGGCACTGGCGGCGAAGCCGCGGGCGATTCCTTTTTCGCCATCTCAGAAGTGGACGGGTCGGCCTATGCGGATCAGATCGAGGGAGACGATCTAGGCAATAGATTGTTCGGCGGCGCGGGCGATGACGTGCTGTCAGGTCTCGACGGCAACGACTCTCTCTACGGCGGGCTTGGCGCGGACACGCTGTATGGCGGCAACGGCAACGATGCCATCTACGCGAACGATGACGATGGTGCGGTAGACCATGTCTATGGCGGCGCCGGGAACGACTATCTCCTGGGCGGCGCCGGCGATGTGATCGACGGTGGCGCCGGCAACGACTCGCTCTGGGTAAACGGCAATGACGGCGTTTATCAAGGCGGCGACGGTGACGACACGATCGACTTCTCGACGAGCGGCACGACCGGCACGAGTATCGATGGAGGCGCGGGCTACGACACTCTGGACCTCAGCTACGGCACTTCGACGATCGCGAGCATCGTGGGCATCGAGCAGATTGTGGCGAGCAACTCGACACTCATGGTGACGTCGACGCTCGATCTCTCGGCGGCGACCTTCAACGGTTATCTGACCTTGGCGGCCGCGTGGACCTCCAACCCGGTGACGATCATCGGGCCGTCCGGTCCCGTCGGTCCCGGCTCATTGTTGCAGCTGCGCGGGGCCATGGGCAACGACAGCCTGGCCGGATCGTCGGGCAACGATGAGCTCTACGGGAATATGGGAGACGATGTTCTGACCGGTGGAGCCGGCAACGATTGGCTCAGCGGCGGCGACGGGCATGACATCGCGATCTTTTCGGGCACGATGGCCAGCTATTCGATTGCGCTCAGCGGCATCAACATCGTGGTTACCGACAATGCGCCGACGATCGACGGGAATGACGGTACGGACACCTTGTCCGGCGTTGAAACCGCGCAGTTCAAGGACGGCTATGGCCGCTGGGGCACGAGCGGCAACGATATCCTCCTCGGCCAGGGCGGCAATGACATGCTCTATGGCGGCGATGGCAACGACACGCTCAATGGTGGGAACGGCGACGATGTCCTGATCGGCGGGAACGGGTACAACACGCTGATCGGTGGTGCTGGCGCCGATGTCCTGGACGGCCGGTCCGGCTACGGAATCGCAAGCTATGCGAACGCCACGAGCGGTGTTTCCCTGTCGCTCGTCAGCGGCGGCACTGGCGGCGAAGCCGCAGGCGATTCCTTTTTCAACATCTATGGAGTGAACGGGTCGGCCTATGCGGATCAGATCGAGGGAGACGATCTGGCCAATAGCTTGATCGGCGGCGCGGGCGATGACGTGCTGTCCGGTCTCGACGGCAACGACTCTCTCGACGGCGGTCTTGGCGCGGACACCCTATATGGCGGCGACGGCAACGACAGCAACGGGTCGCCCTACGCGTTCGTTGAGGATGATGCGGTAGACCATGTCTATGGCGGCGCCGGGAATGACTATCTCCTGGGCGGCGCAGGCGATGTGATCGACGGTGGTGCTGGCAACGACTCGCTCTGGGTAAACGGCAATGATGGTGTTTACCAAGGCGGCGACGGGAACGATACGATCGGGTTCTGGACGAACGGTGCGACCGGCACGAGTATCGATGGAGGCGCGGGCTACGACATCCTGGACGTCAGCTACCGCTATATGGCGGTCGCGAGCATCGTCGGCATCGAGCAGATTGTCGCGAGCGAATCTTCAGGTTCGGCGTCGGCAATCTTCAACGTGACATCGACGCTCGATCTCTCGGCGGCGACCTTCAGCGGTTATCTGAATGTGGCGGCCGCGTGGACCTCCAACCCGGTGACGATCATCGGGCCGTCCGGTCCCGTCGGCAGCGGCGGCTCCTTGTTGCGGCTATCCGGCGGTGCCGGCAACGACAGCCTGACCGGATCGTCCGGCAACGATGAGATCTACGGCAGCCTGGGAGACGATGCTCTGACCGGCGGCGGCGGCGACGATTATCTGAGCGGCGGCGACGGAATCGATAACTTTGCGTATCACGCCGGCTTCGGCAAAGACACGATCGCCGATTTTGCCGCAACCGGGACCCAGCATGACGTGCTGCAGTTCGACAGCAACATCTTCTCGGACTGGGCGCATCTCCTGGGTGCCACCACGCAACAGGGTAGCGATCTGCTGATCACCCTCGATGCTGCCGATACGATCACGCTCAAGAATGTCGCGCTGGCGAACTTCACGTCCGCGAACGCCAGTTTTGTCTGACCGTAGTTAGGAAATTTCGCATCCAAGGCTGGGGCCGATGCCATCCACCACCGGCGTTGGCCCCAAGTTCTGCGCGACTAGAATTCAGTTGTCCCCTCTATCCACATAAATTCTCTCCGATAATTCGGTGATCGAGATGATTTGAGTGTTCGTCGACGATCGCAGATCTCTCGAATCGCCTCCTCCGAACACGGTGGAAACGCGAACAGGCTGTTTTGGGCTTCACGGTGGGCCAATATCTTTCACGCCGTGGAGGGTCATCCATGGCTCATCCAACAGTTTTGACAGCACCTCCTTTGGAACGCGCCAGTTGGCGCCAAAGGACGGCTCGTAGGCGAAAGCGAAACGGCTGACATAGTTCGGATCAGCCTGCTTCTTGACGTGAGCGAGGATATTGTCCGCGTGTGTTGCGTTCGTCGTCACGGTCAGGACGTGCAGGTTCGGTATACCCCAGTGGACGCGATACCTTTGGTTCCGGAGGATATCGAGATAGCCGTTGATCTTCGCGCCAAAGGCGCTCTGCCTCAGATTCTTGCGCTCGATGCTCTCAGTGTTGCGGTCGATCTCAAGCGCGAAAAAGCGGAAACCGAGGCCCGGATACTCAATCCCAAATAGATCGTCGGGGATGAGCGTTTTCTGCTCCATCTCGGTAAGCGGGATAGCCATAGGGTTCTGCGAACAGCGGGTGTTCTGCGGGCATTTGGGATGGGTAAGGATTTCCTCGCGCGGGATGTAGCGTAAGCCTTTTGCGGTTGCGCTGAGCTCAAGCGAGGACCCGACGCAGGCTTGCATGAGCTGATGGATGAATGGGTCGCTGCGCTTTTGCGAGAAGCTGGCGAGGGTGGCTCGCCCGGCAAGCGCAATTTTGGCCCGAGGCGCCAGATCATAAACGACATGCTGATACCGCGCTTCAAATCCCGCGAACTGCTGGGGCGGTCGGACGAGCCAGGGACCATGTGCGTCACCGTTGTAAAACTCAGTCAGGCGGTTTTGCAGATGGGTGTAGTCTCGGCGGATATGTTTCGTGAACTGATAGAGGTAGTGGGTAGGAAGCGGACCGTGGCGGTTGATCGCCTCAAAGAGCATATAGTCGGCTTCGGTGAGGGCAAGGCGCCGAACAAGCGGAGACGGCCGAGAGAATCGCAGGCGTCGGTTGAGCAGGTCGGTGGCCATGGAGCGCGGCGTATCGCACTGATAGAAGGCTGTAAAAGTGCAGCATAGTGCGCAATGAGCCGCTGTGATCCGCTGTAGCTACCTATGTTCAGCCAAATTTTTTCACCACTCGGGCGAAATATCTTCGTCGGGTCGGTGCTGATCGGCGGGAGCTGATCGAGTCGGCAGCGTCCGCATTGGCAGGGATACCCGTAGCCGGTTGCGTTCGATGAGCTCCTCGAATGCCGCTGGAGATAGCTCGCGCCGGCGGGCGGGGCGCTCGATCGGAATGGACACGGCTTGGGGTGTCACATTCCTAATGTGCGCGGCAAATTGGTACCGAGGCTGGTCGAGGAGGAAGTCGGCGGTGGTGCGCATTTCCGCTGCCATCGCGCGCGCATCTGCTGCCGACAGGCCGGACGCGAATTTGATGCTGGTGTTGGCGTGGAGGGACGATTTGAGGCTCCCCGTGGCCTGGTCGAGATATTGGTGGGCGAAAACGCACCCGCATTTATATTTGCGGGCCTCGGTCAGAAGGTCGTCGATATTGCTGCTGAAGAACGACGCGGCTTCGTCAACGATTAGGAAGGTTGGCTTGCGATCGGCTTCCGGGATCGCGGCGCGCTCGAGCACAGCTTGGAGCACGAGCGAGATGAA
>JBDTLS010000020.1:0-20705 GCA_039934655.1 Sphingobium sp.
AACGCAAGACCGGCGCGCGCGGGTTGCGCTCGATCATCGAAGCGATCCTGCTCGACACCATGTTCGACCTCCCCTCCATGCAGGGCGTCGGCGAGGTGGTGGTCGACAAGGATGTCGTCGATGGCCGCAAGGAGCCTGTGCGCGTGTTCAGCGAGAAGAAAGCCGAAGACGCGGCGTAGAGCGGGCGATTAGAATCGTCGTAATGCGTTGATGGAATGTCTCAAACTGGTGGGAAGTAGGCGAACTACGGACACTTGCACTGGTGCCATGCTTCGTCAGCGTTTTTCAATAATCAAAACGAACGACAAGGGTTTAGTACGGGCGCGATCTAATTTCAGTATGTATCGCATAGTCCCCACCCGTAAATTGCTTGTCCACCCGGATTTGGGCGACCTTTTGCCGAGGGTCGTATGAAAGTATCGTGAATTTTCCGCCTGAGATTTCGACGGCGTGCGGGAACGAGTTTGGTCCAAAATCCATTATGCCATTGCCAAAACTGAGAATTTTTCCTTCCTCCACTATCTGGAATGACACAGTCATCGTCCCGAATAATCCACTGGCGCCATTGAAAATCATGCGCGCTTCGCTTTCACCGGGCATACGAACCACGCCCAATGCCACTATTGACGTCGGCGCAATTTTTACAGGCAAGGCAGTTTCTCTGTTGGACGTATCCGCGACAAAGGCCCGATCGACAGTCCCATCGCCATCATCATCAATTAAGCACGTTTGAGTTCGTACATATCGCAACTTTGCGATTGCATCGAGATCCATGCCTACTGCGCCGATTTCGGATAGCCCTACAGTACGCTTCTTTCCGGTTTGGACGGCCTTGCTGCAATAAAGCTTGTCGTTATCGCTCAATTGTCCAGCCGTAGTGCCCCACACTTGGGACTGGATGAGTTGTTCATCGGGCTGGACCATAATGTTTTGGCCTAGAAAGGAAAATTGTACCTCCGAAGCGAGAGAAGCCACATGAGATCGACCCAGCGGCTGTCGATAGAAAATCCCGCCTTTTGAGACGCTAACCACTGTTCCTAATTGAACTGATCCACCATCAGGCAGGATCATATTATGACTTTCGTCGACAAGCGTGTTCAACGCACCCAGTAAGGGGAACAAGAGGGGTAAAGCTATCACAGTCTTTACCCGCTTTGACAGCTTGATCATTTACGCCTCCGTCAAAATCACTTTTGCCATTGCGAGCATAGCGAAGCAATCCAACCGTAGTGAGTGGATTGCTTCGCTATGCTCGCAATGGCGGCTCAAGGTTAATCCACCCTATCCAAACGGCCCTCATCCGGCCGGTTATTGGAATGAAATCACTGCGTCGGCGCGAGCTTTGTGTTGAGCACCCAGCCAACATTGTCATTTTCGTCGGCCACTTCCCACCACAGGCCATTTTTATTGCCCGTAGGATAGACTGTCGACCCGGCGGGCAGTGACCGAATAACCGCACCACCCGCAGCAGCCGTTTTGCGCATCGTTACCGGACCCATTGCCGTAAATGTCTTGGTTGGCGATGCCTGCGCGGTGCCTGCGTCGCCCGCTGTGATGCCGCCCATGCTGGTGACGAGCTTGCTGTACGCCTGAATGAACGACAGGGTCACGATGCGGCCAATGTCTGTGTTGTCATAGCCGCCGCCGACTGCCGCCGCGCCGATGCCGCCGAATATGCCGCCACCGCCGCCAAAGCTGATGTCATTTTTCGCGGCGTATCCGTCTTCGACCGCAATCGTTTCGGTGGTGCGGACGTTGGTGACCGAAAGGATGGTGTTGGCTTCGAGCTTCTTGCTCTTGATGCCGCCCAGCAATCCGCCGATTGGCCCGCCGAACATGCCACCGATGGCTCCGGCAGCGCCGCTGCCCTGCGCATTGCCGTTGGCGGCCTGCACTTCGGCGACCAGCACATAGTCCGCCGCCTTGATCTGGCCCTGACCCACATTGGACCCGCGCTGGAGGCCGAGGCCACCACTGATGTTGCGCTCCCGCTGCGCCGCGCTAAGCCCGCTGCCGCGATCGACGATATTGAAGCAACCCGAGCGCTGAATCAAAACCTTGAGCAGTTTCTGTGGCGGGGCAAGCTGAAACTGGGTCCAGCCATAGGGATCATCGCCGTCCATCACGGAAATCGTACCCAGCTTGCGCGTGCAACGCGGCACATCGGTTACCGCTTTTTCCTGCAACCTTTGCGCATTGGAAGCCTTCGCCTGCTTGGGTTCCGCCTGCGCCAGCGAGGAGGACAGCAGAAGCGCGGCGACTGTGAGACCGGACACATATTTCATGGCAGTAATAATCCCCCCTAATTGATTCGCGGTATATACCACGGAGATCTTAACGGGGAGAGACGTTTTATAGTCCGCGCGCGTCGGCTTTATATGTCTCGCGCACCTGCCTACTGACATCCGCGCAATCCCCTGCTATCGCGCGCGCATGACCGACCTTTCGCGTATTCGCAATTTCTCCATCATCGCCCATATCGACCACGGCAAATCGACGCTGGCGGACCGGCTGATCCAGCGTTGCGGCGGCCTGTCCGACCGTGAAATGAGCGCGCAGGTGCTCGACAACATGGATATCGAGAAAGAGCGCGGCATCACCATCAAGGCGCAGACCGTGCGGCTCGATTACACGGCGAAAGACGGTTTGCTTTATGAGCTGAACCTGATGGATACGCCGGGCCACGTCGATTTCGCCTATGAAGTGTCGCGCAGCCTCGCCGCGTGCGAAGGCGCGCTGCTGGTGGTGGACGCCGCGCAGGGCGTGGAGGCGCAGACGCTCGCCAATGTTTACCAGTCAATCGAGCATGACCATGAGATCGTGCCGGTCATCAACAAGATCGACTTGCCTGCCGCCGAACCGGAAAAGGTGCGCGCCGAGATTGAGGAAGTCATCGGCCTTGATGCGTCGCAAGCGGTGCTGGCGTCCGCGAAATCGGGCATCGGCATCGACGAGGTGCTGGAAGCAATCGTCACCAAAATCCCGCCGCCCAAGGGCGACCGGGACGCGCCATTGGAAGCGATGCTGGTCGATTCATGGTACGACCCCTATCTTGGCGTCGTCATTCTGGTGCGCGTCGTTAACGGCGTCATCAAAAAGGGCCAGCAGATCAAATTCATGGTCGGCGGCACCGAGCATCTGATCGACCGGGTCGGCTGTATGCGCCCCAAGATCGAAACCCTGAGCGAAATCGCGGCCGGTGAAATCGGCTTCATCACCGCGCAGATCAAGGACATCAGCCAGACGCGCGTCGGCGACACGATCACCACCGTTCGCAATCCTGCCGCCACGCCGCTGCCGGGGTTCAAGGAAGTGCAGCCGGTCGTGTTTTGCGGGCTGTTTCCTGTCGATGCCAATGACTTCGAGAAACTGCGCGATTCCATTTCCAAGTTGCGCCTCAATGACGCGAGCTTCAGTTTCGAAATGGAAACCTCCGCCGCTTTGGGCTTCGGTTTTCGGTGCGGGTTCCTCGGCTTGTTGCATCTGGAGATCATTCAGGAGCGCTTGACCCGCGAATATGACCTCGACCTCATCACCACATCGCCCTCGGTGGTGTATGACATCCACATGAATGACGGCACCGTGCAGCAACTGCACAACCCCGCCGACATGCCGGAAGCGAACTATATCGATTATATGGAGGAGCCGTGGATCGAGGCGACGATCTATGTGCCGGATGAGTATCTCGGATCAATTCTCAAGCTGTGTCAGGACCGGCGCGGCATCCAGAAGAACCTGACCTATGTCGGTGGGCGCGCGCAGATCACCTATGAATTGCCGCTCAACGAGGTGGTGTTCGATTTCTACGACCGCCTGAAAAGCATTTCGCGCGGCTATGCGAGTTTCGATTATCACCAGATCGGCACGCGTGAGGGCGATCTCGTCAAGATGGGCATCCTCGTCAACAACGAGCCGGTCGATGCGCTGTCGATGATCGTCCATCGCGGGGTTGCCGAAGGGCGCGGTCGCCATATGTGCGAGCGGTTGAAAGACCTGATCCCTCGCCACCTGTTCAAAATCCCCATTCAGGCGGCGATCGGCGGCAAGGTGATCGCGCGCGAAACCATCGCGGCGATGCGCAAGGACGTGACCGCCAAATGCTATGGCGGCGACATCAGCCGCAAGAAAAAGCTGCTCGACAAGCAGAAGGAAGGCAAGAAGCGGATGCGCGAATATGGCAATGTGCAAATTCCGCAGGAAGCCTTCATCGCCGCGCTGCGGATGGGCGAGGAGTGAAGTTTCCGTATTTTATGGAATCGTCATTGCGAGCGTAGCGAAGCAATCCAGCGGCGGGAAAGTGGATTGCTTCGCTACGTTCGCAATGACGAAGTACGCCTAGCGCAACAATAATCCCCGCGCTTGCCCGGCGAGTTCCGCCAGCATCGCGACATGGGGGGTGGGCGCTGATTGTGCACGCTGCATCAACTGCCGGAATTGGGCGACGCGCGCTGTTTGGCCAGCGAGCCATTCTTCCACCATGTCAGGCGCATTTTCCGTTCCCATCCGGGCGAGGAGATCAAAGCGGACCTGTTGCATATCCCGCGCAATACCGGAGATCAGCAGGCGCTCCCACGGGTCGCTCGGTTCCAGTCGCGCCGCCGTGGATTGCAGCCAGTCGATGCCGGTGCCTTCGCCCAGCCGCACAAATGCGCGGGCAAGGCCCAGTCCGTCACCATCTTTGGCCAGATTTGCAAGGCCGACCGCGCCGTCCATCTTGAGGAGCGTCACGACGCGCGCGGCGAGGTCTTCACTGGCGCCCAGGGCGACGAGGTTGTCCTGCACCGATGCGGTGCGCAGGCGTATCGTATCGGTCAGCAGGCCATCGACCTGGGGCATCAACGCGTGAACGCCCTGTTTCAACATCGCTTCCCCGGCGTCGGGCAGTGTTCCCATCGGCAAGGCGCGCAATATATCCGCCATCTGCGCGCGCATCGCGCGGGCAATGTTGCCGAGCAAGGCGAGACGTGCGGCCTCCGGCATGTTGGCAGCGTCAATGTCGGTCCACAGCCGGTCCACATCATACAGATGTTCGGCGATGACAAACGCATTGGCCATTTCGCCAAGTGAACAGCCTTCTTCCTCCACCAGTTCGAACGGATGGACGAGGCCGAGGCGATTGATGATGCGATTGGCGATTTTCGTCGCGATAATCTCAGCTCGTAACTGGTGCGTATTGATCGCGGCGGCTTCCTTTTCCTGCATGAGGGGCGGGAAGGCGCGGGCCAGTTCGGCGTCCATGTTGGCATCGCTTGCCAAATTGCCATGTTCGATGGCGGCTTGCAGACTGAGCTTCGCGGTCGACAGCAGCACTGCCAGTTCCGGCCGGGTCAGCCCCATGCCGTCCTGCGCGCGGCGCAGCAACTGGTCGTTACTCGCCAGCCCCTCGACCTTGCGGTCGAGCATCTCGCTCGCTTCAAAGGTTTCGATCAGGCGCACATAGCTCGCGAGGCTGGCGGCCCCGCCAGCTTGCGCGATCGACAGCCCCAGTGCTTGCAGCCGGTTATCCTCCAGCACCAGATGCGCGACGGCATCGGTCATCTGCACCAGCATCATATTGCGCGCTTCAAACGGCAGGCGTCCCTGTGCCATTTCCTGATTGAGGGCGATCTTGATGTTCACTTCATTGTCGGAACAATCGACCCCCGCGCTGTTGTCGATGAAGTCGGTGTTGATGCGGCCGCCCTTCAAGGCAAAGGCGATGCGGGCGGCCTGTGTGGTGCCCAGATTGGCGCCTTCGCCAATGACCTTGACGCCCAGCTCCTCCGCGTTGATGCGCAGGGCGTCATTGGCGGGATCGCCGACTTCGCCATTGCTTTGGGCAGCGGCCTTCACATAAGTGCCGATGCCGCCGAACCACAGCAGGTCGAATGGTGCGCGCAACAAGGCGCTGATCAGGCTCGCCGGGTCCATCTCGGTTTCGGCAGTGCCGATAATCGCCTGCAATTCGGGCGTCAAAGTGATGGATTTGAGCGAGCGGGCGAACACGCCGCCGCCCCTGGAAATCAATGCTTTATCATAATCCTCCCAGGACGAACGGGGCAGTGCGAACAGGCGGTTACGTTCTTCCCAGCTTGCCGCTGGATCGGGATCGGGATCGATGAAGATATGCCGATGGTCGAACGCGGCGACCAGCTTGATCGCCTTGCTGAGCAACATGCCGTTGCCAAACACGTCGCCCGACATATCGCCACAGCCGACGACGCGCACGCTTTCGCTCTGCACATCAAGCCCCATTTCCGCGAAATGCCGCTGGACCGACAACCACGCCCCGCGCGCGGTGATGCCCATCGCTTTATGGTCATAACCGTTGGAGCCGCCGCTGGCGAACGCATCGCCCAGCCAGAATTTGTGATCCAGCGCGATGGCATTGGCGACATCCGAAAATGTCGCGGTGCCCTTGTCGGCGGCGACCACGAAATAGGGATCGTCGCCATCGCGGATGATGACGTGCGGCGGATGTTTGACTTTGCCGCCCACGATATTGTCGGTGACCGACAGCAGGGTGCGGATAAAGAGGCGATAGCTTTCTGTGCCCTCGGCCAGCCAGGCGTCGCGGTCGGTCTGCGGGTTGGGGAGCTGCTTGGGATAGAATCCCCCCTTGGCGCCGGTCGGCACGATCACCGCGTTCTTGACGCGCTGGGCCTTCATCAGCCCCAGCACTTCGGTGCGGAAATCGTCGCGCCGGTCGGACCAGCGCAAACCGCCACGCGCCACGGGGCCGGCGCGCAGGTGGATGCCCTCGACACGTGGCGAATATACCCATATTTCGCGCCACGGCAGCGGCGCGGGCAGGCCCGGCACCTTGGCGCTGTCGAGCTTGAAGGCGAGCGCCTCACGCCCCGCTGGCACAAAGAAATTGGTGCGCAAGGTTGCTTGAATGACCGCGCGGAGCAGGCGCAATATCCGGTCCTCGTCAATCGCGGTTACCTGAGTCAGTCCGTGCAATATCGCCTGATCCGCTGTGTCGGTCGCCGCCGCACGATCCCCGGTGCAAGCAGGACCGTGCAACGCGGCAAACAGATCGACCAGCGCATGGGTGATCGCCCGCTGCTTGCGCAAGGCGTCGACGAATGTCGCCATCGCATAGGGCATCCCCGTCTGTCGCAGATAGCGGAACAGGGCGCGGAAGAGCACGACCGAGCGCGCGTCAAGGCCCGTCGATACAATCAACTCGTTGAAGCGGTCGTCTTCGGCGACACCCATCAGCACATCAGCAAGGTTGCCGCTGAGCAAGTCTGATCGTCCCAGCAGTGCGCGCGCATCGCCGCCATCGCGCACGGCCAGCAAAAACCGCTGGATATGCCCAAGCGCCCCGCCATCAATCGCGGTGGTCATCTCCTCAATCGCGCGGAAACCGAAATTTTCCAGTGCAGGCACGGCGTCCGAAAGCGCGATGGGTGAGAGAGAGTATAATTTCAGGCGCATCCGTTCGTCGCTGTCTTCGGCATTGCGATAAATGCGGATGCGGCGCTCGCTCATATGGACAAGCTGCTGAAGTTCGTTGATGTCGAGCGCGGCTTCCTCTGCCCCTGCGCCAAATCGATAGCTCGGCGGGAAACCACCCGCGTATTTTTCTGCCAGAGCGGTGGCGCGGGCGGGTTCTTCGATATCGGCCAGAGCGGCTTCCACAGCAGGCAACCAGCCGCGCAACATATGCTTGACTTGCCGGTCGAGCAGCGTTTCATCCGGCATCGTGCCACCGTCACGCAGATCGAGCGTGATGCGCAACAAAGCGAGCCCGGCTTCGTCCAGCGCGATCGACCAGCTGAGCAGGGGCGCGTTCGACGCTTTGACCAGCATGTCCTGTATCGCCACGCGCCGCGCCGTTGATACATCGTCGCGCGGAAGCCAGACAAACGCATAGAGATGGCGCGAGAGCGGGGCGCTCGCCAGCACCAGCCGGGGACGGGGCCGGTCGGACAGCGACATCAGCGTCAAGGCCAAGCGTTCCAGCGTCGGGCGGTCGAAGCCGATCAATATGTCATGCGGTAACGTCGTCAGCGCATGATAGAGCGCCTTGCCCGCATGACCGGACGGGCTGAACCCATATTTGTCCATCAACGTGGAAAGTGCGGCGCGCAGCACGGGTATTTTGTCGGGCGCGGTGGCCAGCGCCGCGCTGGTCCACATGCCAACATGAATCGACAGGGCAATGATGTGTTTGCCATCGCGCACCGGCAGGATGAACAGATCGAGCAAGCTGCTGCGATGAACGCGCGATGTGCGATTGGATTTGACGATGAGCGGGGTGGAACCGCCTTGTTCAAACCAGTCAAAAGCCGCCTTGACACTGGCGGGGGCCAGCACAGGTTCGTCCTCGATCCTGCATATGCCCAACGATCCTTCGGCTTTGCCCGCGCGATTGCGCCGTTCATAGCCGGTCTGGGTCATGTTGCGGGCCAGCAGCCAGCGCAGCAATGCTGCCCCTTCGACATCACCGGTGTTTTCGGCATCCGTGCCGAGCGCCAGTTGCAATCTCGGCCAGTCCGTCACGGCGGCGCGCACATGGGCAAGCGTTTTCAACAGTTCGCGGGCAAGCTCCTGTCTTTTTCGGGCAGTTAGCCAGTCTACTTCAAGGCAGATCAGGGACTCGCGGGTGGAGTCGCCGCCGTTGGCAGGGCTGACGGCTATCAAGCGGTCGCTAAGGTCGCGTTTTACAACCATGACCGGATGCGTCAGGCGGTGAATCTGAATATCCATTTGCGCAAGGCAATTGGCAATGGAATCGACGAGAAACGGCATGTCGTCGTTGACGATAGCGATGCGCATGGTCGCCGACGCGGGCTTGCCCTCTCTCGCCGCATCAAAATCGACTATCGATACGCCTTTGGCTCGGACGCTGGCTACTTCAGCCATAAAGCTCGCCATAGCCGCGCTCGTGACGGCGTCTATTGCGTCGCCCTCGCCGGGCAGCACCCGTTCGATAATCGCCTTTTGCAAGGTTTTGGCGATCAATGCGAATTCCGAATGCGTGGCCTTGGTCATCTCAACATCCCCTGCGCCCGCATGTTGTGCGAGCCCTTGTTTTTATCTTTACAGGGACATTACAGCCCCCGGCATCGCGTGTCGATGATGCAGGACGAAGGCGCGGTGTCTCACTGGTCGTTTTTGGTTCGCATCGTCTCGATTATCACCTGCTGCGCGGATTTTTCTTGTGTGTCCAACGTGCCCAGCACGGTGAGCGTTCCATCGGCTTCGCGCCGGATGACCGCCACGGTCAATCCATCCGCGTCGACGGCGATATCGGGTATCGCGATCGGTTTTGCCTTCGCCAGCCTGAGTCGGGCGATCTCCAAACGACGGCTGGGGCGAACTTCACCTGCCTGACGGGCAGCGCGCACATCCTGCACAAGTCCCTTGAGCCCGCCGCTGTAAAAGGCGAGTTGCCGGGCCAGCGTGCCGTGGGTCATTTGCTGGCTGAACGCATAATCGAGCACGGCGGCATATTCGGCGATGCGTGTCTTGTCATATTCGGCGCCGAACACCAGTTTGATGATCGCGGTCATCGGGCTGCGGTCCTGCACGGTGATGGCGGCGCGTTCCAGCAGTGCGGCATAGTCGTCCGGCACATTGCGCGCGGCGAGCGCAAAATCATAAGCGTGGCTGATCGCGCGATACAGGGCGGTGCGACCGCGGGTGTCGCATTCGCGCGCATCCGCCGCACTTTGCCGTGCGAGGTCGAGCACATCGCCAAGATCATGATCGGTTTCGCTCAGGTCGAGCACGTCGGCGAGGTCCTGTCCGTTCGCGTCGTCGGCGACAACCGCGAATTTGGGCGCGGTTTCCGCCGTATTCTCATCCAGTTCGTCGACTTCGGGCAGGCTGGTCAGGTCGTCATCGTCGATGCTGGCAAAATCGGTGAGGTCGAGGATTTGGTCTGCTTCGGCCCCATTTTTGTCGTCCACGCCCTTTCCCAGATCAGGAAGCGCCTCCAGACCGTCCGTGTCATCGTGCGCATATTCGCCAAGATCAAGCTCGTCCAGTTCGTCCAGAACCTTGGGCGAACCGGCGATACCCAATTCAGACAATAGCTGGGCGGTGGGATCGGAAGCGTCCATATCATCGGTAATCAGCGGACCGTCGGCCCAGATCGGCGCGGCCGGATAAGCCGAAGGCGCACCCTGCAAGGCCTGCTCCACCTCGGCGATCAGCGAATCGGACATGCCCTGATCCGCAACCTCTTTCCAGCTGACGACGCCGTAAATGAAATCGATCGTCTGGTCGTCGGACGAGAACGGCATTAATATGCCGCGGTACAGAATCTCGGCGCCACGCTGGTTGGTGAATTCGGCTTCGAAGCCGACCGGCGCGGCATTGGCAATGATTTGCAGATAATGGTCGGTTAGCCGCGACAGCAGCGACCGGGCGGGCACTTCGCTGGTCCGTTCGACATGACCGGAAATGCCGCATTCCTCGCGCAGCGCCGAACCGAGATAGATGATGGCAGGATTATCGACGCCCATCGAAAAATCGAGCAATACGCTCTGCGGGCTGAAGTCTTCGAGCTGTTCGGGGATCAGATCCTCGATCGAGGGCAGCGCGCGGTTCCCCAGCAACGACGCCCAATGATTATAGGCGCGCACATGCATACGGCGTTCATTCGCGCTGATTACCGGCGGTGCTTCGTTCTCTCCATAGTCATATGGATCGTCGCCGCCAACGCCATCCTGACCGTGCAAAGTATCCATTATCTTGTCCTAGCAGCCGTTCGTGTCATTCCTCAGGCGGAATGGGTCATTACAACCCTCGCACGGGCATGGTTAACAAGGCCCTAATGGAAAGCGGGGTTTATGAGCGGCAGTCAGGGATCGAGATAGCCATGTCGGCGGAACGGCGCTTGTCACGCAGCTCTTGTGCTGATATGCGCCCGCCGTGGTCGATGACCATAAGCCGCTTTAGCTCAGTTGGTAGAGCATCGCATTCGTAATTAGCGGGTCTCCCCGGGAATGCCGAATGATACCAATGAGCTAGCGCGGACTGAATGAAGTTAGTAGGGTATTAGTAGGGCAAACGCCGCCTTAGCTCAGTTGGTAGAGCATCGCATTCGTAATGCGGGGGTCACAGGTTCGAGTCCTGTAGGCGGCACCATCCCTTCAGAAGCAAGTGCTCAATTGCCCTGCTGTAAAACGTAATTCCAGTTTGGTCGCAGCGGCGGGAAATCCACATTAAAAATCAAGTGAATCAGGCATTGCATTCGCAATCTGTCCGGCAAGGTCCGCAGGCTGAAGTTTTAATGCCAGAGCAATGGCAATAAATTCAACGATATCGAGCCTCCGTTCACCCGTTTCGATCTTTGCAACGAATGAAGGCGGTTTGTTAAGGCGCTTTGCCAAATCGCGTTGCGTTAAGCGCGCCTCTTTCCGGGCTTCGACTATAGTCCTGATCGCTAACCGATATGACTGTGACGAAACCCAGCGCCGCATTTTTTCGCCTATTGAGAAAGAATGTAGCGACTGATAGGTCGTGACCCCGTTGCTCCCATTTTGGTAGCAAGATGGGACCGATAACCGATGGCTCGTATTTCGGCGTCTGAGCTTGATCTGATCCGTAGGTCTTGCCGTCCCATGTTTGCGGCTACTCGGGAAGCAAATGGCAGGCGCTTCTGTGCCTGAGCCAACCGTTCAACATCGGTATGCGCTCGAGCTGAAATATCTCTGCAAAGGGCTGACGGCGCAGATCGATGACGAAATGATGGTCCTTCGGCATCAGGGCGCGCATGACATTCGACGCTATGACGTCTGCAAGGATATTCTGCGAATGGAGCGATATGCGGAGCGCACCGGACACGGTGCAGCCGTTCTCGTGCTGAGCAACGATCCCGCATATTGGCAACCGAGGCGAAGGCCCAACACAGTCGATGCTGCATTTGACCTCGCCGACATGCGCCAGCTTGGTGGAACATTGGGATGGGCAGCTCTCGCCGGTTCCGGCACGACAAAGGGTCGTGAGGGATTGCTTGAGATTCGCGGAACCTACCAGCTTGCGTGGCGGGACTATTCCGACCTCAGCGGCGTTGGTGGACGATTCCGCTATCTCTGGGTGCCGGTTGCTGTACCTCGAAAATTGGATGATCGTGGTGGGGTCAACGCTCCATAGGGCGCGTGGAGCGATCCCGATTGCGCCGGTCGGCAATATAGCTCTGGCCGCCGTCGCCCTTGATAATTTCAAACAGGCCGGTCGCCTCGAACAACGCGGGAAAGTTCTTCACCCCGTAATTCCGCGGATCGATGGGGGCTTGGCGCTTTGCCGCACTGCCTGCCGCCGACATCAATGCCCAGCCATCCTCACGCGCTGCCGCCTCGACACCCCCGCGTAGCACCGTGACCAGCTTTGCGTCCTGCGCGAGGGGCTTAGCGGACACGGCTGTCGCGGTGGAAACGCTGCCTTTCTCTGTCGCGGTGGTCTTGGCGCCCGCCTTCGGCTTGGAAATCGGCGCGGCTGCGGTGCCTGCTGCTGGAGCTGGTCCGCCTTCAAGGCTGTCGAGATACAGAAAGGTTGTGCAGGCATTCACGAAGGGGTCAGGGGTCTTGCGCTCGCCAAAGCCATAAACTTCGTGGCCGTTTGCCTTGAGCTGCATAACCAGCGGCGTGAAATCGGCGTCACTTGAGGCGATGCAAAAGGCATCGAGCTTCTGCGTGTATAACAATTCCATAGCATCGATGACCAAGGCGATATCAGTGGCATTCTTACCCGATGAATAGCTGAACTGCTGGATCGGCCGAATGGCGAATTCGTGGACCTTGTCTTTCCAGCCCTTCAGCCCGGTGCTTGCCCAATCGCCATACGCACGCCGGATGTTGGCAGTGCCATATTTTGACAGCTCGGCGACGATGGAACCGATCTTGCCATGTGAGACATTGTCAGCATCAATCAGCAGCGCAATACGCCGATCGGGTACTGGGGTTGTGGGTTGGTTGGTATCCATCTTCTTCCTTAGGTTGGGCGCCGAATAGGCATGGCGAAACTGCTTTGTACCAATGTTCTTCGTGAACGAGAATGAGCCAATGACAAATACATTGGACTGCATCAAGCAGCCGAACCGCTTGCTTGGGGTTACTAAGCCCAGAACCGTGCGTTGCGGCCCAGTGCTGATTATCGGCCAGCGAGACGAGGAGGCAACAAAATCCGTCCGACCGCAGCGGTCAGCACTGTTACTGAGGAGATATGGGATTGCCATTTGCATCGGTGAATCCGCGCACGCGCGTGTCATTCATAATAAACACTGCCAGCCCGTATGCTGGTTGGTGTCCGACCTCTATTATTCCGTCAGTGTGCCATCGCGCGGGCGAATAGACGTCAAATACGAAAGGAGCATCGAATAAAAGGGGAACCGCAAGCTTCTGGGAAGACGCGTAAGACTGCTTCATAGCTTGGCTAAATCCGTCCTCGGAACGTGTCCAAACCCCGATCCATTGGCTTCTGTCCAAGCGCATAAGCCGTAAATCTGTCTGCCTCAGATTTCGTTGTCCCGGCTTTCCAAAGGCGTAATCGTCGCGGGCAAGGATGACGTCTGCTTCTTCCAGTTGAGCCTTTTGCGTAAAGAAGCATTTTCCGTCGCCATAGGCATCTCTTGCTTTTTCTTGCAGTAAGGGGACCGGAATATAGTTCCCAACGTCCTGTGGCATCGCCCGTGCCATAGTCATTGGTGCCGGATGACAAGGCCCTTTAGCAGGACCCAACCAATAGCGTTGTAGCTCCGCTGACTTATTATGCATCGCGGACACATGCCCTCTGATAACAGAGCTTGCTATCCCACTGAACAGCAGTCGCTGACAGTCATCTTCGCATTCAGTGTCGAGTGAAGAAGGCGCGTAGTTGCTAAGAACGGCTACAACGCTGTCCTTCGACACACTTACCGGCTTTCCTCCGTCCGTGCGCGGGATGGGGGCAATCTCTTCCGCCAACTTGGTATTCGCGACCATCGGGATTGATGTCATTACGACCAATGTGATGACTGCAGAAATGGCAGCGGCGACAGGTCGCGATTTCTTGCGAAGCAACAGATAGACGGGAAGTGACGCCGAGAAATATAAAAATGCTGACGGAAACTGAAGCAACAACAATGCCAGCGGTAATCCTATGATCGTCATCATGAGAACGAAAACAATGAGAGACGTTAACCCGGTCATCGTCAGAGCCATTGCTGTCCAGACGCCAGTACCCATCCATAGTCCTAAAACAATCTTCTCCAGCTTATTCACTATATTTTCGCCCCGTTTAGATTGTCGACTTACCTTTAATCGCCAGCCAACCGTTGGCAACAAAATGCTGCACACTGTTGAGGCAGGCATTCGGCCTCGACCAGTGACAACACAACATTCGTTTGCGGGCCATTAGGTCATCAATCAACTTGCCACGCGATTATCACGGCTTAATGTGCCAGCTTAATCGCAGTGGGAGGGGCATCTATGAGAAACTTAACGGCGTTGATCGCCGTGGCAGCGTTAGGTGCGGTCAGTCCACCGGTGCATGCACAAGATACTAATAATGGCGCTACGAACACGCAAAGCACGAAGGATTCAGATAGCGCATCAGACACGGTTCAGGTGCTAACGCTTCCCTCCGCAGACGAGCATATTGACGTTGCAACCATTGAGGTGCCTTCGCTGACTTTCACGCCAGACCCCTTGGCTACGAAGGATTTTGATAAATATTACTATTTCCATCGCATCGATACCGACTTCAAAGCTGCCCTAGCAGATTTGCGCGATTGTGATGGCCTCTCGCGCGGTCTGTCCAATGCTTATGGCAATATGCAAACCCCCTACCCGTACAATAGCACTGGAGCCGGGATCATTGGTGGAGCGATCGGCAACGCCATGGTTGCGGCGATTTTTGGTTCCGCTCAGGTGCGCGCAACGCGCCGCATCAATATGCGACGTTGCATGTCTTATAAGGGATATCAGCGCTTTGGATTGCCCAAGGATATATGGGAGAAATTCAATTTCGAAGAAGGCTTTCACGATCTCAACGAAGGCAAACGGCAGTCTTTTCTAATGCAACAGGCGAAAATTGCTTCTGCGGATATGCCAAAGACGGAGGTATTGGGTAAATGAGCAAGGGCCTTCTCGTCACAGCAATCATAATGATTAGCTTGAGTTCATCGGCGTTGGCCGCACCTAGCGAATTCAAAGCCATAGGAGACAAGGCAAGCGTCACACTTGAGCCGGAGAAATCCTATCTGATCATCCAGACATCATCGGGCAGTTCGATGTTCTCGTTTCCCATGACTTTTATTCGGCGACCAGAACCGGCAGATGTCGCAGATTACAGAAACAGGCGGGGCATAGCGCTCGGAAAAGCGCATGCGAAATGGGTTAAACGACATACAGAATGGCAAACCTCGGCCGCCAATTGGGAAACGCTGTCCAAAGAAGCAAAAGGTGCCATACCGCGTCCGCAGGAACCTACTGAACCCACCGATGCCAATTTGGCGTTTCCAGCACTAGAGCAGGAAAACATGGTCACGATCGGCCCGTTCAATCGCTTTTCTAAAGCGAATGGACACTCTACATTCTTGCACATGGTTCGGCCCGGTCGCTATGCTTTTTATGGCCCTATGGATAGCGTTCTTGGCGGCGGCTCATGCATGTGCATGGGAAGTTTCGAATTTGAAGTAAAGCCCGGCCAGATCGTCAATGCGGGGTTGATGAAACTTAATCTGATGGAGCAAATGTCTAAGGCCAAAGCGGAAGGAAAGGAAAAACCCAAGAGCGATTTTGATCTGCCCGAAGGTATGACCAGTATCGGATGGGATGTGCCGGTTGCGGGTACTGATATTGATCCCCGGCTGCTCGCTTATAAGATCGTTCCTGCCGAATTAAAGGCGAGCGGAAGATTCCAGAACTATTTTGGCATCCAGATTGATCGGATTACCCCAATTCCTGGCGTGATCGACTATGATCGTGATCGGATAGTAGATTTAAAAGCCAATCTGAAATCAGACAAATGAGGTTTCTCGTATAGGTGGGGCAGCACCTCATCTACAATAGCGTCACCGGCGTGCTTTATTATGATGCGGATGGTTCAGGCGGCGCAGCGCAAATACAAATTGCTGCTCTGACAGGGCATCCGGCACTCGTTGCGAGCGACATTGTTCTGATATGAGATGGCGTTGGTACAAGTCTGGTGATGAGAATGGTGGGCGAGGCGGCCAAAGAGAAAACCGCCGATCAGCACCCTTACATCGATTTAGTAGGGGATTAGTAGGGCAGGGAATTCAATCTGGCTCAGGCTGGTTCCAACTGCTTCATATAGCAACCCATAGAAAACATTGACGAATTCAGGCTTATTCATACGAGCTCAAGGCTGCTCAATACCCATGCCGTAAAATTCGTAATGCGGGGGTCACAGGTTCGAGTCCTGTAAGCGGCACCAGCCAACCTAGAAAAACACCATAATCCAAAAGATGATGAGAGTTAAGCCTGCGCGACTTGATCAGTTGGCAGCTCGAATTGCGCGTGCAGTAAATCGCCGGGCTCGTCGCTCGAGCGCGAAGTCAATTGGATTAGCTGAAATGTAGCGCCAGCAGCCATTGCATAGGTGATGTGCATTCTGCCGCCATCGAACGCTATTGCGCGAACAGCAGGATCGGCGTTTCCAAAAGGCGTTTAACAGCCTGCACAAAATTGGCTGCGTCCCATCCGTCAACGACGCGATGGTCGCAACTGATCGACAGGTTCATCAGCTTGGCCCGACGGATTTGGTCGGTTCCTTCAACGAATACCGGCCTTTCGATGATGCGATTGGGACCGATGATTGCGACCTCCGGGCGATTGATGACGGGCGTGCTGGCAATGCCGCCAAGCGGCCCAAGCGATGTAATTGTGAGGGTTGATCCTGACAGTTCAGCCGATGTCGCCTGGCCGGACCGGGCAGCGTCCGCGAGCCGGACCATTTCGCGCGCCAGTTGCCAGATATTTTTCGCCTGCGCATCGCGCATGACCGGCACCATCAGTCCCGCCTCCGTCTGTGTCGCCATACCGAGATGCACCGCCCCGTGGCGCGTGACTATGCCTGCTTCGTCATCATAGCGTGCATTAATCATCGGATAATCCGGAATCGCCTTGCAGATGGCTGTGATCAGGAGCGGCAACAACGTCAATTTGGGTTTATCGCCGCGATGTGCGTTAAGGTCGGCCCGCATCTGCTCCAGCGCGGTTACCTCCACTTCCTCGACATAGGTAAAATGCGGGATGTGCCGCTTCGATGCAGCGATGTTTTCAGCGATACGGCGGCGCAGGCCAATGATCTTGACCACCTCGTTCGGTCGAACACGTGTTTCCGCACCAAAACCCTTTGCGCCATTATAGCTGAGATATGCGTCGAGGTCGGCATGGCGCACCCTTTCGCCGCCCTTGGCCACGTCCGCAAGGTCGACGCCCAAGTCCCGTGCCCGCGCCCGCACGGCGGGAGACGCAAGTGGGCGAGCGCCGCCCGAGAGTCGTTGAACAAACCCGTTTTCATCGGTGGCAGGAGCCGTATTGAGCGACACTGCCTCTGGTGCAGGCGCACCGGGCGGCTCTGTTTGTTCGGCAGCAGCCGGACCAGCGCGATCCTCTCCTCGCCCCGCCACTGCATCCACGACATCGATAACCGCTAGCGTTGAACCGATCGCGATCATCTCGCCTGCCAAGCCGCCTATTGAGATGATCGTCCCGGCATAGGGCGATTCCACCGCTACCGTCGCCTTGTCAGTCATCACATCGGCGAGCGGCGCGTCCTCTTCGATGACGTCACCGACCTTGACATGCCAGGCGACGATCTCGGCCTCGGCAATGCCCTCACCAATGTCGGGCAGACGAAAATGCACATGCGCCATGATCAGTCCTTCATTATCGTGTCGAGCGCCATGCCGATGCGAACCGGGCCAGGGAAATAGGCCCATTCCAGACTGTGCGGATAGGGTGTGTCAAAGCCAGTGACACGCGCAACCGGCGCTTCGAGATGGTAGAAGCAGCGCTCCTGCACCAGCGCTGCCAGTTCCGCGCCAAAGCCGCCAGTATGCGTCGCTTCGTGCACAACGAGGCAGCGCCCCGTCTTGCGCACACTCGTTTCAATTGCCTCGATGTCGAGCGGCACCAATGTGCGCAGATCAATGATCTCTGCGTCAATACCCTTCTCCTCGACGGTATGCAGCGCGACATGCACCATCGTGCCATAAGCGAGGATCGTGACGTCGCTTCCTTCGCGCGCAATCGCTGCCTTGCCGAGCGGCACTGTGAAATACCCTTCGGGAACGTCAGCGGCGCGATGTCCTTCCCAGCTTCGCACCGGCGCGTCATAATCGCCATTGAACGGGCCGTTGTAAATGCGCTTGGGTTCAAAGAAGATCACCGGATCATTGTCCTCGATCGCGGCGAGCAACAGTCCCTTGGCATCATATGGATTGGATGGAACGACCGTTTTCAATCCCGCAACATGGGTGAATATGCCTTCGGGCGACTGACTGTGCGTCTGGCCACCGAAGATGCCCCCGCCGAAGGGAGAGCGAACGGTGATCGGCATCGGAAATTCGCCCGCCGAACGATAGCGCAGCCGCGCTGCCTCGCTCACCAGTTGGTCGAAGGCGGGATAGATATAGTCGGCAAACTGAATTTCGGGCACAGGACGCAAGCCATAGGCGGCCATGCCCACCGCCACGCCGACGATGCCGCACTCTGTGATCGGCGTATCCAGCACGCGAGTCTTGCCATGCTTCGCCTGCAGCTTGGCCGTGGCGCGAAATACCCCACCGAAAAATCCGACATCTTCGCCCAGCAGCGTAACCTTGGGATCGCGAGTCAACGCCACATCGAGCGCAGAGTTGATCGCTTCGATCATGTTCATCTGCGCCATCACATACCCGCCTTTGCGCGTTCGGCGCGCATTTGCTCGCGCTGTTCGCGCAGGTGCCAGGGCATCTCCTCAAACACATCGTCGAACATCGTGTCGAATGATTGAAGCATTCCGTGGCCAAGCACGCCGTTTGCCTCCGCCTCCTTCTGTGCCGCCTTGACTCGTGCGGTTAGTTCTTTTTCCTGTGCTGTGTGTCTTTCGTCATCCCATTCGCCCAAGCCAATGAGATGCGCCCTTAATCGCATGACGGGATCACCCAGCGGCCATTGCGACGCCTCGTCGGACGGACGATAGGCGCTAGGATCATCCGAGGTCGAATGCCCGTCGGCACGATAAGTAAAATGCTCGATCAGTGTGGGTCCATGGTTGGTCCGCGCCCGTTCCGCTGCCCATTGCGTGGCAGCAAAAACGGCAAGTGCATCGTTGCCGTCCACCCTTATCCCCGCCATGCCATAGCCTACAGCGCGCGCTGCAAAGGTGGTTGCGTCGCCGCCTGCAAAACCGGAAAAGCTCGATATCGCCCATTGATTGTTGACCACATTAAGGATGACCGGCGCGCGATAGACGGTGGCAAAGGTGCAGGCGGAATGAAAATCCCCCTCCGCCGTCGAGCCTTCGCCGCACCATGCCGCGGCTATGCGCGTATCGCCCTGCGCGGCTGACGCCATCGCCCAGCCCACGGCCTGAGGGTATTGCGTAGTGAGATTGCCGGATATGGAGAAAAAGCTGCTGTCTTTTACAGAATACATGACCGGCATTTGCCGTCCCTTGAGCCGGTCGGCGCGGTTGGAATAGATCTGGTTGATCATATCGACCAGGCTCCAGTCTCGCCCGATGAGTAACCCCTGCTGCCGGTAAGACGGGAAGCACATATCGCCACGGTCGAGTGCAAACGCCGCAGCCACCGCCACCGCTTCTTCGCCTAGCGACTTCATATAGAAGCTGGTCTTGCCCTGACGCTGGGCACGAAACATCTGCGCATCGAACGCGCGAGTCAGCATCATCGCACGGAGCATGGCGCGTAACCGATCAGGTGACAGCTTCGGATTCCACCCGCCGATGGCCTGCCCGGCATCGTCTAGCACGCGCACCAGTCCATAGGCCAGATCGCGCATGTCTGCTGCCTGCGTCGCGCTGTCGGGGCGCAGGGTCGCCCCCGCAACTGGTATCTCCAGCCCCAAAAAATCGGGACGGTCGCCGGGGCGAAAGCGGGGTTCGGGCACATGTAAAGAAAGGGGAAGGCTATTAGCTGGCATTAGGAGTACTCCTCGTCTTGCCCCCATTTCATTTCTGACAAATGCTCTGCGATGACACTTGTCACTAACACAGCTCAGCTTTGAGGCCATTGCATAAATGGCCAGGGTTACGCGACCGACGATTTACCTACGATGGTCATCCAAGGCGCATCTGGCCTATGAAATTACCACAGGCCGGGACACGGCTCGACGGCATGATCGAGGAAAAGGGGTTATGCGCCCAAATTCGCGCATTGGCCGAGCTGACTATCCTGCATTACGACCGTCTCCAATGTCTGCGCCTGAGTAGCGATTTTAGACGGCTGCGCGTCCGAAGAGGGTCGATAGCCTCAGATGTAAGAACGGCAACTTGCCTATCAAGATGGTCCCGAAAAAAGCTGCGAGATACGACCAGTCGTGAAGGCTGGGAAGCGAAAAGGTGACCGTCCAAACCTAGGGCATAAAATTAGCATTTAAGTGACTACAAAGGGTCGAATGTGGCCGAGGAAATTTACGCCACGAACGTCCGCTTTCTCCTGAGCCAGCCCACAAGTAGCCTGTTAGGACTGTCCGTAATTTAGGGAAACCCTGAACAAGTCCTACTTGCCAGCCTGTCGCTGATATGATTCGATA
>JBDTLS010000021.1:0-20656 GCA_039934655.1 Sphingobium sp.
TGCTCCTGCTCCATCCAGTCCATCGTCGCCGCGCCGTCATGGACTTCGCCGATCTTGTAGGACTTGCCGGTATAATAAAGGATACGCTCAGTCGTCGTCGTCTTACCGGCGTCGATGTGTGCCATGATGCCGATATTGCGATATTTGTCGAGCGGATGGCTGCGGGCCATGATGCTTACTCCGTTGCCGAAAACCCGGCTGTTAGGAAATGGAGAAAAAGGCGCCGGAGCATGATGCCCCGGCTGCCCCTGTATATTTTACCAGCGGCGCTTCAATACTGCCACTGTTACCAGCGGTAGTGGCTGAATGCGCGGTTGGCTTCGGCCATGCGATGCGTGTCTTCACGCTTCTTGACCGCGTTGCCGCGATTGTTCGACGCGTCGAGCAGTTCGCCCGACAGACGCGCCGACATCGTGTTCTCCGACCGCGCACGCGCCGCCGTGATCAACCAGCGGATCGCCAGCGCCTGGGCACGCTCGGGACGAACATCGACCGGAACCTGATAGGTCGCACCACCGACTCGGCGGCTGCGGACTTCGATGCCCGGCTTCACGTTGTTGAGGGCGTCATGGAACATCTGGATCGGATCCTTCTTGGCTTTCGCCTCAACGGATTCGAGCGCGCCATAAACGATCTCTTCAGCGACGGCCTTCTTGCCGTCATACATGACGCTGTTCATGAACTTGGAAAGCACCTGATCCTTGAATTTCGGATCGGGCAGGATGATGCGCTTTTCAGGGCGACGACGACGTGACATATCTCTTGTCTCCCTTACTTAGGACGCTTGGCGCCATATTTGGAACGGCTCTTCTTGCGGTCCTTGACACCCTGGGTATCAAGCACGCCGCGCAGAACATGGTAGCGCACACCGGGAAGATCGCGAACGCGGCCACCACGGATCAGCACAACGCTATGCTCCTGAAGGTTGTGGCCTTCACCGGGAATATAGCTGATGACTTCGCGCGAGTTGGTCAGACGGACCTTCGCGACCTTGCGAAGCGCCGAGTTCGGCTTCTTCGGGGTCGTGGTATAGACGCGGGTGCAAACGCCGCGCTTCTGCGGGTTCGCCTCCATAGCGGGAACTTTCGAGCGCGCTTTCTGCGGCTCTCGACCCTTGCGGATCAACTGGTTAATCGTTGGCATGAAGCCCTTCACCTTTTCTAAGTTACTTTACCGCGCGGCGCCGCTGTACTGAAGCATATTACAACAGCAATGGCCCCGGTGGTCTGACGACCCCCTGGACCCAGAAGTGCATCCGGCAATGTTCAAGCTCGTTTCGCCCGCAATCGGCAACCGGAAACGCGAATTTCAGGACACTGGCCGCTAAGACTGGGGCGCCTATAGACGCGCGGCCTATGCGGGTCAAGGGTTGGGTGGATTGTTTATCGGCACAGCGACCCCGTGACTTGCCCCGAGTCGCAAGATCGTCATGCAGGCATTCATCTTAATCTGCGGCAGGATTTTGCGGCCCAAATTCGACTCGTCGCAAAGTTGTTTCGACTCGGCAGGAGTCGCGAGCGTGCGATTCGCTTGATCCCATTCGCTTTGATAGCTGCCCCCTCTCGGCTCCAACCGGCCGACAAAAAACAAGCGGGATAGCGGGTGGCATCTACGACACGGGTATGGCTGGGAGCGGCACAGCAAAAGCTGGGCGCACTGTTCGCTGAGCGGGAAATTTTCCTGCGCTCAGGCGGCCATGTGCGCTTTGTGCGGATCAGCAGCCGAATCCAAAAGACGTGTGCCGCTACTTTGCTCGCGGGGTTGATCGGCTGGGGCAGCGTCACTGCCACTATGCTCTCCAATCAAGCCAGCGTACAGATTGATCGCGCAGCACTCGACCAGCAAGCCCGCTCGGTCGCCGCGCAAACCAGTAAGGTCAACGCCTACAAACGCTCGGTCGGCGACATCGCCGCTGACCTTGATCGACGGCAGGATATGCTCGACGATATGGTGCGCAGTCAGTTTGGCGGGGAGAGCTTGAGCAAAGCGGTGGTTGGGCACCAGCCCGATACGGCCAAGTCCTCCACCTCGAAAGACACCAACAAGAAAATCAGCAGCGCAATGCCCGGTCCCCGCGACCTGCGAGCACTCGAAACCCGCCAGATCGCTTTTGCGCGCCAACTCGCCAGCGTGATCGACAAGCGCGCCCAAAAAGCGGAGGCAGCGATCCGCAGCTTTGGCCTCAACCCCGCTCAGGTGGCGCAGCAGGCGCGTGCGCAAGGTGGCCCTTTCGTGCCGTGGTCGGGTCAGGATGACGGTCAGGCCGCTGCGGCCTTCGCCAACCTCGCCCACTCGCTGGCGCGACTCAATGCGCTGGAACGTGGACTGGTCGCCATTCCCTCCGGCCAGCCGACTACCACGCCGATGCTGACCAGCTCCTATGGCTATCGCAGCGACCCGTTCACCGGGCAACCGGCGTTCCACGCGGGGCTGGATTTCCCCGGCAGCTATGGCCAGCCGATCCTCGCCGCAGCCACAGGGCGCGTCAGCTATGTTGGCCAGCGTTCGGGCTATGGCAATGTGGTAGAAATTGACCACGGCCACGGCATCATGACCCGCTATGCCCATCTGTCCGGTTTTAACGCACACGTCGGCGAAACGGTCACACGCGGCCTGCCGATCGCGCGCATGGGGTCGACCGGCCGCTCGACCGGCACCCATCTTCATTTCGAAGTGCGCGTCAATGGCGCTCCCATCAACCCCCGTCGTTTTCTGGAGGCTACCCAGGATGTTCTCCAAGTCCAGCAAATCGCCAAGCAGCGCGTCGCCAACGTCCCCGCCTAAATCGGCAACCGGGGCTAAGAACACGCCGTTCTCGATTATCGGTGGTGATGTTTCGATCACCGGCAATATCAGTGCCTCGGTCGATCTGCATATCGACGGACGTATCGAGGGCGACATCAGCTGCGCCGCTTTGGTGCAAGGACCGGACAGCAAGATCAAAGGGCATGTCACGGCGCAAACGGCGCGCCTCGCCGGACTGGTCGAAGGGTCGATCACCGCAGGCGAGCTTATCATCGAAAGCAGCGCGCGCATCACCGGCGACGTCAGTTACGACAGCATCACCATCGCTACCGGCGGAAAGGTGGAAGGCCGCTTCGCGCACAAGGACGGCGCACAAACCGGCGAGCTTAAACTGATCGCGGGTTAGGGCTGCTTAGAGCGTTTTCCAGTCAAGTGGAATCACCTAACGACTCGGAAAACGCGGTAAGACAAAAGGATAGAGCGGTCGAGCCGATGCAATCGGATCGCAATCCGCGCTAGCCGACGACATTGGTGGGAACCTCTTCGAGCGGATCAGCACCGAAACGGTTGACGCCGCGCGTGCCACCGCTGACCATGAACACCAGCAGTATAATGCCGCCGATGAGCGGGATCAGCGCCAGCAGCAGCCACCAACCCGAACGGTCGGTATCGTGCAGGCGGCGCACACCCACCGCCAGCGACGGAATGAACGTGCCCAGCGCGAACAGCCAGACCAGCGGCCCGCCATTATGCGAGACCCCGGCGGATGCGCTCCATCCCTGATGCGATGCCCATTGCGAACTTTGCCCCAGCCCCAGCACGCCCTCGACGATGCTTAAAACGATATAGGCAAGAATGAGGAACAGCACATACATCCAATATTCCTTGGGACGCGCGCGACCGGTGAATACTGCATAACGCCGCAACGGCAGGATCATCCATTCCACGGGCACTCTCCTCTATATCCGACCGTATGGAATATACCGCATGATCGGGGGAACGCAACGCGGGAAGGGAGCTACCCCACCGGCGCCCGTCTGCGATAGCTCAAAGCCTCCGCCACATGAATGCGCGCGACATGCTCCGCGCCCGCCAGATCGGCGATGGTGCGGGCGACGCGCAGCACACGGGTGTAGCCGCGCGCGGATAGCTTCATCATTACCGCCGCGTCGGCGAGCAATTGTCGGCCCGCGTCATCGGGGGTCGCGACTGCATCCAAAACATCGCCATTTGCTTCCGCATTGGTACGCACGCCCCGCCCTGCATAACGCGCAGTCTGGATAGCACGGGCAGTCGCGACACGCGCAGCCACCTCCGCGCTTCCCTCGGCGGGCGGGGGTAGCACCAGATCGGCGGCGCTCACGGCGCTTACATCAATATGCAGGTCGATCCGGTCAAGCAGCGGCCCGCTTACCTTGGTCTGGTAATCCACAGCGCAGCGTGGCGCGCGCGAACAGGCGAGCGCGGCGTCATCCATATGGCCGCAGCGGCACGGGTTCATCGCCGCGATCAACTGCACCCGCGCGGGAAACGTCACATGCGCGTTGGCGCGCGCCACGCTGACCTCGCCGGTTTCCAGCGGCTGGCGCAGGCTGTCGAGCACCTCTCGGCGAAACTCAGGTAGCTCATCGAGGAACAATACGCCCAGATGCGCGAGGCTGACTTCGCCCGGTTTCACCTTCAGCCCGCCACCGACCAGCGCCGCCATTGACGCGCTGTGATGGGGCGAGCGAAACGGCCGCGCGCGAGTCATTCGTCCGCCGTCCAGCGAACCCGCGACGCTGGCGACCATCGACACTTCCAGCGCCTCCGCCGGGGTCAGCTCCGGCAATATACCCGGCAGGCAGCTCGCCATCAGCGACTTGCCCGCGCCGGGCGGCCCGACCATCAGCATGTTATGCCCACCCGCCGCCGCTATTTCGAGTGCGCGTTTGGCAGTTTCCTGCCCCTTAACCTGTTTGAGGTCGTTGACGATCGGCGCGGCATCCACGTCACCGGGACGGGGCGGCGAGAGCATGGCCGTGCCCTTGAAATGGTTGAGTAGCCCCAGCAGATTGGGCGCGGCCACCACCTCGACATTGCCCGCCCACGCGGCCTCGGCCCCTTGCACAGCCGGACAGATCAGGCCCATGTCCTGCCCCCCGGCATGGAGCGCCGCCAGCAGTACGCCGGGGGTGGAGGCGATGCGACCATCCAGTCCCAGCTCGCCCACCACCACATAATGGCTCAATGTTTCGGCATCGATCACGCCCATCGCACCGAGCACGGCGAGCGCAACCGGCAAGTCGTAATGCGAGCCTTCCTTCGGCAGGTCGGCGGGCGACAGGTTCACGGTGATGCGCTTGGGCGGCAGCGCGAGGCCGATCGCCGCCAATGCGTTGCGCACCCGCTCCCGGCTTTCGGCTACCGCTTTATCAGCCAATCCCACGACGATGAAATTGGGCAAGCCGGTTACCAGTTGGCACTGCACCTCAACGCTGCGCGCCTCCAGCCCCAGATAGGCCACTGTCAATACCGTCGCGACCAACCCCCACGCCCCTTTTCGTCCCCGGTTTGTTCTCACGCACCATGCCGGGTGTCAGCGATCCTGTCGAGTGCTTTTTCCAGACGGCGCAGGTTCAGGCAGCGGGAACAGCGTTATATATTGCTCGGCCAATGTGCGGTTGCCGGTGATTTCCAGTGCACCCTGCGCTTCGAGCTGGTCGAGCGGAACGCCGACATACAGCGCCTGCGCCAATATATTCTGGTCGCAGATGAAGATGGCGTCGGCGCCGCTGGTTTCACCCGGTTCAATCAGCAAGACGCCCTTCGTTATGCGCGCGATAAAGCTCTCATGGCCAAATTCGAATCCGATCATGGCTTTCACACCGGCCGCTTTTTCGGGCGAGAACATGGTCCGCATCGACAGGATGATCGACGCCACACTCATAAATCCCGGCGTCAGATAGGGCGAACGCGCGGCCCATCTACCGATAACACGAAACAAAGGCTCGGACTCCAAACCCCAGGGCGTCAGTGCATACACCTGCACGGAGGCCGGCGGCGGCAGTTTGCGCCGCTCCACGACCCCTGCGGCCTCCAGCCCCTCCAGTCGCTGGGTCAACACATTGGCGCTGATGCCCGGCAAGGCCGCCTTGAGGTCGCCAAAGCGGCGCGGAGCGAACATCAATTCGCGTATGACCATGAGCGCCCAGCGTTCACCGATAATATCCATCACCTGCGCCACCGCGCAGCCATCATCATATCGCCGTTTGCGCTCGGTCCGACCCACATTAGTTATTTTTTGTGACTTCATAGTTGCTATTTATAACTCATTGGCCATGATAGTGCAACTGACAAGATGATTCGCAGGAGAAAGATCATGGCGTATATTGATGGTTTTGTGGTTCCGGTCCCCGCTGACAACAAGCAAGCCTATGTCGCGATGGCGCAAAAGGCCGCCCCGCTGTTTCAAGAGCATGGCGCCATCCGCTTTGTCGAATGCTGGGGCGACGATGTACCCACTGGCAAGGTCAATGATTTCCGCACCGCCGTCATTGCGGAACCAAATGAAGCCGTGGTGTTTTCATGGATCGAGTGGCCAGATAAATCCACCCGCGATGCCGGAATGGCCAAGGTGATGGCGGACGAGCGGATGAAGCCCGATGGCGACCTGCCGTTCAGTGGCGCACGCATGATCTACGGCGGTTTTGCCGCAGTGGTCGACACATCGGCGTCATCATAGACTGTTACGCATCACTACGCTTTGGAGAGGAAAACATCATGACCGCTGCCCCCTATATCTGGTATGAACTGATGACCACCGATGTCGCTGCCGCCAAGGAATTTTACGGCAATGTGGCGGGATGGAGCTTTGCCGATAATGGCCAGAGCGCCCTGCCCTACACCCATATTTCCGCGGGGGACGATCAGGTCGGCGGCCTGATGGCGCTGACCGGCGAAGCGGCCGCCAATGGTGCCCGCCCCGCATGGTTCGGCTATATCAAGGTGGACGATGTCGACGCGACCGTAGCGGCGATCGTCGCCGATGGCGGTACGGTCCATATGCCCCCGACCGACGTACCCGTTGCGGGCAGAATAGCAATGGTCACCGACCCGCAATCGGTGCCGTTCTATGTCATCGCACCCGACGGAGAAGGCGAATCAAAGGCATTTTTGAGCGTCCCCACACTCGGACATTTCGCATGGAACGAGCTGTACGCAGGCGACCTCACCACCGTCCTGCCCTTTTACCAGAAGCACTTCGGCTGGGAGATGCTGGACGCGATGGATATGGGGCCAATGGGACAATACCAGATTTATGGGCTGGACGATGGCACCGGGCTGGGCGGCATGATGACCAAACCCGCCGAGATGCCGCGCCCGATGTGGCTATATTATATCGGCGTGGAAGATTGCGACGCCGCGTTGCAACGGGCCACGGATGCAGGGGCGAACATCATACACGGCCCATCGGAAGTCCCCGGCGGTCTGTTCATTTTTCAGGGCATCGATCCGCAGGGCGCGATGTTCGCCTGCGTCGGCCCCAAAGTCTGAAAAAGGAGCAGCGTCATGTCCAGGATCACACCCTGCCTGCTGTTTGGCGGCAACGCGGAGGAAGCCGTAAATTTCTATGTCTCGCTGTTCCCGGAGGCCCGCATCGATCACGTCTCGCGCTATGGCGAAGGCGCGCATGTTCCGGCTGGCACCGCACTGATGATCGAGTTCAGCTTGTTCGGTCAGCGCTATCAGGCGCTCAATGGCCCGGACGTTGCCTTCAACGAAGCCGTCTCCTTCTCTTTTCGATGCGCGGATCAGGCGGAAGTCGACCATTATTGGGCGGCCCTTACCGCAGATGGCGGCAAGGGCGGGCCATGTAGCTGGCTGACCGACAAGTTCGGCCTGTCGTGGCAGATCGTTCCGCAAGCCATGATCGACATCCTGTCGCGCCCCGACAAGGCCGCTACGGCGCGGGCGATGGCGGCGATGATGCAAATGTCCAAGCTCGACATTGCAAAGCTGGAAGCGGCCTATGCGGGGGAGGCGGCATGAGCCTTGAACTGTTCGCCCATCCGTTTTCGTCATATTCCTGGAAGGCGCTGATCGCGCTGTATGAGAATGATACGCCGTTTAATTTTCGCATGCTCGGCCCCGACCACCCGGACAATTATGGTCAGCTGGTATCGTTATGGCCGATCGCCAAATTCCCGCTGTTGCTGGACGGCGCGACCGAAGTGTTCGAGGCCAGCACGATTATCGAATATCTCCAGCTGTCTCATCCCGGCCCGGTCCGGCTGATCCCCGACGATCCCGCCGCTGCCATTGAAGTGCGGATGCTGGACCGGGTATTCGACAATTATGTGATGACGCCGATGCAGCAATTTGTCGACGACGCGTTGCACCCCAAAGATGCCAAAGAATCGAGCGTCATCAAGGCGCGTAAAACGCTCGATACGATCTATGCGTTTCTCAACAACCGGATAGCGGGGCGCAGCTGGGCTGCGGGCGATGATTTTACGCTGGCAGATGTTTCCGCTGCGCCCTCGCTGTTTTACGCGGACTGGGTCCACCCAATTGCAGAGGAACATGGCAACCTGCGCGGGTATCGCACGAAGTTGCTGGCACACCCATCGATAAAGCGCGTGGTCGATGAGGCTCGCCCCTACCGTCCGCTGTTCCCGCTTGGCGCACCCGATCGCGACTGACCTCCCCCATCACAAAAAGGACATATGATGTCAGGACCGTTACCCCATGTTTCCAATGAAACCCATGAACTTAGCGTCGAGCGGCATATCGCTGCACCGCCCGCCCATGTCTGGCAGATCATGACCGAGCGGCTGACCGAATGGTGGTGCCCGAAGCCGTGGCGGACCGAAATCATCGAACAGGACTGGCGCGCGGGCGGGCGCAGCGCGATGGTCATGCGTGGACCAAATGGCGAAGAATCGCCGATGGACGGCATATTTCTCGAAGTGGTTGCGGGCCAAAAATTCGTGATCACCAATGCCATCACCGTAGGCTGGGTTCCGCAAACACCGTTCATGATCGGCATCTTCGAGATCACACCCGAAGGCACAGGCACCCATTACCGCGCCAGCGCGCGTCATTGGGATGAAGTCGGCATGAAAAAGCATCAGGATATGGGCTTCGAACAAGGCTGGGGCGCGGTCGCCGATCAATTGAAGGTGCTTGCCGAAGGGCGTTGACTTTTCCGCGGCCTTTGCCTATCGGCACCGCTCCGGCAGTGGCGGCTCCGTGGGTTTTCCATGTGATGCGGCGCTATTTGCTACATATGATTCGGTTTTATTGAGGATTTAGCGATGAAGCGCACCTTTCAGCCGAGCAATCTCGTGCGCAAGCGCCGCCACGGCTATCGCGCCCGCATGGCGACGCCGGGAGGCCGCAACATCATCCGCGCTCGCCGTGCACGCGGCCGCAAGAGCTTGAGCGCCTGAGCCAAGCATTATGACGCGCGAGAGCGCACCCCGGCCCGCGCTCTCCATTCTGGCGAAGCGGGCCGATTTTTTGGCCTGCAACAAGGGCCGCAGGCAACCGATGCCGGGATTTGTCCTGCTCATACGCGACCGTAACGATGGCGATGCCGCCATGCGTATCGGTTTCACCGTTACCAAGAAAATCGGCAACGCCGTCATCCGCAACCGCATGAAGCGCCGGTTTCGGGCACTGGCGCGCGAATTATTGCCGCTCGCCGGGATCGCGGGGGCCGACCATGTGCTGATCGGCCGTGCGGGCGGTATCGAGCGGGACTATGCGCTGTTGCAGGCGGAACTGGCCAAGGCGTTCAAAAAGCTGGCCCCAGCGACGCTCAAACCATGACCAGCCGCAATCCCATTACGCTGCTGTTGATCGGTCTGGCGCGGGCGTGGCAGATCGGGCCATCGCGCCTAATCGGGCCGACCTGCCGCTATCATCCAAGCTGCTCGCATTATGCGATTGAAGCGGTGGAAAAATATGGCGCGATCAAGGGTAGCTGGCTGGCGTTGAAACGGCTATTGCGCTGCCACCCGTGGGGCGGATCAGGATATGATCCGGTGCCATGAGTATCTGAATTATCGTATTTACCGGGTTAGGTTTGCCCGGTTTAGTTTACCGGATTTCTGGGGAGTTTTTCCAAAGTGGGCGACAAGCGGAATATCATGTTGGCGATGGTGCTGACGGCGCTGATCCTGTTCGGCTGGCCGTATGTGGCGCAGCGCCTGTTCCCCGGTGCGATGACCCCCGCCAAGCAGACGCAGCAGCAGACTGCGACAGCAGGCGCTCCGGCAACCCCGATGGATGCAGCGACAGCTCTGCGCGATCGCAGTGCCGTGCTGCGCGAATCGCCGCGCATCGCCATTGAAACACCGCGCCTGATCGGATCGATTGCGCTGAAAGGCGCGCGCATTGATGACATCGTGCTGCCCACCTATCGCCAAACGATCAAGAAAGATTCCGACCCGATCCGCCTGTTTGCACCGAGCGGCACGCAGGACGCCTATTTCGCGGGCTTCGGCTGGTCAGGCCAAGGACTGAAAGCGCCGGACGCCAACACGGTATGGACCGCGCAGGGCACCAAGCTGACGCCGACCACTCCGGTAACATTAAGCTGGAACAATGGCGCGGGTCAGACATTCGAAATCACCTATTCCGTCGACGCCAATTACCTGATTACGGCGGCGCAAAAGGTGACCAATACCAGCACTGGCACAGTTGGCGTACGCCCCTATGGCTATATCAGCCGCGATGGCCCGTCGAAGGACATATCGACCTGGACCATCCACACCGGCCCGATCGGCGTGTTCAACAACGCCGCCAATTACGACATCAACTTCAAGGATCTCGACGAAAAATCGACCAGTGACCGGCTGACAAGCACCGGCGGCTGGATTGGCTTTACCGACCATTATTGGCTGGCCGCGATGGTGCCGGATCAAAAGGCGCCATTCGAGGGCCAGTTTCGCAAGGGCGCGGGCGCGCAATATCAGGCCGATTTCAGCCTGAACCCGGTCATGCTCGCCCCCGGCAAATCGACTACGCAAACATCGCAATTGTTCGTCGGCGCCAAGGAAGTCAAAACCCTGCAAGCCTATGAGCGTGGTAATGGAGGTACGGGCGGCATCACCCTGTTCGACCGCGCGATCGACTGGGGCTGGTTCTACTGGTTTGAACAGCCGATCTTCGCGCTGCTCCACTGGCTTTTCACACAGATCGGCAATTTCGGTTTGGCGATCATCTGCCTGACCTTTGTGGTGCGCGGCCTGATGTTCCCGGTTGCGCAGCGCCAGTTCGCCTCGATGGCGGCGATGCGCGTTGTGCAGCCCAAGATGAAAGCGTTGCAGGACAAGCACAAGGACGACAAGCCCAAGCTGCAACAGGAAATCATGGAGTTGTACAAGCGCGAGAAGGTCAATCCGCTCGCGGGCTGCCTGCCGATCTTCCTGCAAATCCCGATCTTTTTCGCGCTCTACAAAGTGCTGCAACTGACCATCGAAATGCGACACCAGCCGTTCATCCTGTGGATCAGGGATCTGTCCGCGCCCGACCCGCTGCATATCCTCAACCTGTTCGGACTGCTGCCGTTTACGCCGCCCGCGTTCCTGGGAATCGGCATATTGGCGGTGATCCTCGGCTTCACGATGTGGCTGCAATTCCGCCTCAACCCCACGCCTATGGACGACATGCAGAAGCAGATTTTCAGCCTGATGCCGTGGATGATGATGTTTGTCATGGCGCCATTTGCGGCCGGGCTGCTGATCTACTGGATCACGTCCAACCTGCTGACCATCGCGCAACAGAAATGGCTGTACAGTCGGCACCCGGTGCTCGGCGCACCAGCGCAGGCTGTGGCGAAGTGATGGAGACGCCAGCGGACGACGCGGAACTGATCGAGACCGCCCGGCGCATTTTTGCCGGGCCGATCAGCTTCCTCAAATCCGCGCCGGACCTGAAGTTTCTGCCCGATCCCGATGTCAACGAAGTGACGTTTGCGGGCCGGTCCAATGTCGGCAAATCGTCGCTGCTCAATGCATTGACCAACCGCACCAGCCTCGCGCGTACATCGAACACGCCGGGCCGCACACAGGAGCTTAACTTCTTCGATGTCGGCTCGACCGAAAATGGGCCGCCGCTGTTCCGCCTCGTCGATATGCCGGGCTATGGCTATGCCAAGGCACCCAAGGATGTCGTGCGCAAATGGCGGTTTCTGGTGAATGACTATTTGCGCGGGCGGGCGGTATTGAAGCGTGCGCTGCTGCTGATCGACAGCCGTCATGGCATCAAGGATGTCGATCTCGACGTCATGAAAATGCTCGATGAAGCGGCGGTCAGCTATCGCATCGTGCTAACCAAAGCCGACAAGATCAAGGCGAGCGAACTTGCGACCGTGACCGCCCGCACGGTCGAGGAAGCGCGCAAGCACCCCGCTGCCCACCCCGAAATCATCGCCACATCGGCCGAGAAGGGCATGGGAATTGCAGAACTGCGCGCCGCGGTGATAGAAGCCGTGAAAGTGAGTTTTTGATCCCTGACGGGATAAGACCGCAAGAAAATCGAGGACTCAATGCTCAAGATCATCATTGGCAACAAAGCCTATTCGAGCTGGTCGCTGCGCGGCTGGCTGGCGGTCAAACAATCGGGCCTGCCCTACGAAGAGCTGGTGCTGCCGATGTATGACGCCGCGTGGGACGCGCGCAAACTTCAGAGCGACCTGGCCCCGTCGAACGGCAAGGTGCCGACTCTGTGGGATGGCGACACGGCGATATGGGACAGCCTCGCGATCATCGACTGGCTGGATACCGCGACCGGCCTGTCGCGCTTCTGGCCGACCGATCTGGCTGCGCTTGCCCTCGCCCGCGCGATGGCCGCAGAAATGCACAGCAGCTATGTGCCATTGCGCAAGGCCTGCCCGATGAACGTGCGCCGCATCTTCCCCGCGCAAACCCCCAGCGCCGGGGTGCTTGAAAATATCGCGCGCATCACATCGCTCTGGGATCAAGCCCGCAACCGCTTTGGGCAGGATGGCGATTTTCTGTTCGGCGCATTTGGCGCGGCCGACATCATGTTCGCGCCAGTTGTGTATCGTTTGCATGGCTACAGCCTGCCGGTCGCCTCCCCCATCGCGCGCGCCTATATTGAGGCCATGCTTGCCCATCCGTGGATGACCGAATGGGTGGAGGGCGCCAACCGCGAAAGCTGGGTGCTCGATCAATATGAAGGCGGGGCGAATTACGGCTGAGCCAGGCGCAACGCATAGAGCGGTTTGCGATCCGATTGCATCGGCTCGGCTGCTCGCTCTAGCCTATTGTTATACCGCGTTTTCCGAGTCGTCAGGTGAGTCCACCTGACTGGAAAACGCTCTAACCATCAGAACGCCGATCCGTCCTGGTGCACGAAACCCTTGTCGGGATCGCTCATCAAGTCAACGTCGGAATAATGCGCGCGGCCGTTGATGCTCTGGCCGATCACCACGAAAACACAATCGGCAGCGCTTTCGTTGATCAGGCAATGCCCGTTGCCGTCGTTCTTGGGAAAAGCAGCCACATCCCCCGCGCCGAGCGGTGTACGCCCCGCGTCATCCACGAGTATCGCCTCTCCGGCGATCATCACCAGAAACTCGTCCTCACCCTCATGCCAATGGCGCTGTGCTGACCATGCGCCCGGTTTCAGGACGACATGGCTCGCGCCAAAGTCCGTCAACCCGGCGGCAGGGGCGAGCCGCCTGACCCATCGCCCCGCCACCGCATCAGCATAAGGCGCGGGGTATCCGGTACGGTTGGTTGCGGGAATCAAGGCAAGATCAAGTTTGGGCATATTATTCTCTCTGGGTTCGTTCTGGCATCTCGTTCTGGCATTCGCGTCGCGCATTCGCTAACGCACGTTCATGAATTCGTCCCTTTCATTGCCTGATCCGCTCGAACTGGCAAGCCGTCTGATCGCCTGTCCCTCCGTCACGCCCGCCAGCGGCCCGGTCTTTGATGCGCTGGAGACGATGCTGGTGCCGCTTGGCTTCACAGTCGATCGCTTCATCGTGGGCGAAGCGCCCGATGGCCCGGTCGAAAATCTTATCGCCCTTCGCAGCAATGGCGCTGGCACGCATTTCGCGTTCGCCGGGCATCTGGATGTCGTGCCGCCCGGCACAGGCTGGACGACCGATCCATTTCAGCCCGAAGTAGGCGGTGGCCTGCTCTATGGCCGGGGCGCGGTCGATATGAAGGGCAGCATCGCCAGCTTCGTCGCCGCGCTCGCCGCCAATCCTGACCTGCCCGGTACAATCAGCCTGCTTATCACCGGTGACGAGGAAGGTGCAGCGGTGTTCGGCACCCGTGCGATCATCGACCGCATGGCGACACGCGGGATAGAGCCTGATCTGTGCCTTGTCGGCGAACCGACTTCGGTCAACCGACTCGGCGATATGGCCAAGATCGGGCGGCGCGGGTCGGTTAATATGTGGATCAGTGTCGACGGGCAGCAGGGGCATGTCGCTTACCCTCATCTCGCCGACAATCCGATCCCCAAGCTCGTGACGATATTATCCGCAATCGAAGCGATCGAGCTGGACAGCGGCACTGACTGGTTTCAACCCAGTAACATCGAGATCACCGACATCTCTGTCGGCAACGGCGCCACTAATGTCATCCCGGCCCGTGCGCAGGCGCGCATCTCAATCCGCTTCAACGACCTGCATAGTGGCGAGAGCCTGACGCGGCTCATCAGCGATATCGTGACCGCGCATGGCGGAACGCTTAAAGCTCAGATCAGTGGCGAGGCATTCCTGACGCCACCCGACGATTTTTCTCAAACGGTCAGCGATGCGATCACCCATGTAACCGGGTTAACCCCGGAGCTATCGACGACCGGCGGGACGTCCGATGCCCGTTTCCTCTCTCGCCTGTGCCCGGTGGTGGAATTCGGGCTTAACAACGCAACGATGCACAAACTTGATGAGGCGGTGGCTATTGCAGACCTGCGCGCATTAAGTGAAATTTATGGTGAAATTTTGCGGCGCAGCATGGCCATGAAGGCCTAGAATTTTCGGCCCCGAAGCGCGAATCAGCCAACGGCATCCAATGGGCTTTGCGCATCCATTCCGAAACGCTGCATATATTGCACCTCTGCGACCGGGCGGGAGAGGTGGAACCCCTGGAATATATGGCAGCCGATTACACCCAGCATCTCTACCTGGTCTTCGCTTTCCACACCCTCGATCACGACCTCCAGCCCCAATCCCTGAATCAGACCGACAACCGCCGAGCAGATCATCCGCGCCTCATTGGAAATGAGGATGTCGCGCACCAGCGAACGGTCGATCTTGACCCGGTCGACCGGCAAGTCCTTCAAGCGCGAGAGATTCGAGAAACCGGTGCCGAAATCGTCAATCGCAATGAGGATGCCGCGACGACGCAGGTCGTGCAAATTATCCAGCACACTGCCCTCAAGCCGCATCGCCAGCGATTCGGTCAGTTCGATTTCCAGCATGGCAGGCGGCGTCTTGTGCTCCTCCATCGCGGCAAGAAAGCGCCGGAAGAAATCGGGCTGGGTCAACTCTCGCGCCGAGATGTTAATCGTCAACCGGTGGTTGATGCCCCCCGCCGCCCAGCGGGCCGCCGTATGGCACACCCGGTTCATGATCCAGTCACCCAGTTCGACGATCAGGCCCGTTTCTTCGGCGAGCGCGACAAACGCGTCTGGCATGATCAATGTACGATCGGGATGCGCCCAGCGTACCAGTGCTTCGGCCGCAACAATGCGCCCCGCTTCGTAGTCAACCTGCGGCTGGAATTCGAGAAGGAACTCATCCCGCTCCAGCGCAGTACGCAGATCACGCTCCAGGTCGGCCCTGCCCGACAGCCGCGCTTCCAGATCGTGGGAATATAGCTCTACCCGGCGGCGACCCTTGTGCTTGGCTTCGTACATCGCCTGATCGGCGGCGCGTAGCAATGCCGCGAGCGTTCCGCCATGTTCAGGATAATAAGCAACGCCGATCGACGCCCCGACATCAATCTGCACCCCGCCGATTTCAAAATGCTCATCGAGCGCGAATTGAATGGCTCGGGCAATCCGCATTGCCGACGTTTCCGGCGGCATATGGGGGAAAAACAGGGTAAATTCATCGCCAGCCAAACGCCCCACCACGGCATCGCGCGCGCCGATGCTCGCCTGAGCCATGACCACTTCGCGCAGACGCCCGGCGACTCGCGCCAGTATCTGATCTCCGGCGCCATGCCCGAACCGATCATTGACATCCTTGAACCCGTCAAGATCCAGGAAGAACATCGCTGCGGCGCCATTGACCTGGCGTTCGATCAACATGCGTTCGACCTGACGGTAAAAGCTGGTGCGGTTGGCCAGACCCGTTACCGGGTCAAACATCGCGAGGGTTTGCACATTATCGAGGTTGGTGCGGACCTGGCTGAACAGGCTTTCCATCGCCACCGACAAATCCGGCAGATTGCTGCGAATATCCTTGGCAATCGGAGACTGGAGGTCGCCATGCGCCGCTTGCAGCAGGCGCTCGGTAGCGCGATCGACTGATGCCGCGATAGTGGCAATCGACTGCTGGGCAGAGGCCCATCCAAACACGCCGCAAACAATGGCGATCGCCAATGCCTTGCTTATTTGCCCGGCATCGCTCGTACTGCCATGCCCCGCGAACAGGGCGAGAATAAACACGACGCAGCCTGCGCTGGCTGCGAAAGCAATCGCCCGTCCATGTAAACTGCCACCTTGCATTCGCGTATCCGGTCACCCAAACGAAGCGGGCGTCGCAATGACACCAGCCCGGGTCACCTCATGCCGGAAAGTGGTTAATATTTTTCCCGCTAGGCGCGTGAAATATGGCTATTTATTGCGCCGCAATATCACATATATTGCGCCGCTCCCCCCATGCCGGGGATGCGCGTTGCGGACGCTGGAAATGGCGTCGGCATGCGGGCTTGTCGCAAGCCAATGACCGATTTCGGCCCGGATGGCGCCCCTTCTGCTTTCCCCCGAAACGGATGCAATTGTTCGCGGCTTGCCGGTAATGACCAGCAGCACCCGCGCGCCGGACACCACCGCCATCGTCAATGCCATCCCCAATTGACGATGCGCGCCATCGAGGCTGTGCCCGTGCAGGTCGATTGTGCGATCCGGCATGATTTGCCCGCTGGCGATTCGCCGCTCCCACCCGTGGTCCAGAAAATCGACCGGGCGCCGTGGAGCGCGAGGGGAAGGTGGCGACAAAGCAGAAATGGCTTTGCCCGCATCCGTGCGTCGATCCGGCTGCGCAACAACGGATAAGCTGTCATCGTCGGAGGCCGGATCGCGCCTTGCGATGCGCGTCCGTCCGGGCAGGGGCCGCACGCTCTGCGCCACCTTGCCCCACAATGCTTTTTCTTCAGGGCTTAGCCGTCGACCAACCATTTGCATTCGCCAACCGTGCATAGGTGCCAATCGGAAGCAGCAGCAGCGCGCTACCCCGCGCGGACATGCCGCCCGCCGTCGCGCGCGCCTGCTCGCCTGCGCCCCAGAATGTATCGACTCGGTTGGCGCCCTTGATCGCGCCGCCCGTATCCTGCGCAATCCACAAGCCATTGGGTTCGGCGCGGTCAAGCGACAGCAATATCGGCGCACCCAAAGGGACATAGCGCGGATCGGCGGCAACACTGCTGCCGCCCGTCACCGGTATGGCCAGCGCGCCGAGCGGACCCGGCCCGACAATTTCCTTAAAGAAAACAAAGCTCTTGTTCTCGTTCATGATCGCGCGGCCTTGTTGCGGGTTGGCGCGTAACCAGCTCATGATGTCCTGCATCGACCCGGCCTGAATCAGTCCGCGATCCTTCATCAGCTTGCCGATGCCGGTATAATCGCGCCCGTTCTGACCATCATAGCCGATCCGCATGATCGACCCGTCGGGCAGGCGCAACCGCCCGCTGCCCTGAATTTGCAGGAAGAAAAATTCGATATCGTCCGCCGCCCAGGCAATCTCCAGCCCGCGCCCGGCAAGCCCACCCGATTCGAGTTCCGCCCGGTCGGCATAAGGCACGAAGATCTGCCCCTGCACCCGGCCGCGAATATGTTTGCCCTTCAGACTGTCGCTGAACGCACCGAGATCGACATCGACCAGATCGGGCGGGCGGCGATAAACCGGCACGGTATAGCCACGAGCCTGCACCCGCGATCCCGCGATTTCCGGCTCAAAATATCCGGTGGCATAGGCTTTGCCGTCGCCGACCTGCACCGCTTCGAAATAGCGGATAAAAAACGCGCTGGCGGAATTGTCTGGCCAGCTACCGGCGGCATTACATGCCTGTTGCCAATCGCTGCCCTGCGTCAGGCCGCTTTGATCGGTACGGCGTACCAGTGCTGCGCAAGACAAACGAAACGCGCCAAGCGCCGCGCGTGTCTTGTCATCCTGTGGCAAAACGCTGCTGAGCGCGGGGCCGGGCGTCAACCCGGAGATAACCGCGTTGGCCGTTGAAGTGGGAGGCGTAACCACGGACGGCGCAGCGGGCGTCACCGGCGGGCGCGGTTGAGACGGGATCGGCCGCGTAGAGGGCACGGGCGCAGGCGCGGGCCGGGGCCGATGAGGTTCGCGGCTCACCGAACCGGGGGGAATGATATTACCAGCGCACGCCGAAAGCGCGGCCGCCAGCAACAGCGCAACCCCTGACCGGCAACGGATCATGCAACCTCGTCGGTCTCGCTCAGTTTCCAGTTGGGATCGCTGTTGCCGATTTCGCGGGTGAAGGTCCAAATATCGTGCGTCGGCACAGCATCGGTCATCGACCCACCGACCACGAGCCCATCCTTGTCGCGGGTGACAGCGGAAATATCGGCATCGAATTGAACCGTGACGGACGCCAATTTACCCCGCAAAGCCGCTTCGATAATCTGCGCGCGGTCGATGCGCACCAATCGGTTTTCAAGCACATGGCCTGCCGTCGCTCGCTCGGCAATCGCCGTTTCAAAAGATTCCGCAACATCCGAATCGCACAACCAGCGCAAATCATCGCCCTTGCCAGCCCAGAATGCGTTGAGGATCATGCCATAGGCAGACTTCGCGCCTTCGACGAACTGCGGAACATCGAACTGCCGATCGGCGGCGATAATGGCGCGAATGCCGTTCTCCGCCTCGCGCGCAACCAGCAGGCTGCCCAAACGCAGCCCATCGGGCGCGTCTTCCACGGCGGGGCCGCGTTGCGACACGACCGATACAGGCGCGCGCTCTTCCGCCTGAATCGGCGCAGGTTGCTGCTCATGTCCAGTGCGACGCCCCAATACGGAATAGAGGCGCATCGCCAGAAAACCGGCAACCAAAGCGAGGATCACAATCATATACACGCGCGTACCAGACCTATGCAAAAAGGAGTGTCACATCAATATAGGCATGTTACCGCCAAGTTTCAAACAGGTTGAATGGCGAATATATTCGGTGCGGATATTACGCTGCCGGGTTTACGCATTCGCTCTCGCCCCCACGCGCCATTGCCCAAATCCTTTCGCCCTGCTAAGCGCCGCGGCGAACCACAGCGCAGCGCCTCAATCGGGCGCACCCCGGACGACAGACAGGATAAAATATGGCCGACGATGCCAACGACACGCAGCACGCCTCCCTCGCCAATGGCGCTGACAATGAGCCAACGATTGGCCTCATCACCCAATATGTGAAGGATCTGTCCTTCGAAAACCCCAATTCACCCAATGTCTATCAATGGCAGGAACAGCCGCAGATCGACATCCAGTTCAACATCGCGGCCGATAATGTCGGCGATGACCTGCACGAAGTCGTGCTGAAAATTGTCGTGAAGGCAGTTGCACCCGAAGGCACCGCCTTTGCCGTTGACCTGTCGTTCGGCGCGTTGTTCGGCATTCGCAATGTGCCCGCTGACCAGATTCAGCCGTTCTTGTTCGCCGAAGCGCCCCGTCTCGTGTTCCCATTCGCACGCCGTGTGCTGGCCGACGCCGTGCGTGACGGCGGCTTCCCGCCCTTGCTGCTCGACCCGATTGATTTCGGTGCGCTCTATATGCAGCAGGCCCAGGCGGTAGCGGAACAAGCCGAAGCGCCTGTCGTCGGCAACGCCTGAAGCGATTAATCCGGGCGGAGACATGACCAGATGGGATTGATCCGCGCAACCGGGACCATAGGCGGCATTACCTTGATCAGCCGCGTGCTGGGCATGGTGCGCGACATGCTGGTCGCGCGCTATCTCGGTGCGGGGTTGGCATCCGATGCATTCCTGATCGCATGGCGCCTGCCCAACCTGTTCCGCGCCCTGTTCGCGGAGGGCGCCTTCGCGGCCGTGTTCGTGCCGATGTTCAACCGCACGATGGCCGAAGCCGATGCGCAAGTGCCGGGCAGCGGCAAGTCCGCCGCCGTGCATTTTGCTGGACAGGTGCTCTCGGTGCTGTTGCCGTTTCTGGTGATCTTTACCCTCGGCATGATGCTGCTCGCCGCGCCGGTCGTATGGGCGATGACCGGTGGATTTCCCGATGGCGGCGCGCAGAAATTCAATCTCGCCGTCGATTTGACGCAGATCACCTTTCCCTATCTCGCGCTGATTTCGATTGTGTCGCTGCTGGGCGGGATATTGAATTCGCTGGATCGGTTCTGGGTCAATGCCGCTGCGCCGGTGCTGCTCAATGTCTGTATGATCCTCGCCGTCCTGCTGTTTCGCGGCGCTACTCCGCTCGAAACCAGCTATACCCAAGCGGTAGCGGTGACGGTATCCGGCGCGATGCAGTTGATCTGGCTGATCTGGTCGTGCAGGCGGGCGGGCGTTGTGCTGCACCTTGGCTTTCCGCGCCTGACGCCTGCGGTCAAGCGCCTGCTAGTGCTGATTTTCCCGGCGGCGGTTGGCGCGGGTGCGATCCAGTTCAACCTGCTGATTTCGACATCATTGGCCGCGCGCTTCTTGCCCCAAGGCGCGGTCAGCTATCTCTATTATGCCGACCG
>JBDTLS010000022.1:0-20364 GCA_039934655.1 Sphingobium sp.
AGGATAGAGCGGGCGAGCCGATGCAATCGGATCGCAAACCGCTCTAGTGAGCGTGATCGTCAATGGGCCGTGAGGTTGTCCGTGTCGTTGCCGAATATCACATTTTCCCCGCTATATTCAGGCCCGGCACATTCTGCCGCCCTGACCTGTATCAGGCGGTTATGCGGCTGGCCGGGTACGGGATATATATCTGCCTGGGTGCGATCGGGCAGGGGTGTCGGCGGATCGACGCGATGATTGGCTCCCGTGTCGGCGCAAATGTTGGCGGCAAAGCGCGGGTTGCCGGATGCAAGCTCGGCCATGACTCGCGCCGCACGGCGTGTGATCTGGCGGATGCGTTCCTTGGTCAGGCCGCTTTCCTCATCCGGTTCGATCGCGGCCTGTTCCATCGGATGCGCGAACAGGTTCCTCGCCACTATGTCACTATCGCGCGCGATGCGCTCTTCCAGCTTCACCAGTTCTTCCGCGTCGACCCCGGATGTGCGGCTGTGAACATATTTTGGTAGATTGCCTTTCTTGTCGGCATGGGGCGTGATGATGCGGCGCGCCTTCGCCCTGCGCTTGATCTGGGCGATACCGACGGCGCGCAGATGACGGACATACTCCTCCATCAAGGCTTCGGATGCTCTGGCAGCGAGATGGTGGTCGCGTCGACCTTGCGGGCGGACGGGCGTTGATCCTCCATCAGGCGAAACCGCAGTCCTTGCAGCTCGCCGCGGATTTGCCAGTTGACGAACGTGGTGAACATCGCTTTGCCGGGGTCATAGGCCTCGATAGCGCGATGCACGGCAATGGCGCACACCTGTTCCGCATCGTCCCAATGCGCGCTCAACCCATATTGCTTGATGAAGTGGCGAACGCGCGGAGCAATGATCTTGAGTACCCGCGTAAACGCCCTGTCGATCAGCATCCGCTGGCGCGCGCTCGGGTTTTCCGCCTCGACCGGACGATGGGTAATGACATCGGCAACGGCGGTTTCGAGCAGTTCGGTCGTTTTGGACATTGGTCACCCCCTGTAAATCGTTGCAGCGTTTCTGCTGACTGGGATGACCATAATCGTGCACTATGGGTTATTCCTATAACATCCTATAAGTAGGAATACCTATCCTATAAAAATTCAGACTGGTTGCGAGTGTCACCTTATAGTCCGGTCGACGTGAGCGAGCTGGTGGGCACGATGAACCACGCGCTTCACACCGCCAATCCGGGGATCGAGCAGGCGCTCATTATGCGGGTGGCGGTCACCGAAAAATAGCGGCGCGCGGAGATGGGGCAATGCCGCGATCAACGAAAGAAACCCCCGTCCGGGGGGACGAGGGTTTCAAGTTTCGTTTGGCCGTTTGATCGAAAGTTTGGACCCCGGCACGGTGGGGACTGTTAAATGCCGGGGCCTTATGATCGGCTGTTGGTGGACCAATACCTCAGCCAGTCAATTCAGTATCTCGTAACCGATTAGCGGATCAGCGAGAGAACGCTCTGCTGCGACTGGTTCGCCTGAGCAAGCATCGCGGTCGACGCTTGTGACAGGATGCTCGCCTTGGCAAGGTTGGTCGTTTCAGCCGAGAAGTCGGCGTCTTCGATGCGTGAACGTGCTTCCGTCAGGTTGGTGACGGTCGAGGTCAGGCTGCTGACGGTCGCTGCGAGGCGGTTCTGCGTCGCACCAAGCGTTGCACGGCCGGTCGAAAGTGTCTGCAGTGCCGTATCGAGCAGGCCAAGTGCTGTAGCTGCACCGGCGGCCGTGCCGAGGTTGACGGCACCGATACCCAAAGTGGCGGCTTGAGCGTCAACCAAGGCAACATTGACAACTTCACCCGAGTTTGTGCCCGTCTGGATGTCAACACCCGCGGCGACATTGGTGGCGTCGGTCAGCTTGATGCCGTTGAAGGTCGTCCGCGTAGCGATATCGTCAACCTGTGCCAGCAGCGAGGTAACTTCCGTCTGGATGCCTGCGCGGTCGGTAGCAGAGACCTGACCGGAAGAGGCCTGCACAGCCAGTTCACGAACGCGCTGTACGATGTTGGAAACTTCACCCAGTGCACCTTCAGCGGTCTGCGCCAGCGAAATGCCGTCATTGGCGTTACGCGATGCAGCCGACAGGCCACGGATTTCTGCAGTCATTTTGGTGGCGATGGCGAGGCCGGCGGCGTCGTCTTTTGCGCTGTTGATGCGCTTGCCGGTCGACAGGCGCTCAATGGAAGTGGCGCGTGTTGCATCGGCTGTGGCCGAAGCATTGGCTGCGCGCATTGCAGCTACGTTGGTTCCGATAACAGTCATGTAAAATTCCTTTCCCGCTTCAACTCAGGTCGCTTGCCTCAGTGGCGGTTGCGGCCTCGAAGTGGAATAACGGCAGGCGGAACAAGAGTTTAATATCGCTCCGAAATTTTTTTGTCTCGCGCGTGCATATGCGCGTGAACGCGCGTGCTGTATCAAAGCATGGGGGCCAATTTCCGCAAAATACGCCCATTTTTGGCGGATTTTCGTTGCATTCCACATTTTGCCGGAAGCGGAAAAAAATTGCCGCTTTTCGGCAAGAGTTTCCGTTTGTTAACCATATCATAAGCGTTCGGGCGCAAATCGTTCTCATCGAAAGGCAGGTCTGGTGCGGGGGCATCAGACCCGCAAATGGGACTGGGGACTATACATGTCGATTTTTGGCGTGAGCGACGGGGCATGTACCCGCGTTCCGGGGTTACAAGGCTGGCTTGAGAGAGCCTTCCTCGATATAGCGCCCGTGGTGGCTGACGCACCCCGCGATCGGGGTAGCGTCCATGTGCTCCTCACCAGTGAAATCGCCCACGCCACCTACCGCGACATATTAATCGATTATCGGGACGGCGCTCCGCATTTTGAACGTGCCAGCAATGGCATACCGGCGCGGCTGGCATTTGGCGCTGCCGATCTGGATTTTGCCTGCGCCCTGATTGCCGAACTGCTGCGCCCCTCGGGGATGCCTGCGGTGGGGGACGAAAACAGCGCGCGCCTGATGTCGCTGGCGTCACGCATTGCGGCGAGTGATGCCACCGTCCTCATTCAGGGCGACACCGGCACCGGCAAGGAAGGCATGGCGCGCTTCCTGCACGCGCGTTCGGGCCGCAGGGGCAAGGATTTTATCGCGGTCAACTGCGCCGCATTGCCAGAAACGATGATGGAAGCCATGCTATTCGGCCACAAGAAGGGGAGCTTCACCGGCGCGGCCAATGCTTCGGAAGGTTTGTTTCTGGCTGCCAATGGCGGCACGCTTTTCCTCGATGAAATTGCCGAGCTGCCGCTCAACCTTCAGGCGAAATTGCTGCGCGCGTTACAGGAAGGCGAAGTCCTGCCTGTCGGGGCGACCCACAGCGTTCCTGTCAACGTCCGTGTGATCGCCGCCTGCAACCGTGATCTTGCCGCCGAATGCGATGCGGGCCGGTTCCGCAGCGACCTTTACTGGCGGCTCAATGTAATGCCGCTGGCGCTCAACCCGCTGGCAACGCGCCGGGGCGATGTGATCGCGATCAGCGCCGCCATGCTCATCGGCCTGCATAACAAACCCACTATGGCGGGGGACTTCCCCTGGCCGACCGCTGCGGCGATGGCCTCGCTTGGCGCACATAGCTGGCCCGGCAACGCCCGCGAGCTGGGCAATGTGTTGCAGCGCGCGGTCGTGCTGCGCGATGGGGACCGGATTGACGCTGGTGACCTGTCGATTGCCGCCGTCGCCGCGCCGGTCGCCATGCCCATTGTTTTACCCACCGCGTCTGCACCGATCCGGTTGCAGGATATCGCGCGAGCTTCCAAGCTCGATGCCATTCGCCACGCCCTGCGCGAAACCGATGGGCACCGCGCGCTGGCCGCCCGTAAGCTCGGTATTTCCGAACGCACCTTGCGCTATCGCCTCGCGGAACTCCGCGAGATGGCGGCAGCATGACCGGTGGTTTGGGAGGGGGTAGACCATGAACGGGATATCAGCCGACAGCATCATGGCGATGCGCAATGCCATCTTGCAAAAGAACGCCGCGTTGCGCGATGTCGGCTCGACTGGCCCTGCTGGCGACGTTGGCGGAGCGGGCGGTACAGGCGCGGCCCAACCCGACAAATTTACCTCCGCGCTCAAAAGCGCGCTGGATCAGGTCAATGGCCTGCAAAACAAGGCGGGCGATGCCGCCGCCGCTTTTGAGCGCGGTGAAACGACCGACATCGCGGCGGTTATGCTGGCCAAGCAAAAGGCTTCGGTGAGCTTCGAGGCGACCCTGCAGGTCCGCAACAAGCTGCTGTCCGCGTACAGAGACATCATGAGCATGCCGGTATAATATGAGCGAGGCGAGAATGACCCCTGATAATGGCGTGAATGGTAGCACAGCTACCTTGCCGGCGATTGCTTCTTCGGGTGGCGGGGGCGTGGATATATGGCGCTATCGCCTCGCCGCGATATTCGACCAGCCCGCGATTGCACGTAGCCTGCCGATGCTGGGGCTGATCGCGGTGGTGGCCGCTGCGGGGATCGCCTGGCTTTCCCTGCGTCAGGCGCCGCAGCGTGACCTGTTCCGTGGCCTGCCCGATGCGGAGCAGGGCGCGGTCGTTGATGTGCTCGGCAAGAACAGCATTCCCTATGCATTCGACAATGCGTCGGGCTCGATCACCGTGGGTGAGGACGATTATTTCAAGGCCAAGATGATGCTCGCCGCGCAGGGGCTGCCGAAAAGCGCGCCGGACGGCAACAGCATGATCGACAGTCTGCCGATGGGTGCCAGCCGCGCGGTCGAGGGTGAAAAGCTCCGTTCGGCGCGGGAAATGGACCTTGCCCGCACGATCGAGGCGATTGATTCGGTCGAATCTGCACGCGTTCACCTTGCGGTCGAAGCACCGAGCATCTTCCTGCGCGAGCGTTCCAAGCCCAGCGCATCGGTGATGCTGCGTCTGGCGCAGGGCCGCGCGCTCGCTGACTCGCAGGTGCAGGCCATTGTGCATCTGGTGGCTTCCTCTGTGTCCGATCTCGCCCCGGAACAGGTATCGGTTGTCGATCAGAACGGCCATCTTCTTTCCAACGCGGGCGGCGCTGATGGCGAGACTGATCGGCAGATCGCTGTGCAGTCGAAAATCGAGGAACGCTATCGCCAGTCCGTTATCGCGTTGCTGACGCCGATATTGGGCGCCGACAAATTTTCCGCCGAAGTCCATGCCGAGGTGAACTTCGCCGAACGGCAGGCAACGCGCGAAACCTATCCGCAGGACGAAGCGCGTTTGCGTGACGAACAGGGGAGCTGGCAGGCTGGAGACCCGAAAAACAGCGGTGGCATTCAGGAAGCAGGCGGTATTCCCGGCGCGCTGTCCAATCAGGCGCCGCCGCCCGCTATCGCCACCAGCCAGAAGCCCGTATCGCTCGGTGCAGCGCCTGCTGGCAATGCTGCGCTGACCACCAGCGCAACGGCGAATGGCCAAGCCACGCCGGCTATCGCGCCGCTCAAGACGCAAGAAAGCTACAACCGCAGCTTTGAGCTGGGGCGCGAAGTTTCCGTGACCCGCGATGCGGTGGGCACGGTCAAGCGCCTGTCGGTTGCCGTCGCGCTCGATGTCGGTGCTAATGGCAAACCCCGCAGCGCGCAGGAAATCACGGCGCTGGACGCGCTCGTCAAGGGTGCGGTCGGCTTTGACCAGACACGCGGTGATACGGTTGCGCTGTCATCGCGTGATTTCGTCAAGCAAACCGCCGTCGATGCCGCGCCGTGGTATGAGGCAAGCTGGCTTTCGTCGCTGGGGCGCAATATTTCGGCGTTGGTGGTGGTGAGTGTGCTGGTGTTCGGCATCGGCCGTCCGTTGCTCAAGCGCCGCGCCGAAGCCGCCAAGGAAGCTGCGGCCAACCGGGCTGTCATCAAACAGAAGATTGGCCGGGAAATTTCCGGGGAACTGGCCCGTGCCGCGCCGTCCTCGGGTGGACGCATCACGCTCGACATGATTTCGGCGACACCGGATTATGCCCAGCGGGCCGACCTGATCCGCAACTTCGTCAAGCAAGACCCTGATCGTGCCGCCCTTGTCGTCCGCGACCTGTTGAAGGAAGGGAAGGCAAAGGAAAATGCCTGATCTTGACGACGCCCTGAGCGGCGAGAATTCTCTGGGATCGCTGCATGGCAGTGCGGCCGCCGCCGTCCTGTTGATGCTGTTCGACGAAGATGAAGCCGCGCAAATCCTCTCGCGTCTGGAACCGGACGAGGTACGTCAGCTCGGCTATGCCATGTATGATGTCGCGGACGTGGAGATCGAAGAGGTCAACACTGCGCTCGATCAGTTCGTCAACAAGGCCAGGCGCCGCACGACCATCGGCTATGGCGCGACCAACCATATTCGCGGCGCCATGCACAAGGCGCTCGGCACCGAGCGCGCCGACAATATGCTGGCGCGGATCACCCCGCCGACCCGCTCGACCAAGCTGGAAATGCTCAAATGGATGGAGCCGAAAGAAATCGCGGCGGCCGTCGAGACTGATCATCCCCAGGTTATGGCCATTGTGCTCGCCCACCTCGATGCGTCGACGGCAGCCAATGTGCTGTCCTTGCTGCCGCCCGAAAATCAGGAAGACGTGGTGTATCGCGTCGCGACGCTGGGTCCGGTAAGCACTGAGGCGCTCGACGAGCTGGAAGAAATACTCGCCACCAGATCGCCAGTCAAAAAATCGGGCAGCACGTCCCAGCGCGGCGGCACCAGCGAAGCTGCGGCCATCATGAACAACGTCCGCAAGGATATGGAACAGCGCATCATGAAGGCGCTGACCAAGCGCGACAAGATCGTCGGCCAGACAATCGAGGAAGAAATGTTCATCTTCGAAAATCTGATCGATCTCGACGAAAAGAATCTGGGCACATTGCTGCGCGGTATCGAAAACGACCTGCTGGTCGTCGCGCTCAAGGGTGCGGGCGAAATGCTCAAGGCCAAGATGCTGGGCTGCATGTCGGTGCGCGCGGCGCAGGCCATTCAGGACGAAATGGACGAACGCGGGCCGATGCGGCTTGCCGAAGTGGTCGACGCCCAGAAACAGGTCGTCGCTATGGCCCGCCGTCTGGCGGACGAAGGCGCGATCATGCTAGCAGGAAAGGGCGAAGATTTTGTCTAGGTTGATGCTCTCCAGCGAAGTTAATGATGCACAGGCGGTGAGCATTGGCTCGCTCGCGGGCAATCCGTCGCGCTCCGGTTTCAAGGCGCGTTTTGCCGATGGACAGGAAATACAGGGCTATCGGCCTGCCCATGAAGACAGACCCGATCATCCGCTTGATCCGATGGATCAGGCGCGGGCCGACGCCTTCGCACAGGGTTTCGACGAGGGCGTACGCGTCGCCACCGAAAGCCTGAGCGCGGATGCCAATGCGCGTGAACGGATGGTCTATGCGCTGGAACAGATTGCTCCGGCCAGTAATGGCGCACTGGCGACCATGCTCTCTACGGCGGTCATCCGGTTGGTCAGCCAGATAGTTGGCGAGGCTTCGGTTGATGGCGATTTGCTGCGGCAACGCTGCGAAACCATCGCCGCCTTTGTCGAGGACGGGCAAGGCAAGAACAATCTGCATATTCATCCCGACGATGCGCCCTTGCTGGAAGGCTGCGCGCTCGGTGTGCCGCTGGTACGCGATGCTAGTATGGCGCGGGGTAATATTCGCCTCGATACCGCCGACGGCTGGATCGAAGACGGGCCGGATATTCAGCTTTCCCGCCTCCGGGGTATCCTTGACGATATGGAGGGCAAGTCGTGATCCATGCTGCGCTCGCTCAGGCCGAACGGCTGTTCGACCATGTCGATTTGCATGATGTTCCACGCCATGTCGGCCGTCTGGTCAGTCATGATGCCGGGATGCTGGAAGTCACCGGCTTTAATCGCCCGATTGGCACAGGCGCGCGCATCGCTGCGTCCGATGGCACGAGCGCGCGGGCCGAAGTGGTCGGCTTTCGCGGCAACCGTGCAATACTGGTGCCGCTCGATATTGATTCGCCGGTCGAAAACGGCGCGCGGGTAGAACCCGATAGCGCCGCGAACATGGTGCAGGTTGGCGAAGGACTGATCGGCCGCGTCATTGATGCAATGGGTCAGCCGCTGGACCGCAAGGGGCCGATTTTGGCGCAGGGTATCTGGCCGATCAACGGCGTGCGCGGCAATGTGCTGGATCGCGGGCGGGTGACGGAACGTTTCGATCTCGGCGTACGCGCCGTCAACGCGCTGCTTACTGCCGGACGCGGGCAACGGATCGCGATTATTGCGGGGTCGGGTGTCGGCAAGTCGGTACTCATGGGCCAGATGATCGCCGGGGCCGAGGCAGACATCGTCGTCGCGGGCCTGATCGGCGAACGTGGCCGCGAAGTCACCGACTTCATCGAAACCAAATTGAGTGGCGGGATGATGGCGCGCAGCATTGTCGTTGCCGTTCCCGCCGACCACCCGCCGGTATTGCGCTTGCGCGCTGCCGCGCGTGCGACCGCGATTGCCGAATATTTCCGGGCAAGGGGCAAGAAGGTGCTGTTGCTGCTCGACAGTCTGACGCGCTGCGCCCATGCCCAGCGCGAAATCGGTCTGTCATTGGGTGAGCCGCCCGCGATGAAGGGCTATCCGCCCTCCGCGCTGTCGCTCATTCCGCGGCTTGTCGAACGGGCGGGCGTAGATTTGCGCACCGGTGGTTCGATCACCGCGATCTATACGGTGCTTGCCGATGGCGATGACACCGACGATCCAATCGTCGATGCGACGCGCGCAATTGTCGATGGGCATATTGTTCTGTCGCGGCATTTGTCGGAACAGGCGATTTTTCCGGCGATTGACGTCGGCAAATCCCTGAGCCGTGTCATGGCGGACATCGTCGATGATGAACATCTTGCGACCGCCGCCATGTACCGGGCGCTGTGGGCAGCTTACGAAGAAAACCGCGACCTCATCCTGATGGGGGCCTATCGCCCCGGCAATGATGTGTTGATCGACGAAGCGGTCGCGCGCCGTCAGGAAGTGCTTGATTTCCTGCGACAGGATTCGCGCAGCCAGATCAATATGGATAGCAGCATCGCCGCCCTTGTCGCCGAGTTTGGGGCATGAGCGCGCTGCTCACTCGCCGCAAGCGCCTGGTGCGGGTACGCCATGTGCAGCACGCGCTCGCTGTTGCCGAAAGCGCGCGCGCGCAGGAAGAGGCCAACAGCATTGCCCACAACGCTACCCGGCTCGCACGGGTGCGGACGGATTTGTTCAAGAGCGATCCTGTCTCCAGCGGACAAAATTTTGCAGCCTATCGTGAACTGGCGGACCGCCTCGAAAAGGCCGGACGGCAACTCGACGGCGCGCTGTATGACGCGCGCAGGCGGGTTGATGAGAAGCAGGGGCTACGGGTTGAGGCCAACCGCGAGAAAGAAATTGCCGTACGTTTGCAGGACCGCGCGCGGGCGGATGTTGAAGAGCAGATGGAGGCGCGCATCGCCGCGCTGCCGCGCTATCGCCGTATGCAAATGAGGGGAGTCGAATGACCATGAATGTCCTCAACAGTTTGGGCGTCGGGGCGAAGGCGCCGACAAATAACCGGGATACCGCCTCATCTGCGGGTGCAGACAGGCAGGATTTTGCCGCGCTGCTGCAAGATGTGCCGGGCGCAAATGACCGGCCTGTGGCCCGCGATCCGGGCGACAAATCGCAGGGAGAATTGGATCGCACCGCCGATCAGCCTGCAACAGATGTGCCGTCATCGACCGCGGTAAAAGACGAAAAAGCGCCAGATTTGGCATTTAATACTAATAATACGCAATCGCAACAAATGGCGGCCCTTGAAGTGGGAACCGACGAGCCCAAAGCAACGCCAAAGCACGATAGCGAGAAAAAATCACGCGAAACCGTCACGGTGGATGCGAAGCGGGTCGGCCTTGAAGCAAAGAACGCAAGCAAGATCGCCAAGGAAAATGCCGACACCAAAGAAGCCGAAGCGTCCCCTGAACCGGCTGTGGCGCCTGCTTCGCCCGACGCATCTGTTGCGATAAGCGCGACAGGTGTTGAACCTACACCGGCGGCCGTTCCGGGGCGCCAAAATGTTCGGCATGGGGTCGAAGAAATTGGCGTGGACAAAAAGCTCGTAGTTTATACCGCGCGCACTTCGGCGACCAATGATGCAAAAGACACCCCGGTTGGCGATGGCGCAAAAGCAGTAGCCGCTACCCAGCCTGCTATACCGAGCAAGTCTGCCGATGCAGCAGATACGCCCTCGGACAGCGATGCGCCTGTTCCTGCTGCGGTCAAGCCCGGCGAAGTCACCGATTTGCTCGACATGCTGGCCCGCAGGGCGAAGGACGCGAGCGAGGATAAGATGGATGGCGGGAAGGGCAGTCCCCCGCCGCTCGCTGATCGCGGCGTCAAGCTGGCCGTAACCGATCCAGCAACGGCGAAGGGGCCTTCCGAAGTATCTCCCACGCGGATTAGTGTTGCTGCCGTTCGCGTTCAGGGCGCTGACGCAGACAAGCCGCAGCCACCCGCGCGCAACGCCGCCGCTTTGGCAGCGGCTATCCCCGACGTCCCGGCGCGTGACCATGATGATCATGATAGCCGCGAAGGACGCGGCGCATCCGATCGCCTGTCGGCGCTGTTCGCCAGCGCGGGCATTTCCGGCGCAACCAGCAATAATGTGGTTACCGCGCAGTTCCATCTATCTGGCGATGGCATGGCCACCACCCCTGCCGCCCGCGCAGGCGACAGCATTTCCGTGGCGCTGGGCCAGCAAGTCGTCGATATGGGCGTTACCGGCCAGTGGCTGGACCGTATTTCGCAACAAATTGCGGCGGTCGGCAATGGTCAGGGGCGCGGCAGCTTCAATCTCAATTCGGAAACAATGGGCGCAATGCGGGTCGATCTGACCCCCGGCGCCACTGGCATGGACGTGCGTATGACGGTCGAGAGTGAGGCTGCGGCAACCGCCCTGACGCGCGATAGTGGGCGCTTGCTGCAAGACGCGCAACTGTCCGCTGTCCGCATCGGCGAGGTGCGTATCGACAAGGTCGCACATGTCGCGGAACCCACGCGCAGTGAAATGGGCAATGGCCAGCAACAGGGCCAGAACGCTTCTTCCAACGGCGGGCTGGCCAACATGAATCACAACGGCAGCCAGCAACGTGGCGGCGCTGCGGCAATGGCTGGACAGGATCTGGGACGTGGGACGGGCGGCGGCAACGCTAAAGCAGATGCTGGCGCGACCGTTTCTGGCGACAGGGCGCCTGAGGACGATAACGCCGCGTCCTATAACAGGGGCGGTCGGCGCGCGCGCTATGCGTGACGCGAAGCGAATATTGACGTGAAGAGATGATGTGAGGACACAGGACGATGAGTGACGAAGCGGAAGCGGCGCCTAACAAAAAGGGCGGCAAAGGCAAGATGATATTGATCCTGCTGATCGTCCTGGTCGTATGCGGCGCGGGCGCGGCTGGCGGTCTGTACGCGGCGGGCGCATTCGGTCATGCGGCAGAGGGGCCGAAGGAAGACCCGAACAAACCGCGCCTTGTGCTGGCCGATGAAGACCCGGAGGCTGTTGCTGCCAAATATTCGGGTACACCAGCTAAAGACGACAGCGAGCCTGCCGCACATACCGAGGCGGGTGTGGGTTTCAAATTGCCCAAGGGCGGCGTCGATCTGCCACGGCCCGCGAATGTCGCTGCCTATCACGCGACATATTACCAGATACCGATCCCGTTTACGTCGAACCTGATCGACACTGATTCGTTCGCGCAAATCTCGATTGCTGTCTCCACTTATTATGATGCGCGTGTGACCGCTGCGCTCAAGACGCATGAGATGGCATTGCGCTCCGCAATCCTGCTTTTGCTGGCGCAGGAGGCCGAAACCGTCATTGCAACGCCGCAGGGCAAGCAGCAATTGCAGGCGAAATTAACTAAATTGATTAACAAGATTTTGAAGGAAAATACCGGCTACGGGGGCATTGATAACGTTTATTTTACCAATTTCGTTATTCAATAGGGATGTCCAACGCCGGGTATGTCCCCTGGCCAAGGACAGGGGACTGACTGGTTTATGAGTGACGTGCAATCTTTCAGGTTCGGCCAGACCGAACCGCAAGCTCCGCTCGTGCCTTCGGGTGTCGACAAACTAGGCGAGCGGCTGGCCCGGCGCCTGCGTACGATATTGGAACCGATGGTGGGGGGTAAACCCACGGTCACGCCGCTACCTTCGGAAATGGTCACTTATGGCCAGTGGTCCGCGATGGCGGCATCGTTCAGCGCCTATAGCATTTATCGCCTGCACCCGCTCAAGGGCGGTATCATGGTGCGGATTGATGCTGCGCTGGTTGGTGGTATGCTGGAACGCTTTTACGGCGGCGCGGGCGGCAAAGCAGGGCTGGCCCGCAGCGAATTTACGCCGAGCGAAGAACGCATCATCGCGCGTGTATCAGACGCGATTATGGATGCGTTGATCGCGAACTGGGGCGAAGCCATGCACCTGGAATCGGTGATGAAGGTCCGCGAAACTGATCCGCGGGCATTGAGCTTTGCCGAAACCACCGACCAGATGCTCTCCCAAAGTTTTACCGTCTGTCTGTCGCGGAACGAGGAATGGCCGATCGAGTTGATGTTGCCGCTCGTTGCGCTGCGCCAGCTGGAACCGCTGCTGTCCAGCGGCACTGCGGAGGAAGGACGCCTGCCCGATCCGATCTGGCGCACGCGTATCGCCCAGCAAATGGGCAACATCCGCCTGCCCGCGAAAACGGTGCTAGCACGTCCTACCCTGAACCTCACCGAATTGCTCGCGCTGAAACCGGGCGATGTCATCCCCGTCAATATTCAGCGCGCTTTACCGCTGATCGTCAATAATCGCGTGCTCGCCCAAGGGACAATCGGCGAACAAAATGGCCGCGCGGCCTTCATGATAGAAAAATTGAGTTAGGACCCGAACATGAGCGATATGAGTGACGCCCTGAAGATTGATAACGCGGTTGGCCGGATTGCCAACAGCCCGCAATATCATATGCTGGCGAGTATTCCGGTCCGCCTGACGGTCGAGGTGGGATCGACCAGCCTGCGTTTGTCCGAGATTATGGACCTGTCCGAAGGTAGCGTGGTCGAGCTGGACCGGCAGGCCGACGAACTGTTGGATATTATGGTTAATGGCGCATTGATCGCGCGCGGTGAAGTGGTGACGGTCAATGGCCGTTATGGCATCCGCGTCGTCGATGTCGCCAACACCGAAGCGGTGATGGCTGGCGTCGAGAGGCGTATTTAATGTTCTGGTATTTCGTTAAGCTGGTCGTGTTGCTGCCGATGGTGGCGGGTATGGCCTATGCCGCGTTGTGGCTGTGGCGCAAATATCAGCCCGGCATGATGGGCGCACAGGCCGACCGCGCGATCAAAGTGATTGAAACCATGCCGATGGGTACATTCGGCAAGCTGAGCGTGGTGGAATTCGATGGCCAGCGCTTGCTGGTATCCGTCACCCGCAACCGCATCGAAAAAATCGCTGACGGCAAGACACCGGTAGGATTTGAGCGTGCGCGCTAGTCTCGCGATCCTGCGGACATTGGCAAGCGTGCTGGTCGTGTTGCTGTTCGGACTGGCTGTGTCGCATCCGGCCTTCGCACAGGTGGCCCAAAGCCTTCCCACGCCCGTGCCGCCGGTGCCGGTCGATAACGGCGCGGCCTTGACGCGCGCGCTGGGAACGATTTCGGGCGGCGGCAGCGGTGCGCCGATGTCGCTCAGCCTCCAGATTCTCGTTCTCATGAGCTTGCTGACGGTATTGCCGTCGCTGGTGCTGATGATGACCAGCTTCACCCGCATTATCATCGTGCTGTCGCTGCTGCGGCAGGCGCTGGGCCTGCAACAGACCCCGCCCAATCAGGTGCTGGTCGGGCTGGCGCTGTTCCTGTCGATGTTCGTGATGCGCCCCACGATCGACCAGATTAACGCCACCGCCTTCACGCCTTATGGCGCGGGCCAGATCAGCATCGAGGAAGCGGTGGGCCGCTCGGCCAAGTCGCTGCATGTGTTCATGGCGAAACAGACCCGGCAGAGCGACCTCAAGATGTTTGCGGGGCTTGCTGAGGCGCCCGCGTTCCGCACGCCCGACGATATTCCTTTCACGATCCTGATGCCCGCGTTCGTGACCAGCGAGCTGAAAACGGCTTTTGAGATCGGCTTCATGATCTTCCTGCCCTTCCTGATTATCGACCTTGTCGTGGCCTCGACCTTGATGTCGCTCGGCATGATGATGCTGTCCCCGACGATCATATCCATGCCGTTCAAGCTGTTGCTGTTCGTGATGGTCGATGGCTGGGCGTTGACGATGGGGTCGCTCGCCGGCTCGTTCGCGACCTAGGCAGCCAGATAAATGGACAATTCCGATTTCTTCATGGGGATTGCGCAGCAGGCGCTGTGGATCACTGCGCTTGCTGCCGCGCCGATATTGATCCCGGCGCTGATCGCGGGTCTGCTGCTCGGTATGATTCAGGCGGCGACATCGATTAACGAACAGACGTTGAGCTTCGTGCCGAAGCTGATCGTCGTGGCGGTGATGCTGGCACTGTTCGGCGGATCGATCATGCTGCTGGTCGCCGATTTCACGCGCGAGATTTTCGACCGCATCCCTGATCTTCTGAACAGCTGACAGGCGAGGATAAATGTTCGCTCCCGGCTTTGCAGGCATTGAAACCCAGCTGTGGATCTGGCTGATCGCGATGATCCGTCCCGGCGCGGCGTTTCTGGCAGCGCCGATCTTTGGCGCGCGCGCGGTGCCGGTGCAGGTGCGGATGATCCTGTCGCTGGCGCTGGGCATGGCCGCACTCAACAGCGTGCATATCACGTTGCCGGTGGGCGGCCTGGCGAGTTTTTCCGGCATATTGATGGTGATGGGCGAAGTGCTTGCGGGCCTCGCGATGGGGTTTGCAGTGCAGATCGGTTATTCGGCGGCCTTTGTCGCGGGTGAAACGATTGCCAATGTCATGGGCCTCGGCTTTGCGGCCATGATTGACCCGCAATCGGGTCAGTCGACGCAAGTTGTGGGGCAGTTCCTGTCGATCCTTGCGACCTTCATACTGCTGAGCATGGACGGGCACCTTATGCTCGTCAGCTATGTTGTGCAAAGTTACACGGCGATGCCGCCCGGTGGACCGTTGATGTCCAACGATGCGATTTATGATCTGGTGATGTTCGGCGGATCGCTGCTCGGTGCTGGTCTCACGATTGCGTTGCCGGTCGGCTTCGCGTTGATCCTCATTCAGTTGGTGATGGGAATGCTGGCGCGCTCGGCGCCGTCGCTCAACCTGTTCGCAGTCGGTATGCCGGTCGCGCTGTTCTCCGGCCTGATCCTGCTGGCGATTGCCGCGCCGGTGATGGGGCAGGGTATCACCGATGCCCTGCGTGCTGGCCTCGACCGCGCCCAACAGATTGCCGGGGGCCGATAAAGCATGGCTCAGCAAAGCAATGGTGGCGGCGAAAAAACCGAGAAGCCAACCCAGAAGCGATTGACCGACGCCGCCAAGGACGGCGACATCCTCCAGTCGCGCGAACTGGGCACGGCGCTGGTGGTTTTGGTCGGTGCGGGCTGGCTGGCGATTGCCGGGCCGATGATAATGGAGGCGCTGCGCAACATGCTGGTCGATGCGCTTCGTTTCAGCAAGGATGACGTAACGCAATTCGATCCCGCTCTACGCAGTTGGGGCTTGCTGTCCGGGCTGATCATGCCGGTCGGCGGGATCATGCTGGCGACAGTGGTGGCGGCCATAGCGGCGCCCGCGATGCTGGGATCGCTGGGGTTTCGCCCCAATGCGTTCATGCCCAAGGCATCGAAGCTCAATCCGATGAGCGGCATCAAGCGCATTTTCGGGATGCAGGGGCTGGTGGAACTCGGCAAGTCGATTGCCAAGGTCATCCTGCTCGGCGCCATTGGCGTGTGGCTGATCTGGGGGCGGTTGACGGCGATCACGACTATGGGGACCAGCGATCTGCACGGCGCGCTCATCGAACTGGGCAGCATTTTCGTGATGGCGTGTCTGGTGATGGGCGGGGCGCTGATGCTGATCGCCGGGATCGACGTTCCCGCGCAGATGGTGCAGCGCAGCCGTCGCCTTGCGATGAGCAAGCAGGACCTGAAGGACGAACACAAGGAAAGCGAAGGCTCGCCGGAGCTGAAGGGCCATATCCGGCGCAGGCAATATGAGGTGATGACGAACAGTGTACGCAAGGCCGTCGCCGAAGCCACGGTGGTTATCACCAACCCGACGCATTTTGCGGTGGCGCTGCGTTATCAACCGGGCCGCGACCTTGCGCCGGTGGTGGTCGCGCGAGGCCGGGACGAGATTGCCGCGGCGATTCGGTCCCTTGCCGACAAGAACGCCGTGCCGATCCTGCAATATCCGGAACTCGCGCGCGCGGTTTACTTTACCTCGCGCAATGGGCAGGTCGTCGATGAGGCGCTGTTTATGGCGGTTGCGGCGGTGCTTGCCTTCCTGTTCCGCATGGAAAACCGCATGGCGAGCGAAATGGACCGCCCCGAAATCGAATTGCCGGAAGAAATGTGCTTCGATGCGGATGGCAAAAAGCTGAACTGATTCAGGCGCTTGTGCGAATCGGGCCAAAAATATCGCGCTTCCAAATATAAGTGAATTAAAGTTTAATCCTGTTTGTCCGTAATCACTTTACGGGGACGCTCTAGCCAGTGAGCCATGAGTGTTATCATGCCTATAACCGAAACAAGCCCGATCGATCCGGTCACCGCCACCCGTCCAACGGATGCCATTGCCCCGGTGCGAGCGATAGCCTTGCTGGATGCGCGGACGTCCGCCGACCAGCGCGGAGCTTCATCGAACCGTCAGAGCAATCTCGATAAACGAGAGCGTTCGGCTGGCGCGGCGGAATATGCCCGGATAAATGCCCGTATCGCCGACATTTTTGCCGATCTGAATGCGACTGCCGCGCCGGTATCCCATGCCGAGGCGGAGCATCGCGTGCTCGCGCTGATGCCTGACCCGGTTGTGATTATTCCGTTACCGCCCGCAAGCGCGGACATGGTGGAACGTGCGGTACGTCTCGCGCAGGATATGGCGGAGCAGGCCGCGATCGCACGGGCCGCGCAATCCAATGTCAACGGCGGTATCGTCGACGAGGTTTTGACCGCGCGCGTCTGACCTTGAATAGCAAGTAGAGCGATTTCCAGTCAGATGGCATCATCTGACGATTAAGAAATCGCGATACAGCAAAAACATGGAGCGGCTTATCCGTTTCAATCAAATCGCAAGCCGCTCTAACTGCGCAACTAAGGCAATAAACCCCTAAACCTATCCTCCTCGCGGTCGTTATATCCTTCACGAAGGGACATATTATGACCACGAGCATCGGCGGCAGCATTGTTAATATTCTCAATGGCGGTAACGGCATTGATACCACGGCGCTGGTGAACAATCTGGTCAACGCCTCACGTCAGCCGCGCCAGGCGGCTATCGATAGTGGCAATACCCTCAACAACGCGCGTATCTCGGCGATTGCATCGGCAACCAGCTCGCTCAACTCTTTTTCCAGCGGCCTGACAACCGCTTTGCAAAGCAGCAACTATTCGGGACAACCCGTCTCGAACGACCCCAGCATCGTTGCCGTCAGCTTGATTCCCGGCGGAGTGCCGACTGGCCTGCCCGCACAGATTGAAGTGACACAGCTCGCGACAGCGCAGACCTTGGCATCCGTCAGCCTCACCAATGCCGCAACCAACGTCGGTCTGGGTACATTGACGCTGACCACCGCCACCGGCAGCTTTCCGATCACGATCGACGCGACTAATGATAGCATGACGGGTCTTGCCTCGGCGATCAATGCGGCCAACGCTGGTGTCTCCGCCAGTGTGGTGATCGATAACACCGGCGCGCGTCTGGTACTGAAAGGCATCACGGGTCAGGCCAATGCCTTCACGCTGACGAACAGCGGCAATGCCGACACCAATCTGCAACGCTTTACCTTCGACGGCACCACGGGCGGCATGGCGCTGAAACAGAGCGCGCTCGACAGCATTGTGAAAATCGACAATGTCGTAATGCAAAACACCGACAATGTGCTGACTAATGCCATTCCCTTTGTACGGATCGACCTGAACAAGGCAGCACCCGGCACGCTGGTGACACTCGCGACCGACCAGCCGACCTCGACGATGAAGGATCTGGTGAGCCAGTTCGTGACGGCTTACAATACGCTGCGCACGGCGTTGAACGGTGCCACGGCGCCGGGCACCACTACAACGGCGGCAGGGGCGCTGGCTGGTGACGCTGGCGTGCGCGATATGGTTCAGAAGCTCCAGCGCCTGACGACCACGCCGCTTGTCACCAGCGGTCCTTATACGACGCTCAATGATCTGGGTGTCAGCACCAATCGGGACGGCACGCTGACGCTCGACACGAAGCGTCTGGACGCTGCGATTTCTGCCAATCCCTCTGCTGTGACTCAGATGTTGAATCCGGCAGTTACCTCGGTAACCAATCCCGGTCTGGCGGGGGCCGTCAGCGCGATCAAGGACAGTCTGGAAGCGAGCAGCGGCTCTCTGACTACATCGAAAACCAAATATGACAATCTCAAGGCCAATCTCGACAAGCAACTCGCAAAACTCGATCAGAATATGACTGACTATGAAACGCAGCTCAACACGACCTATTCCGCGATGCAGTCGCAACTGAGCGTACTCAATGCGACCAAGTCCTATCTGGATCAGCAGATTGCCGTGTGGAACAACAGCAAGAACTAATCCGCAATAATCGGGTCATAACAAGGGACGGAAGCATATGTTTTACGGACAGGGCTATGCCGGAAATGCCAGCAAGCGTTACGCGGCCATCCATGCGGGCAGCCGGATTGAAGCGGCGACGCCGCACATGCTGGTGAAGATATTGTTCGATGAGCTGCTGCTGGCGATTGACGCGGCGATGCTGGCCCAGAGCGCTGGCGATATGGCCAAAACCAACGACAAGCACGCGCGCGCCATGTCCATTCTGCACGCGCTGGAATCGAGCCTCGATTTTGATAAGGGTGGCGAGATCGCCAAGAGCCTTGCGGTCATCTATCGCGAAAGCCGCCGCCTGCTGTTGCTGGCCGCGCAGAACAAGACGACTGTCGAGGCGCGCAAGGCACATGATATATTGAGCGAAATTGCTGACGCCTGGGGCAAGATCGCCTGAATCATTTCGACGTCAAAGCACATAAGCGGCGCCCGTCCCTGGATCGGCGCCGTTTTCACATGTGCGAAATTAAGCTACCGAACGGACTTTCAAGCCTTGATGTCTTGCGACATGCGGTTTGCGCAGGCCCAGTCTGGTTATCACCGTCACGAATACGAAGGTTGCGCTGGAATAGATGTGATAGCACCAGTGCATCATTACCGCGCCCGGCACCATCCACGGGGACAGGGTGCGGCCAAGAAAGCCAAAGAACTTGCCGTTCATAACGATATAGAGCAATGCCATCGTGGCGGCGGCAAGAAGCAATGAGGGCATGACTAGCCCCAGAACCAGAAACATGGCAATTAACAAGGCGACGGCCGCTTTCGCACGCTCGGTGGACTGGACGTTCAGGTCTGCACCATTGGTCGCGCCGTCAACCAGCAAACAGGACCAGGGATAGGCGCGGCGCACCACATCGGTATGCCATACGCGCCACAGGCTCCAGTCCTTGCAATGCTTGGACAACGCCTCTGGCACCAGACGAATGCGATGTCCGGCCGCAACGACGCGCGTGCCCAGTTCGACATCCTCAATGCTCGGATGGGCATAAAGCTCGACGTCGTATCCGCCTAGATCCACGAACAACCGGCGGTCGATCAGGCCGAGGCCCGACCAGAACGTCGTGGCGTCGCGCGCGCTGTTTTGGTGTACGAAATGATGGCGCAGATTGGCATAGAGGCTGGTGACCCGCCGTGATCGCGGGGCATCGTCATACGATCCGAACGCCGCCGAGGCGCCATGCTTCTGCATATCCTCCAGCAACAAAGCCAGCGCATCGCGCGAGATAACCACGTCCGCGTCAATGAACAGCAGATATTGCGATTTGGCTGCTGCTGCAGCTGCATTTCGTCCGAAACCGGGGCCACGCGGCGCGCCGTCATTGCGAATGATTGTTATGCCCGCCGCCTTTGCAATCTCGTCAGTACGATCGGTCGCGCCGTCGATGAACATGATGACCTCGTCGGCAGCCCGGCTCATACCGGCGATGCCTTCCAGACAGGCAGGCAGCGTGGCCTCGGCGTTGTAAGCGGGAATGATGATGGCAACGGTGGGTGTCATTGCTGTCTCAGAACTCATGCCACCTCGGCGTGGAACGGAGTGGCGCCTGCGGGAAGTTGCTCAATTTCGCTTGTCGGAGAAGGTTTCTGCTCAAGATCGACGCTCCACAGGTCGTGGGTCCCGCCCA
>JBDTLS010000023.1:0-20262 GCA_039934655.1 Sphingobium sp.
GACCCTTGCCCTGTCGCACCCGCAGCCAGCCGATGAAGCGCGGGCCGATGATCAGGCCGATCAGCAGCGCGGTCGCAATCGCCGCGCCCGCGCGAAAGCTGAGGTAGCGGACCAGATTGAAAATTCCCGGAAAGCCAATATGCTCCGCCAGCCAGTATAGCATTATTCTTCTCCGCCGGTCAGCGCAGCAACAACGCGCGACAATCCGATGCTGTTCGATCCCTTGATCAAGATCGCGTCTCCTGCGCGCATATTCGATTCCAGCGCATAGCGCGCTTCGTCTGCATTGGCGACATGCGTCAAAGCCATGCCTCCTTCAAGCCTGTGCGCGAGCGGTGCCATTTCATCCCCCACCAGAATGACCATGCCGAGCTTGGCTTGCTCGATTGTTTCGGCCAGGCCTTCGTGCAAGGTGGCGCTGCTTGCCCCCAGCTCCTTCATCGCACCCAGCACGGCGATCCGCCGGTCGGCGGGTTCACGCCCCAGTTGGCGCAGTGTCGCCGCCATCGACAATGGATTTGCGTTGTAGCTTTCATCAATCAGCAAGGCATCGCCGCCCTTCAGATGCAGCTTGCGGCGTTCGCCGCGCCCTGCCAGCCCCGGCAATTCCGCCAGCGCCAGCCCCGCCACAGCCAGATCGCCACCCGCAGCCTCAACAGCGGCAAGCACCGCAAGCGCATTCGATACCCAATGGTCGCCCGGCGCCGAAATCGTAAAGCACAATTCCGCTTCCGGCAGCTTCGCCGTCACCAGCGAGCCGCCCTCGCGCGCGGGCACGAACTCAATGGCGCGCACATCTGCGCCCTCGCCAAGGCCGAAGGTAAGGATATTCGCGCTATGCTGCCGCGCCGCGTCCACGAGCAAATCGCGATGCGGGCTGTCATAGGGAATGACCGCCGTGCCACCCGGTTCCAGTCCTTCAAATATCTCTGCCTTGGCGTGCGCAATTGCCGCCTCGGTGCCGAAATATTCGATGTGGGCGGGGGCAATCGCCGTCACCACCGCGACATGCGGGCGCACGAGGCGGGTCAACGCCGCCAGCTCGCCTGCGTGGTTCATGCCCATTTCGAATATGCCGCAGAGTGTATCACGCGGCATCCGCGACAGGCTGAGCGGAACGCCGACATGGTTGTTATAGCTTTTGAGCGAGCGATGGGTGCGACCCGGACGCGCGCGTTCAAACGCATGAAACAAGGCTTCCTTGGTGCCGGTCTTGCCGACCGATCCGGTCACGCCGATGATTTTGGCCGATACGCGCGCCCGCGCCGCCCGCGCCAGATCTTCGAGCGCCTGTATCGTGTCCGGCACCAGCACATGCGGATGCGACATCGGCGAAGAGACAATTGCCCCGGCCGCGCCGTTGGCGAAAGCGGTATCGGCAAATTTATGACCGTCGGTCGCCTCGCCTTTCAGCGCGACGAACAAGTCGCCCGCGCCCACTTCACGGCTGTCGAATGCGACACCGGATGCGGCGAAATATCCTTCCGCGGTGCCACCGGTCGCCTGCGCGATTTCGCGGAATGTCCATAATGGGCTGTCAGCCGTCACTGCGCGCACTCCCGCGCGACGGTAACGTCATCGAAGGGCAGCACGCGGTCGCCGATGATCTGCCCCTGTTCATGACCCTTGCCCGCGAGCAGCACAACGTCGTCGGCCCCGACCTGCGCGATTGCCGCAGCAATAGCCGCGCGCCTGCCGTCGATTTCGACCGCAGCCGGTGCGCCCGCCATTACTTCCGCGCGAATGGCTTGCGGGTCTTCGGAACGCGGATTGTCGTCGGTGACGATCACATAATCGGCCAGTTCCGCCGCCACCTGTCCCATCAGCGGGCGTTTGCCGGTGTCGCGATCTCCGCCCGCGCCGAACAGCACGATCAGTCGCCCGCGCGTATGGGGGCGCAGCGCCTCTATCGCGGCGCGCAATCCATCGGGCGTGTGGGCATAATCGACATAGACCGGCGCGCCGGATTTGGTGACGACCGCCCGCTCCAGCCGCCCACGCACCGGCTGCAAGCGGCTCAGCAACGCCAGAACCTGCGCGGTGTCGCCGCCGGTCGCGATGACTAGGCCCGCCGATACCAGCGCATTGGCGGCTTGGTAAGCGCCGATAAGCGGCAAGTCGACGCGATAGCTTTTGCCGTCCGCCACGACATCCAGTCGCTGGCCGAGGTGCGTAAGTTCACGCCCCGTCAGCCTGATCTGCTCGCCTGCCTCGCCCACGGTGAATGTCGCCAGCCCGCGCCGCAGCGCCCGCGCGATCACATCGCCAGATTGGGCATCGTCAGCCCAGATCACCGCCGCGCCGCCGTCGCTCACCACTTCGTCGAACAGCCGCATCTTGGCGTCGAAATAGCTGGCCATGTCGCCGTGATAATCGAGATGGTCGCGCGACAGGTTGGTGAAGGCCCCCGCCTGTACCGGCAATCCTTCGGTGCGATATTGCGACAGGCCGTGGCTCGATGCCTCTAACGCCACGCGGCTTATCCCCTCACGCCGCAGGCCCGACATATTGCTTAGGAAGGTCACGATGTCGGGCGTGGTCAGCCCGGTGTGCACCTGATCCACCGCGGTCGTGACACCCAATGTGCCGATCGACGCGGAATGATGCCCCATCATGCGCCACAATTGCCGCGTGAGTTCGACACAGGATGTCTTGCCGTTGGTGCCGGTCACTGCCACGCACACTTGCGGGAACGGCGCAAAGTAACGCGCGGCGAGCTGAGCAAACAAGCGGCGCGGATTTGCGTCGGCGATATGGACTGCGCCCGTCACCTGAGCCTCAGGCCGGGCGACAATCGCGATGGCACCCGCTGCAATAGCCTGAGCTATATAATCCTCACCGTTGACACGCGCGCCCGCAAACGCGCCGAAAATGGTTCCGGGCGCGACCTTGCGGTGATCAATGGCAAAGCCGGTCACATGAAGTGAACCGGCTTTTTCGTCCAATCCCTGCGTCAGGGCGTCCAGTCGCATGCCTATTCCTCTTTATCTTTCCCCAAGAGCGGTGTGAGTTCGGATATGTCAACATCTCTCCGCTCATCAGGCATGATGCCGAGCATCGGGCCGATGCGCTCCACCACCCGCTTGACGACCGGCGCAGCGGTATAGGCTGCCGTGCGAACGCCGGGATATTTGGCGCTGCCCTGCGGTTCGTCCATCATCGTCAGCACGACATATTTGGGGTTGTCCATTGGGAAGGCGGACGCAAAAGTCGTGATGTTGGAATGATGGGCATAGCCGCCTTCAAACGGCTTTTCGGCCGTGCCGGTCTTGCCGCCCACGCGATAACCTCGCGCATCGGCGAAGCGGCCGGTGCCATCGACGACGATCATCCGCAACAACTGGCGCATCCGCGCGCTGGTCGCCGCGCTGAACACCCGCCTGCCCGCCGGAACATCCTTGTCCTTGAGGCGCAGCAACGTCGCGGGACGCCACATGCCGCCATTGACCAATGCCGCATAAGCGCTCGCCAGGTGCAGCGGCGTCACGGCAATGCCATGACCATAAGCCACCGTCATCGTCGTAATCCGGCCCCAGCTTGACGGCCAAAGCGAGCGTGCGCGTTCGTGCAGTTCGATGCTGGGCCGACGGTCAAACTCCAGCGCGCGATACGCTTTCTGAAGCGCCACCGGGCCCATTTCATCGGCGATGCGCGCGGTCACGATGTTGGAACTGTGCACGAGCGTTTCGGGCACATTGAGCCAGCGGCCAAGCGGGTGATCGTCCTTGATACGATAGCCACCTACCTGCAAGGGCGCGGTCGCATCATAGCGCCGCGACATCGATTTCACCGTGCCATTGTCCATCGCAGCGCCAATCGAGAGCGGTTTGAATGCCGAACCCAGCTCATAGCGGGATTGCACCACATCATTGCGGCGCGCATTGTCATCGCGCCCCAGCTTGTTGGGATCGAACACGGGGAGCGAGGCCATCGCGATAACTTCCCCGGTGTTGGCGTCGAGCACAATTCCGGCGGCACCCAGCGCCCGCTGTTCGCTCATCCCCTGATAAAGTTCGCTTTCCAGCGCGCCTTGCACCCGGCTATCGATCGAAAGCGTCAGCGGTGTGCCGCGCAGGACCGGATCGGTCAGGCGTGTGTCGAACGCGGATTCGACGCCCATGCCGCCTGCGCCATCGACGGGCGCAAAACCCAGCACATGCGCGGCCAGCGTGCGTTGCGGATAGAGCCGTTCATTCTCACGTGGAAATTCGATGCCGACTTCGCCCAGCGCATTCACCGCCGCCACCTGCTCCGGCAGTGCGCGGTGGCGCAGATAGGCCCAGCCCTTGCCGGTCAGCAGCGCATAAAAATGATCGGCACTGTCGTCGGGGAATATCTTGGCGAGCTGATCCGACAGCTCACGGGGATCACCGATTAATTTGCTCGGCCGGACCGAGATGGCGTATCCGGCCATGTTACGCGCCAACGGTACGCCATTGCGATCGACAATGTCCGCGCGCAGGGGCGTGTCGCTGCCCGCGATGCCGTGGCGGCCTGCGGCATCAGACACCACGCCCATCCAAGCCAGACGCGTGGCGAGAACAGCGCCGGTCACAAGGATCAACAGCAATAATATCATCAGCCGATGATGGGCAATCGCCGTCAGGTTCTGGCGCTGACTCTGAATGGGCAAACGGTCGTGGCGAACGACAATCGTCGCCATCAGTCGTTACCCCGGCGCTTTTCCGCTGCGGCCCGGCGGCCAATGTCGCCGAGGGTTCCGTCATCCAGCAACCGGGCGTCCAGCATCGCCATCCGCTCCGTCGTCCGCGCGAGGGAACCGGCCATCGGCGCGGGGCTGCGTGGGCTAGAAATGGGGATGCGCATATGGGCATTGGGCGTCGCTGCACTGGCAAAGGCAATGCCGCCCGCGCTATCATTGCCCGTGCCTTTACGGCCTCGCTGCCTGTCGTCGGTAATCTGCGCAGTGCGGATCACCGCCACATCGCTGCGAATTTGCGACGATGCGGGGCTGCTGCCACTCACATTGACGGCCGAGGGCAGATCCTGCGGTGTTTCCACCATCGCGACCATCACCGGCGGCGCGACATAGGCGGGACCGTTCGATTGCAGCCCGTCAAGATGGGCGAGCGCGCGTTCGCCAGCGAGATAATGCTCGGAAGTCGGTGTCGAATAGCGGAAATCGTCGGCGTTCCATCTCTCCAGCTGGCGCATATTGGCGCGGGCGCTGAATTCGGTTTCGAGGTAGCGAATATCGCCGCGCGCCGACGCGATTTGCGAGCGCACCCGGTTAAGCTCGTTGCGCTCAGTCGCCACTTTCAATGAAACGAGATAGGCCGAAAGCGCGCCGAACGCCACCAGCAACACCCAGAATAGGCTCTGCAAACGCTTGACCGCAATCATGATTGCTCTCCCGATTGACCAGAATAGGCTTGTTCACTCGTCCGCACCGCGCTGCGCAATGTGGCCGAACGGGCGCGCGGGTTGCGCGCCAGTTCGCATTCCGAAGGACGCACCGCCTTCGCCGGTTTTTCAAATGTCGGCGCGCGCGTCACTTCGGTTGCGGGACGGTGCCGCGAACCGCCGCCATCCCCACCGCTGCGCTGGCGCATGAACTGCTTGACGATCCGATCCTCGAGGCTGTGGAAGGTCACCACGGCAAGCCGACCGCCCGGCTCCAGCACCGCTTCGGCTGCTTCCAGACCGCGTTCCAGCTCATCCAGTTCCTGATTGAGGTGAATGCGGATCGCCTGAAACGCGCGGGTTGCCGGGTCTTTCTTGTCGTGTGGCTTATGCCCCAAAGCGCGGCGAACGACAGCGGCCAGTTGCGCCGTGCGCTCCAGCGGCCGCGCCGCCACGATGGCGCGCGCTACCAGGCGAGAGCGTGGCTCCTCGCCATAGAGATATAGCACATCGGCGATTGCTTCTTCGGACGCGCTATTGAGAAAATCTGCCGCGCTGACCCCCGCCTTGCTCATCCGCATGTCGAGCGGGCCGTCCGCCTGAAACGAAAAGCCCCGCTCGGCGCGGTCGAGCTGCATCGAGGAAACGCCGATGTCGAGCGCCACGCCGGACACGGCAGCGACATTCTGCATCGCCAGCAGCGCCTGCATCGCCGAGAACGGCCCTTCGACCAGCATGATGTCGTCGCTACCGGCCGCAATTTGCTGGCGCCCCTCGGCGATTGCATCGGGGTCGCGATCAATGGCGATGACATGGGCGCCGCGAGCCGCCATCGCGCGGCTGTATCCGCCCGCGCCATAAGTGCCATCGACATGCGTTTCGCCCGGCGCGATGGCCAGCGCGCCCAATACTTCGTCAATCAGCACGGGAATATGCGGCGCGGCGTTCATTTCGCCACTCCTGCTGCACGTTCGGCAAGGAATGCCTCGACCTTGGCACGCAGACGAGGGCTGCGGCCTTCGCTGGCGATCAGGCGGGCGGGTTCCCACATCTGGATATAACGGCTGACCCCCGAAAAGACGATGACATCGTCAATCCCGATCAGGGCCTTGATGTCGGCAGGCAGGAAGAAGCGGCCGCCATCGTCGAAGTTCAGGTCTTCGAGATCGGCAAAGCGTGCTTCGCGCTCGGCATCGCCATCGAACGGCAGGCCGAGTTCGCGCGCGGCGCGTTCCATTTCCAGCACTTCATTTTCGAGCCATGCCTTGTGCGAAAGTCCAAAGCCAATCGCACAGGGCAACGCGGTGTGGACCGACAGGCAGAGCTTGTTGTCGTTGCTGGAATGTTTGAGCAGTTTGCGCATCTCAAGCGGCAGGACGAACCGCCCTTTGCTATCCGCAACGCTGATCGCGCTGCCTGAATAGATGATGCCCTCGCTCACGTTTTTTCCGCCCGAACCCCTCGATTTCACCGGGCCGCAAGCGAGTGTACGCAGAAGCGGGAATCAACCTCACTTCACGTCACGGGAATCACATCGCTTACCTAACCCCTGATGCATGTTGAATATCAAGGGATAGGCTGGGATGGAAGGGGAAAATTCGGGAATTGATGGGAAATCGTTATTAACGGGGCATTTTACATTAATTTACTTGGGTGAATTCATTAATGTTCTTTCTATGTTCCGGGATCATCTTGACGATGGGTGGGGCCGCGCATCATTTTTCCGCTTTTTCCCCGCCGTTCCCATGTCCGCAGGGCGAACATTCCCATGCCGATCCAGCCCACACCGAACAGCAGCGCCCACCGCGTCGCGGACAGGAGCGCCGCATCGTCACGCACCCGGTTAATCGGCCAGACGGCTTTGTCAGCGGTGGGGTCAAGCAGCCATCCGTCGATGAGCGCGACAGCATCGGCAGCGGTGGCCGCGGGTACGCGCGCCGCATCACCGTGCACCAGCCACAGCCTGTCGTCGATCATGTCAGCATCCGCGATCAGGCGCACCCTGCCCCGACCCAATTTGCACACCGCCACCAGTCCATTTTCGCGCAAGGCACATTCCTTGTGCGCAATCGTGAAGCGCGACGCGCCGGCCAGCATCAGCACGGCGCCATTTTTCAACACCCGCCGGTCAATGTTCCCGGAAGCCCCCGCCGCTTCCAGTTCTAATCCCCAATGGGCGAGCAAGGGATCGAGCAGGCTGGTCAACGGCGGACGGCGCGGATCACCGATCGGCCAATCGCCGGGCCAGACAAGCAGCGGATCGGCCAGCACCACCAGTCGCCCGCCCTTCCGCACCCACGCATCGAGGGCGACCAGTTCGGCGGGCTGCAACAAGCGCGGCTGGGCCAGCAACAGGGTGTCGAAGCCCGCCAAAGACGCGGTATCCAAATGATCAATGGCGCGCAGATCGAAGGATGAGGTATCGACAAACGCCTGATCCCGCGCCCGGTCGAGCAGTGCGCCCGGCGATGCTGCGGCGGTCCAGAACAAGGGCAGCGCGCTCATAACACCGGCGACCGGCCTTTTGGCCGAGCGGGTGGGCGATACGGCGGCGTCCGGCCATCCCAGATATGTGCGCCAGGATGGGGAAGCTCCCGCACCTGCGCAAAAAATCAGGATGCTGCCCGCTGTTCCCGTTGCCGCCAACCACAGCGTAAAGCGGAGCGCCTGCATCCTGCGCAGCAGCAACGCGAGCGCCAGTAGCCCCAGCATATAGCCCAGCGCCCAGCGCGCCGGTTGAGCCTGCCCGGTTTCGATGACCCCAGCCACGGCCCATCCGCCCGGCAAATACAGGGGCAGAAATCCCGAAAACAGCACGAGAAACAATAGCCCCAAGCAATACAACGTTGGCCAAAGCCCTGCGCTCCACTTACGCGCGCCTTCGAAAGCAGCCTCCGGCATCAGTCGATCAGCGGGTGGAGCTAGCGGGGTCGCGGTCCATCGGTTTGCTGATCTTGGGGTCGGGTTGAAGATCGGGCACCGCGCCGACCGCCGGATCAGCAGCGGGGGTCACACCCAGTTCGGCGAGCGGTTCGCGAGGCGCATCGCCATTTTCATATGCATTGCTGGCATTGGCGGCGGATCCCATCGCGGCCGATCCCGACCCGTCACCGGGGCGAATGTTGCGCACCACCACATTGGCCAGCGCCACCATCAACACAATCCCCGCGAGGCCGGTAAGACCGACCTGAATGCGTTGCATTGCTTCCTTGCGGAGAAACCTGTCGACCATGCGGACCTTTGGTTTGTGGAGCCAGTGAGTTCAGCTCCTGACGTCATCCTTTTGCACGAGCCAGGGGAACACCGTCAACCCCTTGGATTCCAGCCATTCGCGATTGTAAAGCGTCGAGAGATAGCGAAAGCCGGTGTCACACAATATCGTGACGATGCGTTTACCCGGCCCCAACTGGCGCGCCAGCGCCACTGCGCCCGCCACGTTGATCCCGGTTGACAGGCCAAGGCACAGCCCTTCTTCGGCCAGCAACCGCCGCACCCATTCCATGCCCTCGTCATCCGCGATGCGAAACTGGGTGTCGATCGGTGCGCCTTCGAGGTTGGCGGTGACCCGCCCCTGCCCGATCCCTTCGGCGACCGATGTGCCTTCCGCCTTCAATTCGCCATGTGCGTAATAATTATACAGCGCCGCGCCATGCGGATCGGCCAGCGCGATGGTGACATTCTCGTCCTTGCTTTTGAGGCCAAGCCCGACACCCGCAATTGTGCCACCCGTGCCAGCCGAGCAGACGAAGCCGTCAATCTTTCCGTCCATCTGCGCCCAGATTTCTTCGGCGGTCCCCATGATGTGTGCGCGGCGATTGGCGATGTTATCGAATTGATTGGCCCAGACCGCGCCGGGCGTTTCTTCGGCGATGCGGCGTGAGGTGTGCACGAAATGGCCGGGGTTGGAATAAGGCGCGGCGGGAACCGTTACCAGCTCAGCCCCCAGCGCCCGCAACGTGTCCATTTTCTCACGGCTTTGCGTTTCGGGCATGACGATGATGGTTTTGTACCCCAGCGCATTGGCGACCAGCGCCAGCCCGATGCCGGTATTGCCCGCCGTGCCCTCGACAATCGTGCCGCCGGACTGAAGCAGGCCCTTCTCCTCGGCATCGCGCACGATATACAACGCCGCACGATCCTTTACCGACGCGCCGGGGTTGGCGAATTCGCACTTGCCATATATCTCGCAGCCGGTTTCGGCGGATGGTCCGGCCAGCCGTACCAGCGGCGTGTTCCCGATCAGGGCGAGCGTATCGTTTGTGACGGTCATGCTCCCTCCATTAGCGTGCGCGGACACGCCTGCCAAGCACGGGAAAGTATCACGCCGTCAAGCGTGGTTATCAACGCTTCCTGCGCCACGTAAACCTGTGCTGTGGTTAATGTGCCGTGCTGGGACGGGGTAGATTAGGGGCAGAAATACGCGGAAAATTGCTATATTGCAGCGCAATGAAGATTAACAATCGAACCAAATCCGCAGCAGGCGCAGGCTGCGCGATGGCCGCGTCCGACCCGCGGTCGAAGCGCCATCCGCACTGGCCGGTCCGTCTGTTGCTGTGCGTTGTTGCCCTTGCACTGCTTATCGCGCCGCGCATTGTGACTGGCACAGCATTTGGCGCGCTCGATGCGGAAACCGTCGCCGCGCCGCGCGTACAAGCCGTCGAAACGCCCGGAGCCAGTTTTCCCGGTTCCGCCTTTTTCTTTGCCGAGGGGGCCTTTGCTCCTGCGCCCGGCAGCACCGGATTGGACAGCGCCGATATTTTCGTCCTGCAAAGGGTCACCGCCGCAGCGCCCATATCTTTCATCGGCGCAACTGCCATTGATCGCTATCGCGCCGTCAACTGCCTGACTTCGGCGATCTATTATGAAGCCGCCAATGAACCGGACGACGGCCAGCGGGCGGTAGCGCAAGTCGTGCTCAACCGCGTGCGCAACCCCGCATGGCCGGGCAGCGTGTGCGGCGTCATCTATCAAGGGTCGGAGCGGGCCGACATGAAATGCCAGTTCACATTCAGTTGCGACGGCGCGATGACGCGAATACCCGCACCGGACAAATGGGCGCGCGCACGGCGCGTCGCTCTGCGCTCCCTTGCCGGCGATGTGTTCGCGCCGGTTGGCATGGCGACGCATTATCACACGCTCGCCGTTCATCCGAACTGGGGCGGCGTGGAGCCGGTCGCGGTGGTCGGCGCGCATATATTTTACGTCATGAGCGGTGAACGTGGAATGCCACAGGCTTTCCGTGCGTCCTATTCCGGGCGGGAAATCATTGCGGGTCCATCGCCGCGCCAAGTCGTTCCTGCGTTGCTCGTACCGGAGGCCATGCCGGTTGATGTGCCCGCCCGTCCGGTGCTGGATGGCAAAGGCTCCGCTCAGGATTGGGCGCCCCCGCACATTGCCACGCAGGGTCGCGGTACGGACTTGCCAGAGTCCACGATCAAGCCCGAATATCGCGACAGTGGCCGCCCGCTGACCTGAAAAAAACATCGCCGCACGATGTAAAAAATAAAATTGAAAAAATTTTATTTGCGGGGAACGAACTTCGCGCGGCTGTGTTTTACACCACAGACGGCGACCTCTTTGCCCCCCGCTATCGCCGTTCACAAAATGAGCCCGGAACGCCCATGCCCCCCCGCTTGCGTTCCGGGCTCAGTATTCTTCTGACCTTTTTTGACGACGTAAGGAACCCTTCCAGCGGCCCGCTGTTTATAGGGAGGTTACAACTTTCCTCGAAAGGGAGCACCATGACACCTAAAATAATAACGCTAGCCATCCTGTGCACCGCTATGGCGCTGACCGCCTGCAACACGGTTCGGGGCGCGGGTCGCGACGTGAAGAGCGCCGGTGGTGCGATCGAAAAGTCGACTAACTGAACGAATGAGAGTGATTTCCGAGCGAAATGGAACATTTCACGGCTCGGAAATCACGGTAAAACAATAAGCTAGGGCGTGTTAACACTATACTCAGCGATGCAATATGATCTGCCCCCTTCTGAGTGGGCAGATCACTATGTTCAGGCGGCACGCAAATATCTCGAAACACCGGTGTTGCTGTTCACTGACTGGAATCGGGGCTTTTTCAGCGCTCCTCCAATAAACGTAGCGCCTGCGCGAGGTGCGGTTTGTCGATCATTTTGCCTCCCAGTTGGAGGGCGCCTGCGCCGGGATTGGCTTCAAACGCGGCGATGATAGCATGAGCATGGGCGATTTCCGCATCGGATGGCAAGAAGCCTGCGTTGATGATCGACACCTGCTTGGGGTGAATGGCCATCATGCCGGTAAAGCCATCACGCCGCGCGCGTGCCACATAAGCAGCCAATGCATCGGTGTCCGCTATATTGGGGAACACTGTTTCGATCGCAGATACCCCTGCGGCATGGGCGCCGAACAGAGTGAGGGCGCGCACCATTTCGTAGGGCGGCGTGTAACTCCCTTCGGCCTCGCGAGATGTGGTAGCACCTATGGCGGCAGGCAGGTCTTCTGCCCCCCATGTCAATCCGGCAAGATGGCTCGCGACCTCTCCGTAAGTGCCAAGCTGAAACACCGCAGCGGGCGTTTCGGACGCGATAGGCAATATCGGAATGGCGCTGTCGCCCAGCATCGACAGCAGTTGCCGTACCGAAGCTGCCCCTTCGGCCTTGGGTAGCATGATGCCGTCAGGTTTGGCGGGGAGAATGGCGGCAAGATCAGCGCCCGCCAGGCCACCATCCAGAGGATTGATACGCACGAAGGCGGGAATATTTCGATCCTCCGCTAAATATTGCGCAATGACATCGCGCGCAAAGGCTTTTTTCTCGGGCGCGACGGAGTCTTCCAGATCGAGGATCAGGGCATCGGTGCCGCTCGCGGCGGCTTTGGCAAAACGTTCGGGGCGGTCGCCGGGTACAAACAGCAATGAGCGCGGTGTCATGCTGCTGGCGCCTTCTTCAGCAACGCCATCCGCAAACATTGGCACACAATCTCATCGCGCTGGTTGATCAGGCGATGGGTGAAGGTGACAATACCCGCATCAGGGCGTGATCGGCTTTGCTTGAGTGCCGTCACCTCGGTTTCGGCGCGCATGGTATCGCCGATGAACACAGGTTTGGGGTGCACGAGCTTGTCGTATCCGAGATTGGCAACCAGCGTACCCAAAGTCGTATCGCCCACCGACAGCCCGATCATCAGCGCGAACGTGAAGGTGCCGTTAACGAGGATCTGCCCGAACTCGCTCGCTTTGGCTGCTTCGGCGTCAATATGCAGCGGTTGCGGATTATGGGTCATTGTCGAAAACAGGAGGTTGTCGGTTTCTGTCACCGTGCGGCGGATTTCGTGAACCATTGTCTCACCGACCACCCACTGGTCGAAATATTTGCCCGCCATTATGCGTCCTCGCCGTCGACTACCGTCTTGTTTATTTTGACCAGCAATGCGCCCTCATTGACCTGTGCGCCTTCTGTCGCATTCAATTCGGTCACGATGCCGTCAAAGGGAGCCGTTAGGCTATGTTCCATTTTCATGGCTTCGAGTGTGACGAGCTTTTGCCCCTTTGTCACGGACTGACCCGCTGCAACTGCGACCGCGATCAGACGTCCGGGCATGGGCGACAGAATTGCACCATCCGATGCAGAGGCACCCGCGCTGCCAGACGCCCGCCATTGGGCGAGTTCCCATGTCTGACCGTTTTCGGCGATCAAAATTGCGGTTTGTTGGGCGCGTTGGCCATCTGTGGGAGTAATCTCCGTCACCACATCCGTGCCATCGAACAGGAAGTGTGCACTGCGCTTGGCAGACGCATTCAAGCGAAAGCCGCAGGAAGGGCCAGTGTATGCGAGCGCACCAGCGGTCTTTTCCAGCACCGCGTCGGACGGGTGCGCAGCGGGCAGCAGCGCATCGCCCTCGCGCCCGATCAGGCCCGTGTCGAGCTTTGCCGCAACAAAGTCGGGGTGCGTCAGCGCCTTGACGAGGAACCCTGCGTTGGTTTTGACTGGCCATATCGATGTGGTAGCGAGAGTGGTCGCCAGTGACATGCGCGCTGCTTCGCGGTCATTTCCCCATGCGATGACCTTGGCGATCATCGGGTCGTAGAACGGCGATATTTCCGCACCTTGCTCCACTCCGGTATCGATACGATAGGCCGCGCCAAGGTTGAACTCATCCAGCCTGCCAATCGAGGGAAGAAAGCCCTTGGCGGGGTCTTCGGCATAGAGCCGGGTTTCCATCGCGTGACCGTTGATCGACAGCTCATCTTGGCGCTTCGGGAGTGGCTCCCCGCTCGCGACGCGCAATTGCCATTCAACCAGATCTTGCCCGGTAATTTCTTCGGTCACAGGGTGCTCGACTTGAAGCCGGGTGTTCATTTCCATGAACCAGATGCGATCCGCCGATAGCGCCCCAGAGCCATCGGCGATGAACTCAATGGTGCCAGCGCCAATATAATCGACTGCCTTGGCGGCCCGCACTGCCGCGCCGCAAATCGCCTCGCGTGTAGCGGCATCCATGCCTGGCGCAGGCGCTTCCTCGATCACCTTTTGATGACGACGCTGGAGCGAACAGTCGCGCTCAAACAAATGGACGACATTGCCGTGGCGGTCGCCAAAGACCTGCACTTCGATATGGCGTGGGTTGGTGATCCATTTTTCCAGCAGGACGTGGGCGTTGCCGAAGCTGGACATCGCCTCGCGCTGGCAGGAAGCTAACGCATCGGCGAAGTCTGCGGCTTTATCCACCTTGCGCATACCCTTGCCACCGCCGCCCGCCACCGCCTTGATCAGCACCGGGTAGCCGATCGCCTCGGCTTGGGTGGCAAGAAAGACGGTGTCTTGATTGTCGCCCATATATCCCGGCGTAACCGGCACGCCCGCCTCACTCATCAGCTTCTTGGCGGCATCCTTGAGGCCCATCGCGATGATGCTCGACGGATTAGGGCCAACCCACACCAGCCCTGCGTCAATCACTGCCTGCGCGAATTGAGCATTCTCCGACAGGAATCCGTAACCGGGATGAATGGCATCCGCGCCGGTCGCCAGTGCCGCCGCGATAATCTTTTCGCCGACCAGATAGCTCTCGCGCACGGGCGAGGGGCCAATATGCACGGCTTCGTCGGCGGAGCGCATATGCAACGCCGTGGCATCGGCATCGGAATAGACCGCGATGGTGCGAATGCCCATGCGCCGTGCGGTGCGGATGATGCGGCAAGCGATCTCGCCACGATTGGCGATCAGGAGGGAGGTGGTCATTGCCATTACATCCTGAACACGCCGAACGTCGCGCGTTCGGCTATGGGGGCGTTCAACGCGGCCGCAAAAGCCAGCCCGAGCACGTCGCGGGTCTGCGCCGGGTCGATAATGCCATCATCCCACAACCGCGCGCTGGCGTAATAGGGGTTGCCCTCTTCCTCATATTTGGCGCGAACGGGCGCCTTGAAAGCCTCGGTTTCTTCCGAAGTCCATTTCGCGGCATCGCGGTGTACAGTCGCCAACACCGATGCGGCTTGTTCGCCTCCCATCACCGATATCCGCGCGTTGGGCCAGGTGAACAAAAAACGGGGACCATAAGCTCGGCCGCACATGCCGTAATTGCCCGCGCCAAAGCTGCCGCCAATCAACACGGTGATCTTCGGAACCTGCGCGGTGGCGACGGCCGTCACCAGCTTGGCGCCGTTCTTGGCGATGCCTTCCGCCTCATATTTGCCACCAACCATGAAGCCGGAGATATTCTGGAGGAACAGCAGCGGTATGCGCCGCTGACAGGCAAGCTCGATGAAATGCGCGCCCTTGACCGCGCTTTCGCTGAACAGCACGCCATTATTGGCAAGGATCGCAACTGGCATACCCCAGATATGAGCGAAACCGCACACCAGTGTCGTGCCGTATAGCGCCTTGAACTCGTGAAATTCGCTGCCGTCGACGATCCGCGCGATCACCTCGCGCACGTCATAGGGCGCGCGGACATCCTGCGGCACGAGCCCGTATAATTCCTGCGAATCATATTTCGGCGGCAGCGGATCGCGCAGATTAAGGGTGGGCTTCGCATCGGGCAGCAGGGTCGAAACGATGTCGCGCACGATGGTGAGCGCATGTTCGTCATTTTCCGCGACATGATCGACAACGCCCGACTTGCGCGCATGGAGGTCGCCCCCGCCCAGATCCTCAGCGGTGATGACTTCCCCCGTTGCGGCCTGCACCAAAGGCGGCCCGGCAAGGAAGATCGTGCCCTGATTACGTACAATCACGCTTTCGTCGGACATGGCGGGAACATAGGCACCGCCCGCAGTGCAGCTACCCATCACACAGGCGATCTGGGCGATGCCCTGCGCGCTCATATTCGCCTGATTGAAGAAGATGCGCCCGAAATGCTCTTTGTCTGGGAACACTTCCGCTTGGTTGGGTAAGTTCGCACCGCCACTGTCCACCAGATAGATGCACGGCAGCCGGTTTTCGAGCGCGATTTCCTGCGCGCGCAGATGCTTTTTCACGGTGAGTGGATAGTAGGTGCCGCCCTTCACCGTCGCGTCGTTGCAGGCGATCATCACTTGCCGTCCGGAAACCCGCCCGATCCCGGCGATGATACCGGCGCCCGGCACTTCGTCGCCATAAAGGCCATTTGCCGCGAGCTGTCCGATTTCCAGAAACGGCGAGCCAGCATCCAGCAATCGCTCGACACGTTCACGCGGCAACAGCTTGCCCCGCGCCACATGCTTGTCCCGCGCTATTTCGCCGCCACCCTGCGCCGCCGCATATACCTTGGCGTACAGGGCATCGCGTAGTGCAATATTGTGCGCAGCATTTTTACGAAACGCCTCGCTGTCTGTTATGATCGTGCTGCCAAGCACCGGGCCACTCATGCGCCGATTAACTCCCGCCCGATCAGCATCCGGCGTATCTCATTGGTGCCCGCGCCAATGTCGAGCAGCTTGGCATCGCGCATAAACCGTTCGACCGGCCAGTCCTTGGTATAGCCCGCACCGCCCAGCGCCTGCACAGCTTCCAGCGCGACCTTCACTGCATTTTCGCTCGCCAGCAATATCGCGCCCGCCGCATCGAAGCGCGTCGTCTTGCCCGCATCACATGCCTTGGCGACGGCATAGACATACGCCCGCGCGGAGTTCAGTGCGACATACATGTCGGCGACCTTCGCCTGCATCAACTGGAACGCGCCAATCGGTTTGCCGAACTGTTTGCGCTCACGCACATAAGGCAGCACGACATCAAGGCAGGCCTGCATGATGCCCAGTTGAATGCCGGACAGCACGGTGCGCTCATAATCGAGGCCGGACATCAGCACGCCAACGCCGCCATTTTCCGGCCCCATGACATTTTCTGCGGGTACTTCGCAGTCCTCAAACACCAGCTCAGCTGTGGGCGATCCGCGCATACCGACCTTGTCGATTTTCTGTCCAATCGAAAAGCCCTTGAAGTCTTTTTCGATCAGGAACGCGGTAATGCCTTTCGCGCCTTCGCCGGTCTTGGCGTAGACAACCAGCGTGTCGGCACAGGTCGCGTTGGTGATCCAGAATTTGGTGCCGTTGAGCACATAATGGTCGCCGCGCTTTTGCGCCTTCAGTTTCATCGATACGACGTCCGATCCGGCGCCTGCTTCCGACATGGCGAGGCTGCCGACATGTTCGCCGGAGATAAGTTTCGGCAGATATTTGGCCTTTTGCTCCGCGTTGCCCCAGCGGCGGATTTGATTGACGCACAGGTTGGAATGCGCGCCATAGGAAAGGCCAATCGATGCGGAGACCCGTGCCACTTCCTCCTGCGCGATCACATGCTCGAGATAGCCCAGGCCGAGGCCGCCCCATTCCTCTTCAACCGTGATACCGTGCAGGCCCAGTTCGCCCATCGCGGGCCAGAGTTCGCGCGGGAACCAGTCCTCGGCGTCGATGCGCTTGGCTAGCGGAGCGATCTGTGCATCTGCAAAGCGCGCGCTGCTCTCGCGGATCATATCGGCGTTTTCGCCCAACTGAAAATCGAAATCGGCCATCCTCGATCCTTATTTTTCTCGCGCTTTATTCTGCTGTGTCGAGAGGTTACGCTCTATTGAATGAAAAGAAAAATTGAAATAATTGGGAACATATCATAGACACTATCTATGATGGAACGGTATCTTCTGCGCTATTTTCTGGCGGTGATCGATCAGGGTAATTTTTCGAAGGCGGCGGCAAGCTGCAATGTGTCCCAGCCGACCCTTTCGGTGGGTATCGCCAAGCTGGAAAACACTGTCGGTCAACCATTGTTTCGCAGAACCAATCGCCGGGTCGAACTTACCGAAAGTGGCGCGCGCCTCGCCCCACTGGCGCGGCGGATCGAGACCGAATTTGCGCAGGCCGAGCGGGAGGTATCCGAAGGCAGTTTGCCCTCTACCCTTCGCATCGGCATTTTAACGACAACACCGATTGCGTGGGTAGACGCCTTTATTTCCAAGATGACTGTCGAAGGCGACGGTGAGCGGGTCGAATTAATTGACGGAAGGGAACGTGACCTGCTCGAGCGGTTGAGCCGCGGCCGTATCGACGTCGCGCTATCGATTGTGCGGGACAACAACAATCGGTTCGCGCAGGAAGCATGGCTGGAAGAAGGATATGTGCTCGCATTAGCGCGCAGCCATCGCCTTGCCGGACGCAGCACTATAGCGGCCGAAGAGTTGATCGGTGAAACGATGATCGCGCGGCGGCAATGTGAAATACTTGTCGAAACGAGCCGATTTTTTACTGCGCGGGGCGTGCGCCCATTCTTCCCGGCGCGTACCACTGATGAAGCGCGCGCATTGGCCTATGTTCGTTCAGGACTTGGAATTACGGTGGTTCCGCAATGCTATGACGACCCAGATATCGCCAAGGCACAACTGGAAGGATTTTCACCCGTCCGCCAGATCGGCCTAATCTATGCGCCCCACACCGATCCGCTTCAAATGCGGGTGCGACCTGCATTACGCCATCTCGCCGCGAGCATCACTCCTGAAGCGACCAGAAGCCTTTAAACTGTGCTGTCAGTCTAATGCGAACCGGTCTCCACTTGGCGGAATTCGGGTGGGAACTGGGGAACTTCAGGCCATAAGGATTTGCCACTCGGTCAGCGCGATCGAGCGTCGTTCCTTGTAGAACCGCACCGTTTCATGGCAGAGATCGATCCCGCGCTCGAAAAGAAGGTCTTCCACGTTTCGGAGCGAAAGTGGAAACCGAACGTACATCAACACCACCAAGCGGATCACCTTGGGTGATGAGTTGAAATAGCGAAATGGGCTGGTGGGCTTGCGTTTTCTGGGCATGAACCCGCCCTACCCATCACCCCTTACCGAAAGGTGCATTACCTCTGACAATGCCGCTCTCGGCCATCCCTTTGACAGCACCCAGCACCTTGTACTCGACATCAACGTGGCCAAGCTTAGGCTCAGATGTCGAGAATGGCGTAGGATGGATCGGAGCGGTCCCGCTGCGCTGGCGAGTGTATGCGCGAGCTTGTCGTCTCCCGGATTTCGTCGAAGTCGTGCAAGTAAACCCGCTTGTCGATCGCCCAGCGATTGTGGCGGCAAGACCACCGGTCAACATAGCGCCCGCAGATGGTTGTCTGCATAATCAGGCCGTCCGTCTCGCTGCGAAGTGCAGCGGTCACGTAGCTCTCGCTCGCCGCTTTATCTCCATCGAGAATCACCGACACGTTCGAGACCTGATGGAACTGGCTGATATAGACAGCGTGGGCCTGTGTCGCCCAGTCGATCAATCCGCGGCCACTACCCCGGAATAACGCGCCGTAATCTGCTTCGCCATCTTCGTGCCAGATGGAATAGCCCAGCTCGACGTCCATACGGTCCACCGATCGGCAATAGGCATAAACCTGCCGGACGATGGCATCGCGATCATCTGCACGCGTGCGCGGCATTGACTGATTGGGCAAAGCGGCCTCCCATTGTTCAACCACGAGATAGAGCACCCCGCGATCAGCGTGTCAACTTGGCGCTCAATGGTGCTGTCAGTCTAATGCGAACCGGTCTCCACTTGGCGGAATTCGGGTGGGAACTGGGGAACTTCAGGCCATAAGGATTTGCCACTCGGTCAGCGCGACCGAGCGTCGTTCCTTGTAGATTTCTCTGCTGACGAGATGACGCTCCAAGTTGAAATGGTTGTGGAAGGAAGCGTGGACTGAGGCAAATTTCTGTAACGACCTCATCTGTCGAAATCGCAGCATCGCCCTTTCTCGTCGTCGGAAAGGCAGGTGGGAATTTTCAGCGCGATTGTTCGCCCAACGACCCATTTCCTGACAGTCGATATTACCGAGTTCGCGCATGGCGGCAGCGTAGGATTTCAATCCGTCGGTGACGATCTTCTCAGTGTGGCCGTGACGTTTTAATGCCTTCTTCATGAAGCGCAGAGCCGCAGATTTATCACGCTTCTTCGTGACGAAACTCTCCAGGATCTCGCCTTCGTGATCAACTGCTCGCCACAGATAATGCGTCTCTCCGTTGATCTTGACGTACATCTCGTCGAGATGCCATTTCCAGTGACGGAAACCGCGCATTCGGCTCACTCGCTGACGCCGGATGTCCGCCGCGAACATCGGCCCAAAACGATTCCACCAGAACCGCACCGTTTCATGACAGAGATCGATACCGCGCTCGAAAAGAAGGTCTTCCACGTTTCGGAGCGAAAGTGGAAACCGAACGTACATCAACACCACCAAGCGGATCACCTCGGGTGATGAGTTGAAATAGCGAAATGGGCTGGCGGGCTTGCGTTTTCTGGGCATGTCTGCCCCCTAAACGTCACAGCTTACCAAAGGGTGCATTTGCTTTGACAGTGCCGTCAAGGACGGTCGTGTACCGAACGAAAATGCCAGAAACTCTAATTTTTTTAGCCCACCCCCGAACGGGGGCGAACTGGCCTGAATTGTAAATTGGCGGAGAGGGTGGGATTCGAACCCAC
>JBDTLS010000024.1:0-19910 GCA_039934655.1 Sphingobium sp.
GTCAGGTGGAATCACCTGACGACTCGGAAAATGCGGTAAGACAAAAGGATAGAGCGGGCGAGCCGATGCAATCGGATCGCAAGCCGCTCTAGGCCTTGTTCGATTTTGATGGAATCAAAATCGCGATCTATTCCTTTGTTTTTACGTGATTCCCGAGCCATGAAATGTTCCATTTCATTTGAAACCACTCTATTTACCGAACGGGTTTTTCGGGCTGCGCAGCGTCAGTCGCACCGGCACCGCGCCGAAACCGAGGTCGCGGCGAATGCCGTTCACAAGATAACGGCAATAGCTTTCCGGCAAGGCATCGAGCCGGGTGCCGAACAGCACAAATCCGGGCGGGCGCGTCTTGGCCTGCGTCAGATAGCGCAGCTTGATGCGCTTACCGCCCGGCGCTGGCGGGGGATTGGTTTCCAGCGCATGTTCGAACCAGCGGTTAAGCACGCCGGTCGACACGCGCTGTGACCAGATCTTGCGGGTTTCGAACGCGACCTGCAACAGATCGTCCAGCCCTTTGCCGGTGATGCCGGACACGGTCAGCAACGGTACGCCGCGCGCCTGCGCCAATCCGTCTTCCAGCGCCCTGCGCACGCCCTGATAGAGCGACGAGCCATTCTCGGCGACATCCCATTTATTGAGCGCGATGATGAGCGCGCGGCCTTCCTGCAACACGCGGTCGGCGATTTTGAGGTCCTGCGCCTCCAGCCCCTTGGTCGCATCGAGCATCAGCACGACGACCTCCGCAAAATCGACCGCGTTGAGGCCGTCGGCGACCGCGAGTTTCTCCAGCTTGTCCTGCACTTTGGCACGCTTGCGCATACCGGCGGTGTCGATCAGGCGCACGATCCGCTCACGGCCCTCCTTGTCGGTCCAGTTCCAGTCAATCGCGATGCTGTCGCGTGTGATCCCGGCTTCCGGCCCGGTAATCAGGCGCTCTTCGCCCAATATCCGGTTGATAAGCGTCGATTTTCCGGCATTGGGACGCCCGACAATTGCCAGCTTGAGCGGCGCATTGTCGTCTGCTTCCTCGCCCTCTTCGTCCGGGTTTTCCCCAAGCAGTTCAGCGCGATCGGCAACCGCCTGCGCGATTTCCTGTTCGACCCGCTCCACATGCGGGCGCAGCGCCTGAAACAGATCGGCCAGCCCCTGCCCATGTTCCGCCGACAGCGGCAAAGGCTCGCCCAGCCCAAGGCTATAGGCTTCCATCAATCCGTCTTCGGCAGCGCGCGCCTCGGCCTTGTTACCCACGAGAATCACCGGCGTATCGCTGCCGCGCAACCAGCGGGCAATATCTTCGTCGAGCGGGGTCAGGCCCGCCCGCGCATCGATCAGGAACAGCGCCACATCCGCCGAGCGCACGGCGGCCTCGGTCTGTTGCCGCATACGTCCGGGCAGGCTCTGCGGATCTTCATCCTCATAGCCCGCAGTGTCGATTATGCGAAAGTCCAGCCCCAGCAACGATGCATCGGCTTCTCGCCGGTCGCGGGTGACGCCGGGCTGATCGTCGACCAGCGCCAGCCGCTTGCCGACCAGCCGGTTAAACAGCGTCGACTTGCCGACATTGGGCCGCCCGACAATGGCAACTGTGGGCAGCATTGCTCCCGATCCTTACTCTATACGGTCGCTCACCGGAAAGCGGTCAATCGACCGTCATCCGACAGGACATACAATATGTTGTTCACGACAATCGGCCGCAACGACATGGGGTGGCCCCATTTGCGGAATACCTGGGTCGTGCCGTCCGCCGGGTTCGCATAGACGAGATCGCCGCCGGTGGATACCAGCAACAGGCGCCCGCCCGCGAGCACTGGCCCGGACCAGCGGATCGCGCCGGCGCGCTTCTTCTCCTTCTGCCAACGCTTGAGTTGACTGATCCAGCGGATCTTACCGGAAGCACGCGCCACGCACAGCAACTTGGCATCATCCGTGACCACAAACACCCACTCACCCGCAACCGCCGGCGTCGAAATACCCGCGATATTCAACTCCCACAGGCGCTGGCCCGTGACCAGTTCATAGGACGCCATGCGACCGCCCTGACCAATGGCGAACACGCGGCCGCGATCGATGACGGGATCGGCATCGACATCCGCCAGCGCCGCGACCGAAGTTGAAATGCTGGTGCGGGACAGGGCATCGCCCCACAGGTCGCGTCCGTTTTCATAGCGATAAGCGGTCAATTCACCCGAACTAAATCCGGCAATGACAGTGCCTTGCCCGGCGGCGGGCGCCGCAACGCCGAACACGCCACTGATCTCGGCCGTGCCCGATTCGGTCCATTGGGTTTCGCCATCGGACTGATTGAGCGAATAGATCTGATTATCCTGGCTCATGACATAGACATGACCGTTGGCGAGCGTCGGCGATCCACGCAGCGGTCCGCCAAGATGCTTTTTCCAGATGATCGCGCCCGTCCCGGCGTTCAGTGCGGCCACATCGCCCACACCCGTCGTCACGAACACCCGGTCGTCCTGCGCGCTGACACCGCCGCCGAACAGCGAACGGCCATTGCCTTCCGCTGGCATGGCGGTTTGCCACAACTGCGTGCCCTTGGCCGCATCCATCGCGATGACGCGCGCATCGGCATCGATGACAAACAGCTTGCCGCCCAGAATCACGGGCGACGCCGCCAATCGCGCGCGCGGGGTGCTGCCCGCGATTTTGGTCGACCATAATTCCTGCGGGGACGCGCCCAACGCGACATGGCCCATCATCTTGAAACTGTTACCGCCGGGCTGTGCCCATTCGTCATTCACATACGGCTCCGGCAACGTCACCGGCACATCGGCAACCGCTGCATCGACAGTCGCATCGCGATCGCTCCCCAGAATGGATATGCGATTGCCGACCACGGGCGTCTTTGGCCCTTTATTATGCCCCCCTCCCACAATACCGCAGGCGGAAAGCGAAGCGACGGACAGCATCAGCAGCGCCGAGCGCCCCCAGGACAATTTCAGCGGTGATACCGGCATATGCATTTGGGTCTTCATCCTCATTATTTTATGCTCCCGCGCCGTTTTGACCGGCATCGATCCCTAACAGGGCGGCCATCTGCCCCGCCCGTGAACGGACGGAAGCAGGCGCCAGCGGATCTTTCGCAATCGCCGCGAATATTGGCCCCGCCAGTTCCGGTTTGCCCATTTTCATATAAGCGATGGCCGTCATTTCCCCCGCGCTGCCGAACCACGGACCGCCCTCAACCGCAAGCGGCTTGAGCGTATCGACGACTTGCTGCGGCTTCATCTGGTCAAAAACCATTGCGACCTGTCGTACCAGACCCAGATCGCGATAGGGCTGCGCGAGCTTTTCGTCACGGGCCATCGCACCGTAAAATGCCGCAGCGGCCTTGAAATCGCCCTTCTGCACGGCAATCGCGGCACTCGCCAGTTGCGAAGTCGCATGATAACCCGGCTGGCTGGCATCCGCCATCGCGGTCAGCGCCTTGGGATCGGGAGTGCTCTTTTGCGCAATCGCGTTGAGAACCTTCTGGGCACTCTCCGCTACCTTGCCCGAAGCGGTACGCTGATGATCCTGCCATACCAGATAGCCCGCAAACAGCGCCAGCACACCAATGATCGACGCAATGATAGTCAGCCCATAACCACGCCAGATGCCAAGCATCCGATCCTGCCGCACGGCGTCATCAACTTCACGCAAAAAGCTTTCGTCGGGTTGCGGCGTTAGGGCCAAAACTTCTCTCCAGTGGGAAGGCGCGGGCAGACTGGCGCGGACCTTAGAGTGATTTCGAATGAAATGGAACATTTCATGGCTCGGGAATCACGGGTAAACAATAAACGAGACCGCGATTTTGATTCCATCAAAATTGCACAGGGTATTCGGCGCATTACGCCCAAGAAAATCACTTTTTCGGACGGTACACCTGTTCGTCCGTTGGAAAGGTGCGCGCCCGCACCTCATCGGCATATTGGGTCACCGTGGCGGAAATCATTTCGGCCATGTCGGCATAGCGTTTTACAAAGCGCGGCACCCGTTCAAACATGCCCAGCATATCTTCGGTAACGAGCACCTGGCCATCGCACCGCGCGGACGCGCCAATGCCGATCACCGGACAGGCGACCTGCGGCACGATGCTGTCCGCGATCGATTCCATCACGCCTTCGACCACCAGCGCGAAGCATCCGGCATCAGCGACAGCGCGCGCATCCTCAATGATTTTCGCGGCTTCCGCGTCGCTACGCCCCCGCGCGCCATAGCCGCCCAGCGCGTTGACCGCCTGCGGCGTAAGGCCGACATGCGCGCACACCGGAATGCCGCGCGCGGACAGGAATGCAACCGTCTCGGCCATCGCCTGCCCGCCTTCGAGCTTGACCGCGGCGGCGCCGGTTTCCTTCATGATGCGCGCCGCACTGGCAAAGGCTTGCGCGGGCGATTCCTCATAACTGCCGAATGGCATGTCGATAACCACGACGCTGTGATAGCTGCCCCGCACGACCGCTGCGCCATGCGCGCACATCATGTCGAGGCTGACGGGCACAGTCGAAGGCAAGCCATATATCACCTGACCCAGCGAATCACCGACGAGCAGAATGTCGCAATGCGGGTCGAGCAGTTGGGCCATGCGCGCGGTGTAGGCCGTCAGCATTACAATCGGCTGCGCCGTTACCCCGTCCACTTTGCGCTCCCGGATTGCGGGCACAGTAAGCCGCCGCATCGGTGCAGGCGTCGGATGCGCCCGGCTGGTCCCGCTATCGAGAGTGAAGGTGGTCGACATGCCCTTCCCCTAACGCCAATGCACGCAAAGGGCCAGTGGCAATGGCATATTCCCGATCAGGCGTCAGCGAACGGAAATGTTTCCGCGAGGCTGATACCATCCAGCACTTTTGCCATTTCGTCGCGCACCCGCAACATCACCCGGTGCAGGCGGCATTCTTCTTCCGGCACACAATTTTTGCACTTTTCATGCGCAAAGCGGCTCGCGCATGGCACCAAAGCCAGCGACCCGCGCATCATGCGGACAATATCGCCATAGCTGATATCGACGGGCGACAGCGCCAGCCAATAGCCGCCATCGCGCCCGCGTTGCGTGGACACCAATCCTTCGCGCGACATTTCGGACAGGATCACGGTCAGAAATTTGGCGGGAATATTCTGCTTTTCGGATATTTCCGTCAACGGCACCGGTCCCTCGCCGAAACGATCGGCGAGATGTTGCAGGGCGCGGATGGCGTATCGAGTCTTTTGGGAGAGCACGACGCTACAATCGCTTCATCGCCGACAAATTACAAGTATTTCAGTTAAGAAAAGGCTGCTGCATAAATATCCGGCTTGAATCCGACGATGCGGCGCTCCCCGATATCCAGCACGGGGCGCTTTATCATCGATGGATTGGCGATCATCAGCGCAACCGCCTTGTCCGCATCCAGATGTTGTTTCGCATCATCCGGCAACGCGCGAAAGGTCGTGCCCGCCCGGTTGAGGATCACTTCCCAGCCATGCTCGGCGACCCAGCGACGCAAATTCGCCTCGTCGATACCCTGCGCCTTATAATCATGAAACGCATAGGCAATTTCATTGGCTTCGAGCCAGACGCGCGCCTTTTTGATCGTGTCGCAATTCTTGATGCCGTACATCGTGATCGCCATTGCCTTAGCTCCGCTTCAGCGCGGTAACTTCGACTTCGAACTTCATCTCTGGCCGAATAAGGTCGCAGACGATACAGGTCGCTGCGGGCCGAATATCGGCAAACACCGCGCCCAGCACCGGGCCGATCTGATCCCAATAGGATGCGTCGGTGACGTAATAAGTAGCCCGCACGACATCATCGAGGGCAAAGCCGCCCTCGGCCAGCGCCGCAGCGACAATCGCGAGCGCATTGCGGGCTTGCTCCGCTACGGTGTCGGGAAAAATCTTGGTGACGGGATCGGGGCCGGTCGTGCCGGCGACGAAGCACCAGTCGCCCTGCACAACGGCGCGGGAATAACCGACCTGCGTTTCAAAAGGCGAACCGGAAGAAATAAGTTTGCGGGTCATGGCCAGGCTTTCCGTCAAAAAGAATGAGGTAATCGGCTGACCCCATATCCATTTGACGAAACGGAAACCAGCCCCGGAATGCGTGAAGCACCCGAGGCTGGCTTTTAACTTCGACCTGACCCGTTAGTGGGGCCAGTTAGCAGCGGCGGCCGTCACCCTTGGCGATTGCGTTACCCGCCAACGCACCGACTGCTCCGCCGATCACAGTTCCCGTGGTCTTGTCGCCATAACCCGCGACAGAGTTACCAAGCAGCCCGCCCGCAATTGCACCGATGATTGTACCGCCGGTGCCATCATTGCGGCAGCGATATTCGCGATGGCGATAATTACGGCGATCATCGCCACGGTAATAGCTACCACGATAATAATTGTCGCCACGATAGCCCCGGTCATAGCCACCGTTGCCGCGATAATAATCGCCACGTTGATAATCCCGGCCGTAGCCATCGCGCGCTGCTGCCGACGTCGTGGTCGCACCGATGGATCCGAGCGCCATCGCAAAGGCGGCTCCCATGTTGATGATCTGTTTCTTGTTCATGACGTTCCTCCTCAAATTGAAATCTGCCAAGACCGAATCACTTAAATCCGATCCTTGAGCCTGTTTTGCCCCAGCGGGCTTGAGCGAAGCCTGAACATGGCTGACAGGATGCGTTCATCTTGTGGCGGCCAAATAACGGGTGAACGCAACGGAGTTTTCCATTAGAGGATCGCGCCATGCGTGCGATATATCTGAGCCTCATTGCGGCGATACTCATCTGCCCCCTTTTATGGTCGGCGATGGACGAGAAAAGTCCGCCGGTGCATCCGGGTCCGTTGAAAATCGAAGCCAAGCCTTTGCCGCTTGATAGCAGCGATCCCCAGCGCATCATGCTGGGTTCGCTGCGGTATCTGGGTGGGTGGCAACTCAAAAGCCCTAACCCGGCGCTTGGCGGCATATCGTCGATGGACGTACTGCCCGACCAGCGGTTTTTGGCGCTAAGCGATACTGGCATCCTGTTCGGATTTACCATTCCGATTGCGGCTTCCAGCCCGTTTGTCGCGCCCTTGCCGCTCCGCGCTATGGATCTGCCCAAGGCCAAAGACCTGTGGGACACCGAATCGATGACTCGCGACCCGGCAACCGGGCAATATTGGGTCGGCTTTGAAATGGTGCAGCGCATCTGCCGCTATGCGCCAGAGTTCGCGCGCGCGCAGGCCTGTGTCGACCGCCCGGAGATGAAGGATTGGCCGATTACCGGCGGACCCGAAGCGATGGCCCGCCTGCCCGATGGGCGCTTTGTCGCATTCGGCGAGACGGCGCCCGGACCCAAAGGCGGCAATGACATGCTGCTGTTCCCCAGCGATCCGGTGGCACCCGGCGGCAGTCCCAAAGCGATCCGCATGAGCTATATCCCGCCGCAGGGCTATGTGCCGACCGACGCGGTGTGGATCGGCAACAATCGCCTGCTGATGCTTAACCGCCGTGTCACCCTGTTTGATGGCTTCACTGCGGTCATCACGATGCTCGACATATCCGACATGCATAAAGACGCAGTGCTGCGGCCGCAAGAAATCGCGCGCCTCGCTCCGCCCGTGCTGGCCGATAATTTTGAAGCGATGGCGGTGGAAAAACGCGACGGACAATCCATCCTGTGGATTGCGTCGGACGACAATCATATGTTTTTCCAGCGGACGCTGCTGCTCAAATTCGCGCTGCCGCCTGAACTGGAGCTGGAATAAGTTTCAGTTGTGCGGCACCAGCCCTCTCCCCCTCCCAACCTCCCGACAGGATATCTTATGGAAGGTTGGGAGGGGGAGAGGGCTGGTGCCATCTATCCGCGTGAGCGGATCACACCAAACAAAAAAAGCGGCCCACACCGGGGCCGCTCTCTTGTCCGTCATCCCCGCCGGAGCGGAGCCGAAGAATCAGGCCGCAGCCTTCTGCTTCTTCTCGATTTCGCGCTTCAGGCGGCGTACCTTGAGCGACAGCTTGTCGTCGGCGGTCTTGAGCACCCAGTTGTCGAGGCCGCCGTTATGCTCCACCGAGCGCAGACCGTGGGTCGACACACGCAGCTTCACGCCGGTTTCCAGCGCTTCCGACATCAAAGTGACGTTCTGCAAATTGGGCAAGAACACCCGCTTGGTCTTGTTGTTCGCGTGGGAAACATTGTGGCCCACTTGACGGCCCTTGCCGGTCAGTTCGCAAATACGCGACATATCAATCAACCTTGTTCGTTTTTCGGTTCGTCTGGAAAGCGGCGCGGATAGCGAGATTCCCGTTCTACGTCAAGCTGTCCACGTCAACCCGCAGCATCACTTGTAGTCGGGGGTCGCATGGCGGTAAAGCGCATGTCATGTCAACTATATTTCCCCTGCCCCCGCCAATGCAGCGCGCGATCGAACTGGCGCGCGCCGCCGCGCAGGCAGGCGAAGTGCCGATCGGCGCCGTCATTACACGCCTCGGCCAGGTGATCGGCGAGGGCGAAAATCGCAACCGGCGTGACAATGATCCCACCGCCCATGCCGAAATCGTCGCGATTCGCGCGGCGGCGCTGGCGCTGGACGATTACCGGCTCACCGACTGCGACCTGTGGGTGACGCTGGAGCCGTGCGCGATGTGCGCGGGCGCGATCAGCCACGCGCGGATTGCCCGGCTCTATTATGGCGCGAGCGACCCCAAGGGCGGCGCGGTGGAACAGGGCGCGCGGGTGTTCACCCAGCCGCAGTGCCTGCACACCCCCGAAATTTACGGCAACATCGGTGAGCGCGAATCAGCGCAGCTACTGCGCGGATTTTTTGCCGACCGGCGCTGATCCATAATCAATGCTGTATAGCTTATAGGGCAGGATCGCCGCATTGGGCAGGTCAACCGGGTGCAGCCACGGCGGCACCTTGCCTTGCGCTATCTGCGTGTAAAACCCCTTGGGACTGCGCGAGGTATAGACCGTGCCTTCGGGGAAATCGGGGCAGAACAGGAAATAGGCCGCGTGATGGCGCGCGGCGATTGCCCGGAAGCCATCGGGCGGACCATCGAACGCATGATGAATGTCGAGAATCGCGTCGCCATTGCGGTGATAGGGGCCAGAGATCGCGCTGTGGTGCGTCGTCGCAATCAGGCGCGGGCCAAGGTCAACGACCGTGAAGATCGTCGCGGGCGGCAGCTTGTTGAGCGCGGCGAGCGCAGGCAGCGTCCGGCACCGGGCGTTCGCCTTGTTGATCCGCGCCAGAAATGCGGCGCGGCGTTTGGCAGCGGGCGTGGGCGGGGTCACAGTACCGGTCATCGACGTGAAAACACGGTTGCCATATTTATACACCGGGTCCGCCCACAGCACCGCCGTCACCAGCAGGATCGCGACCACACCGAGCAGCTTTACCGGCGCCCGCTGTTTGATAATCGCCATGAACGCGCCATAAGCCGCCCACGCCGCCGCCGGGATCGACAGCAATTGCGCGGCCGGAGCCGCCCTGATCTGCCAGAACATCAGCCCCAGCGCGAAAATTGTCATGAGGGCGACGCTCGCCCATGCCCACAGCCGCTCCGCATCGCGCCGCACCGTCCAGCACGCGACCAAAGAACCCAGCGCGCCGAACACCGGCAGGGCGAGCATCGGAACAGCGTTGGATGCGGATTCGGAGGTGATCGGCTTGGCCTCACGGATATAGACCATCCATGATCGCACCAGCTCCGGCGACAATTGATACGCGCCGGTAAAACATTGCGGCCAGTTCAGCCATCCGAATGCCCCGACGACCGCCCCGACCACTGCGCCCGCCGCCAGCCTTTGCTGCCATCCACGCAAAGGCAACAGCGTGAGAACCATCATACCACCGGCCGTTGCCGTGAGGACCGCGACCCAGATTGGGGAGAGCGCATCGCACACCATCTGCTGATTGGCATAGCTTGCGAACGCCAGATAGGCCGCGCATGTGCCGCCGCCAAGCGCCAGCGCATAGGGCTGCATCCGCCGCGCCGCGCCCTCCTTGAACACCCAGCGCAGCGCGATGATTCCCCCCGCCCCCGCCAGATAGACCATCATTTCCATGCCGATCGCGATGGACAGGACGCTCGCGATACCCGCCACCACGCCGCCGCGCAGCCATTTTCGATCCACGATCCCGGCGAGCATCGTCACGGTCAGCGCCAGTTGCCAGCCATGATGATCGATGCGCAGCGGTACGAACATGCCCATGCCCATCGGCGCGCCCAGTGGCCCGAATGCCGCGATGATCCACGCCGGGCCGTTTGAGAGCCGCCGGGTAATGAACGCCAGCGCCAGCATCAGCGGCAGCAACGGCAGCAACGGCGCGATACCGCACGCCAGTCGATCCGCCATGCCTGGTGTCGTGAACAGGCGGAAAAACAGCATCAGTCCGGCAATCGGCAAATCGCAGATGCGCGACCAGTGGATGTTCGCGCCCGTCGGCGGGTTCAGCCGATGCTGGCTCAGGTCGTACCAGCCTTGCCCGTTGAGCCAGTCCCGCACCTGCAAATAACGGATATTGTCATCGGTATCGCCCAACGCAAACCAGTGGATCTGCTCCCAGCGCACCGACAGGAAATAGGCGCAAATGCCGATCCAGAAAATGCAGGTCAGCGCCTTCCAGTTGGCATCGGCCCAGACGAACAGATTTTCGACCTCGCGCCTAACCCGGCTGGCCATCCTGCCGACCAATCGCGCATGCTGCATGTTGCCGCTTTCCCTCATCAGCATGACGGATTAGAGCAGCCACCGGAAAGCGCAACGGGGTGCCATGAATTTCATTTCGATTATGGGCGGCATGACGGCGCAACAGCGCGCGCTTGGCGCACAGATCATCCGCTACGGGCTGGTGGGACTGGGTGTGACGAGCGCGCAGGCGGCAACCTACTGGTGCCTTGCCACATGGGTGCATGTACACAGCCAGATCGCCAATTTCGCGGGCTATCTGGTGGCGGTGGTACTGGGATATTTCCTGCACGGCGCCATAACTTTTCGCGGTCATACGCCCGCCACCAACAGCGCCGCACAACATGGCTGGCGCAGCGTGCGTTTTGTCGCGGTGTCACTAGTCAGCCTCGGCCTCAACGCGCTGTGGGTATGGCTGAGCGTGTCGTGGATGGGCTGGGCAACATGGACGCCGATCCCGGCGATGCTGTTCATAACACCCGCGCTGGTGTTCGTACTCAATCGGCAGTGGGTGTTCGGGTAAAGCAACCAGCCTTAAATCTGATCCGTTCGTTTCGAGCGCAGCCGAGAACCGAAGTCGAGAAGTCCCGCACCGCCAGTGTTCTCGATTCGCCTTCTCGGCTTCGCTCGAAGGGCTACTCGAACCGAACGGTATGGTGCAGATCTCATACCAAACTGCATGGATAAGAACTCATGCCGTCATTGCGAGCGCAGCGAAGCAATCCAGCTTTGGCGCGAGACTGGATTGCTTCGCTGCGCTCGCAATGACGAAGAGTATGAGTCAGCATCAATGCACCTTGGTATCAGCTCGCTACTCTAACGGCAGACTAACGGCGTCAGCTAACCCGTAACCGTCACCCGATGTCCAGTCGGCACGTCGGAAGTCACCAGCGCCAGAATCGCGTCGGCCACCACTTCCGGGCCTTTAAGCGTCGCGGGATCTTCGCCGGGATAGGCCTTGGCGCGCATCGCCGTGCGGGTGCGGCCCGGATTGAGGATGTGGGTGCGGATCGCGGAGATGTTCTTCACTTCCTCGCCATAGGTCAGCACCAAAGTTTCCAGCGCCGCCTTGGACGCGGCATAGCCGCCCCAATAAGCGCGCGGCTGGCTCGCTACGGTCGATGTGATCGCGATGACGCGCGCATCGCTGCTCGCGCGCAGCATAGCGTCGAACGCAGCGATCAGGGCTTGCGGCGCGGACAGGTTCAGCGTCAGCACCTTGGCGAATTCCTTGACGTCCATCGCCGGCACGGCAGACAGGCTGCCCAGCAGGCCCGCGTTCAGCACCAGATAATCGAGCTCCTTCCAACGCCCCGATATGGCGGTGGCAAGGCGACCAATGCTTTCGCCTTCGGTCAGGTCGAGCGGCGCGATGGTGGCGTTGCCCCCGGCCGCATGAATAGCCTCCTCGACCTCCTCCAGCCCGCCCGATGTGCGCGCGACCAGAATGACATGCGCCCCCGCCTTGCCAAGCGCAATGGCGGTTGCCGCGCCGATGCCCCGGCTCGCACCGGTCACAAGGGCGAGTTTACCGTCCAGAGGAAGTTCAGTCATGAATGAGGTCCGTCTTGCTTGATCTAGGGGCTTTGGAGATTCAGTTCAGGTGGAGCCGAGAAACCCCTAAACTACCCGCTCGGACAGCAGTTCGAGCTGGTCGTGCACTTCGGATTCGTCCTGATCGGTGAGCGAGGTGGGATAATCGCCGGTAAAGCACGCATCGCAATATTGTGGCCGGATGTCGGCGCGTTTCGCTTCGCCGAGCGCCTTATAAAGGCCATCGATAGATATAAACGAAAGGCTGTCGGCGTGAATAAATTCACGCATCCCGCCAACATTATGCTGGGCGGCGAGCAGCTTGCTGCGCTCCGGCGTATCAACCCCGTAAAAGCAACTGTGGCGGGTCGGCGGGCTGGCGATGCGCATATGCACTTCAGCCGCACCCGCGTCGCGCATCATCTGCACGATCTTGAGCGAGGTCGTGCCGCGCACGATGCTGTCATCGATCAGCACGATGCGCTTGCCCGCGATCAGCGCACGATTGGCGTTGTGCTTGAGCTTGACGCCGAGATGGCGGACCTTGTCGCCCGGTTGAATGAAAGTGCGGCCGATATAATGCGAGCGGATGATGCCGAGTTCAAACGGTATACCCGATTCCTGCGCATAACCGATGGCGGCAGGCACGCCGCTGTCCGGCACCGGGATGACATAATCGGCCTCGACCGGATTTTCGAGCGCAAGTTGCGCGCCAATCGCCTTGCGCACCGAATAGATGCTGTTGCCATCGACGATTGAATCGGGGCGTGAGAAATAGACATGCTCGAAAATGCACGGGCGCGGTGACACATCCCCGAACGGACGATGGCTGCGTATTTCGCCGCTGGCGGTGACGATGACAAGTTCGCCCGGATCAATCGAGCGCACATAGTCCGCACCGACGACATCGAACGCGACCGTTTCCGATGCGAAGATCACCGCATCCCCCAGCTTGCCCATCACCAGCGGGCGGATGCCGAGCGGATCGCGGCAGGCGATCATGCCCTCGGGCGTCATGCAGATCAGCGAATAAGCGCCCTCAACCTGCTTGAGCGCATCGATGAATTTATCGAGCAGGGTGCGATAATTGGATGTCGCGACGAGATGGATGATAACTTCGGTGTCCGAAGTGGACTGGAAGATCGATCCGCGCCGCACCAGTTCGCGGCGCAGCTTCATCGCGTTGGAGATATTGCCATTGTGCGCAATCGCAAAGCCACCCGACGCAAGTTCGGCATAAAGCGGCTGCACATTGCGCAGCGATGTTTCGCCGGTCGTCGAATAGCGAACATGCCCGCACGCGACGCCGCCCGGCAACGCGCGGATTATTTCATCGCGATCGAAATTTCCGGCAACATGGCCCATCGCCCGGTGGGTGTGGAAATCATGGCCATCCCAACTGGTGATTCCCGCCGCTTCCTGCCCGCGATGTTGCAGGGCGTGCAGGCCCAGCGCAACCATCGCCGAGGCGCTTTCGCCCCCCGAAATCCCGAAAATACCGCACTCTTCGCGCAGTTTGTCGTCGTCAAACGGATGGGTCGTCAGCATATCGGTGTCGGGTCCACTGCTCGGCGATAAATGCGCCGGGTCGGCTATAAATGGGCATATAGGCGCTCGAATAGGGTTTGTCGCCCCCCGTTGTCGTGCCAATGTCACAAAAGGGGATGGGTGGCCCTGTCAGCACCCATCAATCCACTGGCGTCCTCTCCTGCATCGTCCTAAAGAGGCGCCGATGCATGCCCTTGCCAATCCTGCCAGGTTTCTCGCCATAGCGCGACCGTTAACGCCCTGGCTATTTTGGGGCGGCCTTATTTTGCTCGCCGCAGGATGCTGCGCGGGGCTATTCGTAACGCCTGCCGACTATCTCCAGGGCGAATCGGTCCGCATCATGTATGTTCATGTGCCTGCGGCCTGGCTGGGCATGGGGGGATGGAGCGGTCTGGCGATTGCCGCGCTGATGCAAATCGTCTGGCGCCATCCGCTCGCGGGGATCGCGGGCCGCGCCATCGCTGTTCCGGGCGCTTTGTTCACCGCCATCTGCCTTGCCAGCGGGTCGATATGGGGCCGCCCGACATGGGGCACATGGTGGGAATGGGACGGCCGCATGACATCGATGCTGGTGCTGCTGTTCTTTTACATCGGCTATATCGCGCTCGCCAACGCCAGCGCCACCAATGGCCAGGCGGGTGGGGTCAGCCGCGTGACGGCTGTGTTCGCGCTGGTTGGCGCAGTCAACCTGCCCATCATCAATCGCAGCGTCGTGTGGTGGAACAGCCTGCATCAGGGGCCGAGCATCACGCTGCGCGGATCGACCATCGACGGGTCGATCCTGTGGCCATTGGGGTTGACAATGCTGGGCTTTTCCCTGTGGTTCGGCGCGATCGTGCTGATACGGATGCGTGCCATATTGGCACAGAATAAAGTCGAGGCGCGGATGCAGCGCATGGCGCGCAGTGGGGAGCGCGCATGAACCACTGGCCGTTCATTATCGCCGCTTATGCGATCACCCTCCTCGGCACGACATTCGTAAGCTGGGCAAGCTGGCGCATGATGGTGCGGGCTGAACGCGCCGCCGATGCCTTGCGGCGCGACCGGGACGCACAGGCATGAAATCAAAACATCAGCGGCTGATATTGGTGACGGTTGCCCTCATCGCGCTGATCGGGGCGGCGCTGCTTGCTGCCTCGGCGCTGAAAGACGAAGCCGCCTATTTCTACACACCGCAGGATGCCAAAACCAAAGGCATGGAACCGGGCAAAGCAATCCGGCTGGGCGGCATGGTGGTCAAGGGCACCTTGAAGAAACAGGGCGACGGCGTGACGATCCGCTTCGACGTGACCGATGGCAAGGCAACCGTGCCCGCGACATTCAGCGGCATCACCCCCGATCTGTTCCGCGAAGGATCGGGCATGATTGCCGAAGGCGCGTTCGACAATCACAGCGTATTCGTCGCCAACAACCTGCTCGCCAAGCATGACGAACGCTATATGCCGCGCGAAATGGCCGGCATGAAATATAACGAGACGACCCACCAGATGACGGGGGCCCCCGGCCAATGATCGCAGAGCTTGGGTTGGCGGCATTGTGGCTCTCGGCGTCGCTGGCGTTGTTGCAACTGGCGTTGACGTGGTTTGGCCTCGTCGGTGGTAAGCCCGATTTGCTGGCCGTCGTGCGCCCTGCGGCCGTTGGTCAGGCACTATTATGCGCGCTGGCGTTCGTGTCGCTCGTCACCCTGTTCATGCAATCCGATATGTCGGTGGCGCTGGTCGCGGCCAACAGCCATAGCGCCAAACCGTGGTTGTATAAATTCGCGGGCACATGGGGCAATCATGAAGGGTCGATGTTGCTGTGGGTGACAGTGATGGGCGCGGCGGGAGCGGGCATTGCGCTGTTCGAGCGCGCGCTGCGGCGTGACACGCATATGGCAACCCTCGGTGCGCAGGCGGCGATCAGTCTGGGTTTCTACGCCTTTCTGCTGTTTGCCTCCAACCCGTTCGCGCGGCTCGATCCGGCGGCCGCCGATGGACAGGGCCTGAACCCGCTGTTGCAGGATCCCGGCCTCGCCTTTCATCCACCGACGCTTTATCTCGGCTATGTCGGCTTGTCGGTCGCGTTTTCGTTCGCGCTCGGCGCATTGCTGACCCGCAATGTCGATGCAGGCTTTGCGCGCGCCATGCGACCGTGGGTCTTGGGCGCATGGGTGCTGCTGACCATTGGCATTACGGCGGGCAGCTACTGGGCCTATTATGAACTCGGCTGGGGCGGCTGGTGGTTCTGGGACCCGGTCGAAAATGCCTCGCTGATGCCGTGGCTCGCCGCCACCGCGCTGCTCCATTCGGTGACGGTGTTGGCGACGCGCGATGCGTTGCGCGCGTGGACGGTGATGCTGGCGGTGGTCGCCTTTTCGATGTCGATGGTCGGTACTTTTCTGGTGCGATCGGGCATCTTGACCAGCGTGCACGCGTTCGCGGTCGATCCGCAACGCGGCACCTTCATCCTCGCGCTGCTCACGCTCTATATCGGCGGCGCACTGGCGCTGTTCGGTGCACGGGTCGGCACCGTGCGCGAAGGCAAGCAATTTGAACTGTCCAGCCGCGAAACGATGCTGGTGCTCAACAATCTGCTGCTGACAGTATTGCTGGGCGTCGTGCTGATCGGCACGCTTTATCCGCTGATGACAGAGGCGTTCGGGCATAAAGTGTCGGTCGGCCCGCCCTATTTCAACCGCATCACCGGACCGATAGCGTTGGCGCTGATGGTGGTGATGGTGGCCGGGCCGCTGACCCGCTGGCGCAAGGATCAGATGGGTGTAGTCGCAAAGCGGATTCTTTGGCCTGCGCTGATTGCGTTGGCGGCACTGGGCATCGTCATAGCGATAGCCCCCGCGCACATGGGCTTCCTCCCCATTGCCGGTTTGGTGATTGCCGCAGGCGTGGCGGTCGGCAGCCTCGCTCCGTTGTGGAAACGCAATCTGCGCCGCACACCGCTGTTCACCTATGGCATGGTGCTTGCGCATCTGGGCTGCGCCGTCAGCGTGGCGGGCATGGCGAGCGACAGCGCCTTCACGACCGAAAAGCTGATCGCGATGGCACCTTCGCAGGCTGTCACTACGGCGGGCTGGACGCTCAAACTCAACAACATCATGCCGGTCGCGGGTGACAACTGGACAGCGTTGCAGGGTAATATCACCGCGCAGCGCGGCGATGACGTGATAGAGATGGCCCCGCAAAGCCGCTTCTTCAGCAATCCGCCGACCAGCACCACCGAATCAGCAATCCTGACCCGCTGGGACGGGCAGCTTTATGTCGTGCTGGGCGATGCCACCGAAGATGGCCGCTGGCAGGTGCGGATATGGTGGAAACCGTTTGTGACGCTGATCTGGCTGGGCGGCATGATGATCGCGGGCGGCGGTGCGCTGGCACTGGTCGGGCGCGAACGACGCGGCTGGATGCTCCGCTTGCGGCGGAGGGTGTCGGCATGAACCGCTGGCTCTTGTGGCTGCCGCTTGGGCTGTTCCTCGGCCTGGGGGCGCTGTTCCTTTATGCATTGAGCTATCCCGAAAGCCGCACCATCGATTCGCAGATGATCGGCAAGCCGTTACCCGCTTTCAACCTGCCCGCTGCCGCCAGCGATCGCCCGGCGCTCCGCAGCACCGATCTGCGCGATGGCAAGCCGCGCCTGCTCAATATCTTCGCGAGCTGGTGCGTTCCCTGCGCAGCCGAAGCCCCGCAACTGGCATTGCTCAAACAGGCGGGCGCACATATCGACGGCGTCGCCATTCGCGATGCGCGCGGCGATGTCGACCGCTTCCTCGCCCGCTACGGCAACCCCTATGACCGGATCGGCCTTGATGCACGCAGCGCGGTGCAACTCTCCATCGGCTCGTCCGGGGTGCCGGAAACCTTCATTATCGACGGGCGCGGCCGCATCGTGCATCAGCATATCGGTGATATTCGCGCGGATGACGTCGCGGATATTCTCCAACGATTGAGAGAGGCGCAATGAAGCGCGCACTGGCCCCACTGCTGCTGATGGTCGCGGCGCCGCTGATGGCGCAAACCGCGCTGCCCCCCGCCCCTTATGCGAATCGTCAGCTTGCCGACCCGGTGCTCGAAGCCAAAGCGCATAACCTGATGCAGACCATCCGCTGCCTCACCTGCCAAAGCCAGTCGATCGCCGACAGCAACGCCAGCATGGCCGCCGATCTGCGCTCGCAAATCCGCGAGCGCATTGCCCAGGGCGAAGATCCCGAAGCAATCCGCGCATGGCTGATCGCGCGCTATGGCGACTGGATAAGCTATGAACCCACCGTAGAGCCGATCACATGGCCATTGTGGGCCGCGCCGATCGTCCTGATCCTGATCGGCGGCGCGATTGTGACCGCGCGCATCCGCCGCACAGGCAAGGGGTGCTGATATGGGCTGGATCATCTCCCTCACTCTCGCCGCCACGGTCGCCCTCGCCATGACCCTGCTTGGCCGCTTGCCGCGCGCCACATGGGAACTGGTGGCTGCGACATTGTTGATCGGCATCGCCGGATACGCATGGCAGGGGCATCCCGACCTTAATGGCGCACCCCGATCCGCCGAAACGCAGGTCACGCCGTTTGATGAGAATCTCGCGACCCTGCGCCGCGGTCTGGGCGAGCATTATGGCAACGCCGCGATGTGGCTGACTGTGTCCGATGGGCTGGGGCGGCAAGGCAAGACGCAGGACGCCGCCAATATTCTCATCTCCGCCCTGCGCGCCAATCCGAACAACGCCGATCTGTGGGTGGGCATGGGCAATGCCCTCGTCGCGCATGGCGGCGGGATTGTCTCGCCATCCGCCGAATATGCCTATCGTCAGGCAAGCATAGCATCGCCCGATGCTATTTCGCCGCCCTTTTTCTATGGTCTGGCGCTGGCACGCTCCGGGCAATTGCAGCGCGCGCGGGACATCTGGAGCGCGCTCCTGCCCAAGGTTCCCGTCAAAAGCGATCTGCATGGTCAACTGGAACGTGACATCGCCATGATCGACAATGCGCTGTCCGGACAGGGCGCCAAACGCGAGGGTGCGGGCCAATGAGCCAGCTTGTTGCACCGCACCAAGCGCTGTGCTACGCCGCCGCCACTGGTCGCCCGGGGGAGCACGTCGTGAAAGCGGCACGGTTCAGCATGACAACAGAATTTTGGTTCTATGCCTGAAGATACAAGCGCGACTCCGCCCGCTGCGGAGGCCAACGCAACCCCGGCTTCGCATTCCCATTCGGATCATAGCGGTTCGGTAATCAAACTCGCTGTCGGCGCCATCGGCATCGTGTTCGGCGATATCGGCACCAGCCCGCTTTATGCGTTTCGCGAAACCTTTGCCGGGCACCACAAGCTCACGCTCGACATCAGCCATATCATGGGTGTCATCAGCCTGATGTTCTGGTCGATGATGCTGGTGGTCACGCTCAAATATGTGACGATCATCATGCGCGCCGATAACAAGGGCGAAGGCGGGAGCCTCGCCTTGCTGGCGCTGATCAACCGCCATACGGACAACCGCAAATGGACATCAGGCATTGTGTTGCTGGGCGTGTTCGCGACAGCGCTGTTTTATGGCGATTCGATGATTACGCCCGCCGTGTCCGTGTTGTCTGCGGTCGAAGGTCTGGCGATTTACAACCCTAATCTGGGGCAAATGATCGTGCCCACCGCTATTCTCGTGTTGGTAGGGCTGTTCTCGATTCAAAGTGGCGGCACCAACCGCGTGGCCGCCTTGTTCGGCCCGATCATGCTTACTTATTTCTTATGTATCACGGTCCTCGGCGTGCTCAGCATTTGGAAAACGCCGTTTATCCTGGCCGCGCTCAATCCTTATTGGGCGGTGATGTTTTTTGCAACTGATCCGATGCGAGCGTTCCTCGCGCTCGGCTCGGTGGTGCTCGCGGTTACCGGGGCGGAGGCGCTTTATGCGGACATGGGGCATTTCGGTCGTAAACCCATTCGCGTCTCATGGTTGGTGTTCGTGTTACCCGCATTGATGATGAATTATCTTGGACAAGGCGCTTTGCTCGTCCGCGATGGTTCTGCACTGTCCAGTCCCTTTTATCATCTTGCGCCACAATGGCTGCAACTGCCGTTGATCGGCATAGCAACGCTCGCGGCGATTATTGCGTCGCAGGCGGTTATCTCGGGTGCCTTTTCGGTCACGCAGCAGGCAATTCAGCTCGGCTTCATGCCACGCCTGCGGATTGCCCATACCAGCGCATCG